>NZ_JBFTKI010000003.1:0-348001 GCF_056395875.1 Arthrobacter sp. 05T45 | reverse complement strand
GCGCCAGTACGAGGACCGGTACAGGAACTGCCAGGTGTCCTCGATCCGGTGCGGGTCCTTGCCGATCAGCAGCTGCGCGACGTGCTCCTTCAAATAGGCGGCCACGGCGAGCTCGCGCCCGTTCAGGGTCGCGTCCCCGATCCCGGTCATGCCGTCCTCGGTGGTGATCCGCAGGGTCACGAAGTTCCGGGAGGGGCTGGTGACGAACACTTCAGCGGCAATGATTTTCACAACAGGTCCTTTTCTGCTCTTACAGGGGGTGTCTTAGTTGCCCGGCGCCAGCGGCGCGGCGCCGGCCGGAACGGTGGGGGCACCGTCGGCGGTGCCGGACGGCCGGACGCCGGCCGAAGAACCGTCGCCGCCGGTGCGGCGGACCTGGATCTCGGTGAGGATCCGGGCGTGCATGGCATCGGTAAGCGTGTACTTGGCCATGACGAGCACGGCCAGGATGGTCATGACGGCCGGCAGGGCGCCTGCGGCGATCTGGATGCCGAAGACGGCGTCGGGCGTCTGGACGGCGCCGGACTTGTAGCCGCCCAGGGCCAGGGCGTAGGCGGCGAGCGCACCGCCGACGGCCTGTCCGGTCTTGCGGGTGAAGGAGAACAACGCGTAGGTGATGCCCTCGGTCCGGACTCCGGTCTTCCATTCGCCGTACTCCACGGTGTCGGCCTCGAGCGCCCACACGACGATGTTGACCGCCAGCACGCCCACGAGGCTGATGACCAGGCCGGTGAATCCGATCCAGACCTGGCTTGCCGGGGTGAAGAAAACGATGGCGCCGCCAATGACCGTGAGCAGCGAGGAGAAGATGTAGACGCGCTTCTTGCCAAGGTTCCGGACCAGCTTCGGCATGAACCCGGCCAGCACGAAGGTGAGGACGAGCTGGGTGATGGACAGTACGGGGTACAGGTCCAGCCGGCCCAGGACATCGCGGAGGTAGTACAGCTGGACCGAGGTGAGGGCCAAGTAGCCGGTCAGGAAGAAGAAGGAACTCACGCACAGCATCAGCAGCGGCCTGTTGCCCTTGAGGGTGTCCATGCTCTGCTTGAACGTGACGTTGGGGACGGCGCGGTGGACCCGTTCCTTGGCGGTCAGGACGGTGAAGAGGTACAGGGCCGCGCCGATGACGACGAAGACCAGGGTGATGGTGGTGAACGTTGCCTGCAGGTTGGCGCCCGGTTTGATCAAAGGGGCCACGAAGATGCCAAGGGCGGAGCCGACCAGCATTCCGCCGATCATCCGGGCGGAGCCGAGCTTGGCGCGTTCCGCGGGGTCCTGGGTCATGGCGCCGGCGAGGGAGCCGTAGGGGATGTTGACCAGGCTGTAGGCCAGGCCCAGGGCTGCGTACGTGACGTAGGCGTAGAGCAGGGTGCCGGATTCGCCGAGCTCAGGGATGGAGAAGGTGGCCACGCTCAGCAGCAGCAACGGGATGGAACCGAACATGATGAACGGACGGAACTTGCCGAACCGCTTGCTGTAGGTCCGGTCCACCACGCGGCCGGCGAAGACGTCGGCGAAGGCGTCGAAGATCCGCACCACCAGCAGCAGGGTGCCGGCGGCCGCGGCGGAGATCCCGGCCACATCCGTGTAGTACACGAGCAGGAACATGGTGGCGGTGGTGAAGGCGAGATTGTTTGCGGCGTCGCCGGCGCCATAGCCGACGATGCTGAGCTTGTTCAGCTTTTTCATGATTGGGCTCCTTTACCCGTTGCCGGACCTGGGTCCGGCAAAAAATGTGCGGTGAGGCCTACGCCTTGGAGGTGCTGTTCTTGGTGCCGGCCAGTGCCGTCCACCGCTGGCGCAGGGCATAGGCGGCGGGTTTGGGCCGCCTGTCCCGGGTGAAGACGCCCTTCTTGTTGCCGTCAACGCGCATGATGCCGTTGGAGGTCTGGAAGTCCGCGAAGTTCCAGACCTGTTCACCGACCATGGCGTCGACCCGGTCGAAGACCCGGTGGTACATGGCCAGGAACGCTGCCTGGTATTCCTCGCTCCAGGGCTGTTCATAGATGGAGTGGAAGCCGGGCATGGTGTCCGGTCCGTACTCGGTCATGATCATGGGCTTGCCGTACTTGGCTTCCCACTCGCGCAGCTCCTTCTCGAGGTGCTGCTCGGCGGTTTCGAGGTCGCCGTTATCGACGTACCAGCCGTAGTAGCGGTTGAGCATGATCACGTCGAACAGGTCCCCGAGCAGTTCCTTGTCCGGGGTGTCGAACAGGACGTTGACGTAGCCGACGGGCCGGGTGGGGTCCAGGCTGCGGGTCAGCTCCGCGAGGGGTGCGAAGTACTCGCGGGCGCCCTCCTCGGAACCGTTGGGTTCGTTGGCGATCGACCAGATCACGACGGAGGGGTGGTTCTTGTCGCGGGCGACGAGTTCGGTAATCGCCTGCCGGTGGTTGGCGGCGGTATTGGCGTCCACTCCGCCCTCGATGTAGGTCTTCCTGGCGATGCCGCCGAAGACGGCGCCGAAGCCCAGGTGCAGCCCGACGGCGGCGGTTTCGTCGATCACGACGATGCCGTGCCGGTCCGCGAACTCCATGACTTCCTCGGCGTAGGGGTAGTGCGAGGTCCGGAACGAGTTGGCGCCCACCCAGTCCAGGAGCTGGAAGTCGTTGACCATCTGGGCGTTGCTGTGGCCCTTGCCGATGGCTACGTGGTCCTCGTGCATGCCGAAGCCGGTGAAGTAGAACGGTTCGCCGTTGATGAGGAATTCCTTGCCGCTGACTTCCACGGTGCGGACGCCGACCGGCAGGGTGTAGCTGTCCAGCAGCCGGCCGCCGTCCCAAATCTGCGCGGTGAGGCTGTACAGGTAGGCCGCGCCGGGCTTCCAGAGCACGACGTCGGCGACCGCCAGGGTGCCGCGGGCGCCGTCGGCGCGGGCGACCTCGACGCCGTCGGCGTCGCGGAGGGAAACGGTGACCGTTTCGGTGCCGGTCCCGCCGGCGGTGGCAATCGTGTAGTCGACGCTGCCGGCGGTTCCTTCGAAGCCGGTGACGACGGTGATGTCATCGACCGTGACGGCGGGGGTGCTGAAGAGCCAGAGGCTGCGGTGCAGGCCGGCGTAGTTGTAGAAATCGTGGAGGTAGCTCTGCTGGCGGCGGCCGTCCCCGGTGACGGTGATGGTCCCGGGCGGGATGGTGGCCTGCGTGAGCTCGTTGTTGACCGAGACCGTCAGGCGGAAGGCCTGTCCGGGTGTCACATGGTCCGTGATGTCCGCGCTGAACGGCATGTAGCCGCCGGTGTGCTGGGCCACCAGGGTGTCGTCGACCCACACCATGCCTTCGTGGGTGGCGGAGTCGAGGCGGACGTGGATGCGCTCCCCTGCCCAGCCGCGCGGGACGCGGACGTCGCGCTGGTACCAGACGTAGCCCACGTGGTCCCGGACAGCCTTGTCGGGGAAGACGTCGTTGTAGCTGGCCGGGACGCCCATTTCCAGTCCGGTTTCCAGGGGCGCCTTGAACCATTCGTCCCGGTGGCCGGAGCGGTCATGGTCGACCTTGAAGCGGTACAGGCCGTCGAGGTTGACGATCTCGCGGGTTTCGCTGGCCTGGGGCTTGAGCATTGGGGAGGTCCTATCGCGTCTTTGCGGGCAGTGCCGGGGAGGGTTTTTAGGGTCCGGCTGCGGGGCCGGTTTGTGCTCTTGCTGTAATCCTAATCACTTGGCAATCAAATGGCAAGCGGTTGCCATCATTTTGTTGAAAGTTCATTGAAACTCCGCTGTTCATTGAAACACTGCTGCCCGGCTCCCGATGATCCGGGAGCCGGGCAGCACTGCTTGCACGCAGGGCGTTACGGGGAGACAGCCTGCTCCCCGAACGTTCCGCGCAAGCTTTCAATGAGGTCCACGACGGAACGGTCACCGGCCAGGGCCGGATCCACCAAGGCCAACAGGGCACGGGTCCGCTCGGCGCCCGCGAGCCGGTTGGCTGCGGCTGCCTCCTCGGCCAGCGGATCCTGGAGCGCGGCCGAGGCGGCGCTGTAGTCCATCCAGGCGGCAATCATGAGCGCGGCCGCCGCGCCGGGCCTGCCCACGGCACGCTCGGCCCGCAGCACCGGAACGGCGCGCATCCGCAGCTTCGTGCTGCCGTCCATGGCGATCTGTGCGAGGTGGTGGGCAATCCGGGCGTTGCCGAATCGCTCCAGCAGGGCGGCGCGGTAGGCCGGGATCTGCAGCTCGGCGGCATGTCCCGCCGGCCCGGACAGATTTGCCTCCGCCTCGTCCCAAAAGCTTTCAATGGCCCGCAGGCACAGCGGGTCTGCCAGGGCCTCGGACACGGTGGTGTGGCCGCGCAGCTGGCCGGCGTAGGCCAGCAGCGAGTGCGCGCCGTTCAGGAGCCAGAGTTTGCGGTTTTCGTACGGTTCGATCTCGGCGACGAACACGGCTCCGGCGTCTTCCCAGCGCGGCCGCCCGGCGGGGAACTCCCCGCTGAGCACCCAGTTGGAGAAGGGCTCGGCCACCACGGGCGAATTGTCGCGGTAGCCGCACGCGGCCTGGACGGCGGCGATGTCCGCGGCCGTGGTGCGGGGAGTGATGCGGTCAACCGAGGTGCTGACGAAGCTGACGTTGGCGTCGATCCATCCGGCCAGGCCAGCGTCCCACGCCCCGGCCATGCCTGCCACGGCATTGTGCGCGACGGTGCCGTTGTTGGAAAGGTTGTCGCAGCAGACGACGGCGAGTGGTCCCGCCCCGGCAGCCCGGCGGGCGGCGAGGGCCAGCACCAGCCGGCCCAGCGGCGTCGCCGGGTTGGCGCTGCCGGACGCCAGCAGCGCAAGGTCGGCGGCGACGTCGGGCGCGGAGCGGTCAAGCTGCCCGTCGGCGCGGAGCCGGTAGGCCGCCTCGGTGATGGTCAGGGTGATCACCGCGGTGGCCGGCGCGGCAACCAGCTCCGCCAGGCGCTGGACATCCGCCCCGTCCACGGCTTCGACGATGCTGCTGACAACGGTGAAGGTGTCGCCGCCGTCGGCCCGGTTCACGATCGTGTAGAGCCCGTCCTGTTCGGCCAGCGCCAGGGCGGCGTCGGGGCGGCGTCCGGTAAAGGCGGCAATGCCCCAGTCCGCTGCGTCGGACGCCTGGTGGGTGTACCAGCCCTGGTGCGAGCGGTGGAAGGCGCCCAGCCCCAGATGGACGATCCGCACAGGCGCCGTCGCACCGGGACGCAGGCGGCGGCTCAGTTGGGGAAGTTCCACGGCGGCCTCGACCTCGGATTCCTGTGCGGATGTCAGTTCGGCGCTCACAGTTTGAACACCCGTCGGGGTGAGCCGTCCACGACGTCGACGATCAGTTCATGGGCGCGGTCCTCGCTGACGCGGTGCTCCGCGACCAGCCTGGCCAGGAAGGAGGCCTCGATCCGGCGGGAGGCATCGTGGCGCGCGGGGATGGAGCAGAAGGCCCGGGTGTCGTCGATGAAGCCGGACGAGCGGGAGAATCCTGCGGTTTCGGTCACGGCCGAGCGGAAACGCAGCATGGCGTCGGGCGCGTCCAGGAACCACCACGGGGCACCGAGGTAGACCGACGGGTAGAAACCCGCCAGCGGCGCGAGTTCGCGGGAGAACACGGTCTCATCGAGGGTGAAGAGCACCAGGTGGAAGTCCTTGGCGGTGCCGAAGTCCTGCAGCAGCGGACGGATCGCCTCGGTGTAGTTGACGGCGAACGGGATGTCGTGGCCGGTGTCGGCGCCGAAGGCGTTGAAGGTGGGTTCGTGGTGGTTGCGGTAGGACCCCGGGTGGATGGTCATGACCAGGCCGTCCTCCACGGACATCCGTGCCATCTGGTACATCATGTGGGCCTCGAAGTCGTCGCGGTCGGCCGCCGTGGCCTGGCCCGAGCGGGCGCGGTCGAACAGCCTGGCCGCATCGCCGGCGTCGAGCTTGAGCGTTGCCGGTGTGCGGACGCCGTGGTCGGCCGAGACCGCGCCGTGGTCCACGAAGTAGCGGCGCCGGTTTTCCAGGGCGGTGAGGTAGCCGGCATAGCCGGTGGCACCGTCGCCCGCTGCCGAGATGAGCCGGTCAACGTTCGCGGACCACGTGGGGTGCGCGATGTTGAGGTAGGCATCGGGGCGGAAGGTGGGCAGGACGCGGCCGTGGAAGGTGGGGTCCTCGGCGATCGCCGCGTGGCTGGCGAGGCTGTCCAGGGGGTCGTCGGTGGTGGCCAGCACCTCGATGTTGAAGTCCTTGAAGAGCTGGCGGGGACGGAAGCCGGGCTCCAGCAGCTTGGCGGAGATCGCGTCGTAGCTGGCGTCGGCGGTCTCGGCGCTGATCTCCTGCCGGAGGCCGAAGACGCTGCTGAACTGGGTGCGGAGCCAGTAGCCGGAGGCTGTGCCTTCGAAGAGCGGCCAGGCCTTGCAGAACTCGCGCCAGACCGTGCGGGAGTCCGGTTCGGCCGCGGCCGAGCCCCGGAGCCGGTCCAGCGGGACGCCGCTGGCGTGGATCAGCCGGGTGACGTAGTGGTCCGGGCTGACCAGCAGCGCTGCCGGGTCCGGGAAGGGGCTGTTGTGCTCGATGACGGCGGCGTCAACGTGCCCGTGCGGGGAAATGATGGGGAGGTCCTGGACGCACTGGAGGAGGTCGCGCGCAATGCTGCGCGTTCCGGGATCCGCGGGCAGAAGCCGGTCTGGGTTGGCGGCAATCGACTGTGACATAGATCAATGGTCCGGCTTGCCTCCGGCATTTGTCAACCGGTTGCCAATAATTGCCATCAAGTTGCGGATGGCCTCACAGGTGTGGCTAGCCCGCGGGCAGCAGCCGCCCGCTCGAGCCGCGCAGCACCAGCTCCGTCTCGACGCGCAGCGTGGCGGCCGGTTCCCCCGCACCATGCAGCAGATCAAGGAGCAGCGTCGCGGCGCCGGAGCCGCACTCCCCCAGCGGCGAGCGCACGGTGGTGAGCGGTGGCGTGGTGAAGTCCGCGCCGAAGATGTCGTCGAAGCCCACGATGCTGATCTGGTCCGGGACCACCATGCCGGCGGCCTGGAGTTCCTGCATGAGCCCGATGGCCAGGAGGTCGTTGTAGGTCAGCACCGCCGTGGCGCCGCTTGCCCGGACGTCGCGCGCCACCTGGCGGCCGCCGTCGACCGTGGGTTTGGTGGATTCCAGCCGCACGGCTTCGAGCCGGGACCACTCGCAGGCCGCCTGCACGCCTTCCCAGCGGCGCGCGGACATCCAGGACTGCGGCGGCCCGGCAACAAAGGCAACCTTGTGGTGCCCGTTGGCGGCCAGGCTGCGGACTGCCTCGCTGATGCCCTTGTTGACGTCGGGAACCACGCACGGCACGCCGTCGACCTCGCGGTTGATGACCACCACCGGCTTGTCCCGGGCGATGGCGCGGATGTCGTCGTCGTCCATGCGGGGGCTGGCCAGGATGAGGCCGTCCACGGTGGCCATCATCCGGCGTGCTGCCGTCAGTTCGGTGACGCCGGACTCGGCCGACTCGGCCAGCACCAGGGTGTAGTCCCGCAGCGTGGCGGTCGTTTCCGCCCCGCGGATGATGTCGAAAAACGTGGGGTTGGTGATGTCCGCGACGATCAGGCCGAAGGTGTTGGTGCGGCCGGTGGGCAGCGCGCGGGCGAACGGATTGACCTGGTAGTTCAGCTCGGCGGCCGCGTCCTCGATGAGTTTCTGCGTCTTGGCGCTGACCCGGCCGGGCTTGCTCAGCGCCCGTGAGACGGTCGAAGGATTGACGCCGGCAACCTTGGCAATGTCGTAGATGGTGGCGTGGGACTTTCCGGACCGGGAGTGCTTCTTGGCCGGGTCTGTTGTTGCGGCAGCGTCCGGCGTCTTGGGTTCAGTCACCGCCCCATCCTAACGAGGAAACAACCCAACCAGCCCCCAGCGGAGGCCGTTTTGAGTGCTCAAAACGGCCCCTGCTGCGGCGGGGCGGGGCGGGCTAGGAGCGCTCGGCGAACTTGCCCTCGTCCGCGATGCGCTTGTTCAGCTCGGCGAGGAACTCGTCCTCGTCGAAGTCCAGCGCCACTTCCGTGCCGGTCCAGCTCGAGAGGTGGATGGCGTTGGCCAGCCGGACACCCTTGATGCCGTCCGATCCCGGGGCCAGCAGCGGCGTGCCGTCCAGGATGTTGGCGGCGAAGTTCGCCAGGACGCCGGAGTGCTGCGCGCCCCAGGCGGACTCGAACTCGATGACCTCGGTGGTGTAGTACTCGCCGGGATTGAGCTCGCCCATGAAGAGTCTGCGGACATCGTCCATGCCCATGCCGTCGCTGAGTTCACGCTCGGGCTTCTTCAGGCGGGTCACGGTGGCGGTCTTGCTGTTCTCCACCACGATCTTGCCCTGGTCGCCCAGGATCTCGAAGCGGTCGGTTCCCACGAGGTCGTGCGTCGCGGTGACGAAGACGCCCGTGGCGCCGTTGCCGTAGTCCACGACGGCCGTGACTTCGTCCTCCACGGCGATGTCGCGGCGGAAGCCGTAGGCGACTTTGGCGTAGACGGACTTCGGCACGCCGCAGATCCACTGCCACAGGTCCAGCTGGTGCGGGGCCTGGTTGACCAGAACGCCGCCGCCCTCGCCGCCCCACGTGGCACGCCATTCGCTGGAATTGTAATAGCCCTGCGGTCGCCACCAGTTGGTGATGATCCAGTTGGTGCGGCGGATGCCGCCGATCTCGCCGCCGTCGACGATCTCCTTCAGCTTCTGGTACAGCGGGTTGTTGCGCTGGTTGAACATGATGGCGAAGGACAGCTCGGGCTTGCCCGCGGCAAATTCGTTGAGCTCCCTGACCTGCTTGGTGTAGACGCCGGCCGGCTTCTCCACGAGGGCGTGGATGTTGCGCTTGAGGGTCTCGATCCCCATTTCCGGGTGCAGGAAGTGCGGCACGCACGTCACGACCGCATCGACGTCGCCGCTTTCCAGCATCGTGATGTAGTCGTCGTAGAAGGGCGCGTCGGGGTACTTGGCGGCCGCCAGTTCCTTTTTCGCGGGGTCGGTGTCGCAGATGGCGCCGATCACCATGTTCGGGACCAGGCCGTCGGTGATGAACTGGGCGTAGGCGCCGCCCTGCTGGCCCAGGCCGATGATGCCCAGGCGTACTTGCTTGCTCATGTGGTGGTTCTCCGTAGTCAGTGGGGGTGGGTTAGAAAAGTTCGGCGTGGCCGAGCGCCATCAGGTTGTCGTGGGAGGTCTGCAGCGCGTCCCAGACGGTGCGCCCGTAGAGTTCGTCCTGCTCCACGAGCAGGTACCGGGCGCCGGCGGCCTGGGCGGCCGGAACAATGGATGCGAAGTCCAGGTTGCCTTCGCCCACTTCAGCGAACTGGACCACATTCTTGAACTCGGTCATGAAGCCCATGATGTCCCCGGAATCCAGGAGCCCGAACGAGGACTCCGGCAGTTCTCCGATCCGGTAGTCCTTCAGATGGACCATGGCCGTGCGGCCGGCGTACTTCTGCAGCGTCCGGACCGGGTCCAGGCCGCCGCGCTGCACCCAGTGCACATCGATTTCCATGCCCATGGCCGGGGAGTTCTCGGCAATGATGTCCAGCATGAATTTGCCGTCGAACTTCGCGAACTCGATGTGGTGGTTGTGGTAATACAGGCTCAGGCCCTGTTCCTGCAGGCGCTGCGCGTACTCGTTGGCCTCCTTGGCGAAATCAACGACTGCCGCGATTGACTTCATGGCCGGGAACGGCAGCATGCCGATCCGCAGGAGGCTGGAGTCCAGGCGTTTGGCGTCCGCCACGATCTTGTCGAAGTGCTCCGCCAGGGAGTCCCCGGGACGGCCCTTGGGAGTCTCCATCGCGACGGACAGTGCCGCGATGTCCATGCCCAGTTCGCTCCGGGCGCGGTCCAGCTCGGCGACGTTCTCCGGGGTCATCGGGATCTGGGAGATCTCGACGGCGTTGTATCCGATCGCGCTCACCTTGCGGAGCGTCTCGAACGCCCCCACTTCGGCGAAGCTGTCTTTCAGCATCATCGCTTGTACGCCAATTTTGGCCACTGTATTCCTCCGTGGTGTTACGGACCCGCAAGGGCCCTCGTTGCCGGTTAGGTGCTGCCGCCAGGGCGCCGGCCGTTCTGCCTGACGGCGCGGGTGGCCTCAGGCGAGGGCGCCCGCTTGTTCGTGCTGCATGCGCTGCGTCTCGAGCAAGCGGTGCCGGTCCGCGCGGCGCTGTTCCTGCCGGTCCGGGTCCGGGACCGGGGAGGCGAGCAGCAGCCGCTGGGTGTAGGGGTGGTCGGGGTCGGTGGTGACGACGCCGGCCGGGCCTTGTTCGACGATCTCCCCGTGGTACATCACGGCGACGCGGTGGCTGATGTGCCGGACGACGTCGAGGTCGTGGGAGACGAAGAGGTAGGACACACCGGTGTCCTTCTGGATCTGCAGGAACAGGTCCAGCACCCGGGCCTGGGTGGAGAGGTCCAGGGCACTGACCGGCTCATCGCAGACGATCAGCTTGGGCGAGAGGGCCAGGGCGCGGGCGATCGCCACGCGCTGGCGCTGTCCGCCGCTGAATTCGCGCGGCAGCCGGTTGATGGCGTCGGCGGGCAGACCCACCTGGTCCAGCAGTTCCCTCACACGCTTTTTGGCCGCCGCGGCGTCCATGCCCTGCACACCCAGTGGTTCGGCGAGGATGTCGCCGATCTCCAGGGCGGGGTTCAGCGAGGTGTAGGGATCCTGGAACACCACCTGCAGGTCACGGCTCAGGACCCGCCGGTCCTTGCGGGTGGCGCGGCTGATGTCCTTGCCGTCGAAGCTGAGCTTCCCGCCGGTCACCGGGGCCAGCCCCAGGATGGCGCGGCCCAGGGTGGTCTTGCCGGAACCGGACTCCCCCACCAGGCCGAGGGTTTCGCCGCGGCCGATGGTGATGTTGATGTCCGTCAGGGCGCGGAAGGGCTTGGCCCGGAACTTCTTGCTGGGGTACTCGACGATCAGTTGGTCTACCGCGAGCAGCGGAGCGCTGTCGGTGGGGCTCATGCGACTGGCTCCTTCTGGCCGGTGGAAACGAGCATGGACATGGGTTCCTTGCCCTCAAGCATCGATGCCAGGAGCGTTTGCGTGTAAGGCTCCTGCGGATTGCGCAGGATGTCGCGGACGGATCCTTCCTCCACGAGCCGGCCGTTCTGCATGACGGCCACACGGTCGCAGAGGTCCGCCACCACCCCGAAGTTGTGGGTCACCAGGATGACGCCGATGTTCAGGCGCTGCTGGAGCTCGCGCAGCAGGTCCAGCACGTCCGCCTGCACCGTGACATCCAGGGCCGTGGTGGGCTCATCGGCAATCACCAGGTCCGGTTCGCAGCTGATGGCGCCGGCGATCAGGACGCGCTGGGCCATGCCGCCGGAGACTTCGTGCGGGTAGGCGTTGAAGGTCCGTTCGGGGTTGGCGATTCCGACGTCGGTGAGCAGCTTCAATGCCCGCCTCCTGGCCTCGGCCTTGGAGATGCCGAGGACGCGGAGCATGGGTGTCACGAGCTGGTAGCCGATGGTGAAGGCCGGGTCCAGGTTGCTCATGGGCTCCTGCGGGATGTAGGAAATCCGTCTGCCGCGCAGTTTGGACAGTCGCTCCTGGCTGACGCGTTCCTCGCCCGGGGCAACGGTGTACTTGCCGTCGAACTGGATGGAGCCGGCCACGATGCGGGCATTGTCCGGCAGCAGCCCCAGGATGGAGAAGGCGGTCTGGGACTTGCCCGAACCGGATTCGCCCACGATGCCCAGGATCTCGCCGCGGTCCACGTGGAAGGAAACGTCGTCGACGACCTTCTTGATGGAGCCGTCTGCCTGCGGATAGCCGACGCCGAGATTGGTCACCTTGACCAGGTGGTGTTCGGTTCCGGGGTCGACGGCGGCCACGGACTTGCGCGACGGGCGCACGGCGGCCGGCGCCGTCGAACTTTCCCGCATGGCCTTCTTCTTGCGGGGCTTGATCTTTTCGCCGTCTTCAAGGGCATCGCGGATGGCGTTGCCCAGCAGGACCAGGCCGCCGATGGTCAGCGCCATGGCCAGTGCCGGCCAGAAGAGCAGCGTGGGAGTGAGGTAGACGTTCTTGAAGCCCTCCGAGAGCATCACGCCCCAGGTGGCCTTGGTGGGGTCGCCCAGGCCGAGGAATTCCAGACCGGACTGAATGGCGATGGCCACGCCGGCGATCGCCGCGGTCTGGATGATGATGGGGGCGCGGACCACGGAGAAGATGTGGCGGGCGATGATGCTGAGGGCGGACAGCCCGGAGACCCGTGCGGCGTCGACATAGAGCTCGTTGCGCACCGACTGGACGGCCGTGCGGGTCAGCCGGAAGTAGGACGGGCTGATCAGGATGCCGAAGGCGATCATGGACATCCAGACCGAAGGGCCGAAGGCCGCCCGGATGGTCAGCAGCACGATCAGCCCGGGGAGGCTCATGAGGATGCCGACCACCCAGTTGGAGACTGCCTCGAATTTGCCGGCGTAGTACCCGGCGACCAGGCCGGACGGCAGGCCGATGGCAATGGCCACGCCCGCGCAGAGCAGGGCGGAAAGCAGCGTCAGCTGCGCGCCGTACAGGAGCCGGCTCCAGACATCGCGCCCGGCGCTGTCCGTTCCGAGGATGTTTACGGAGTCCGGGGCGGCGAGGGTCTTGGCGATGTTGGCGTAGTTCTGCTCGAAGGGCGCCAGGACCGGGGCGAGTACCGCCAGGAGCGAGATCGCCAGCAGGATGGTCATGGCAACGATGCCCAGCGGGTTCCTGAACAGGCGCCGGATGACGGTGGACCGGACCACGGTGCCGCTCTGGCCGGGGTGAATCGGAATGGCGGCGGATGCCGCGGTTGCGGCGGCTTCTTCGGAAGAATTGTTCATGACACACGTACTTTCGGGTTGAGCCAGCCATTGAGGATGTCCACCAGCAGGTTCACCACAATGACGACGACCACCGTGTACATCACGACGCCCATCACCACCGGAAGATCCGACTGGCCTGTGGCGGCGACCGCCATCGGACCCATGCCGGGAAGGGCGAAGATCTGCTCGATGATCACCACGCCGCCCAGCATGCCGATCAGCTGCAGGCTCAGCACCGTCAGGCCGGCCGGCGCGGCGCTGCGCAGGACGTGCTTGAACAGGATTTCCCGCTCGCCGATCCCGCGACTGCGCAGGGTGCGGACATAGTCCCGCTCGAGTTGTTTGATGACGGCGCTGCGGATCTGCTGCGCGCCCCCGGTGACGCCGTTGATCAGCAGGGCTATCACCGGAAGCGACATGGAATAGACCCACGCGTCGGCCCCGGAATCCGGGGAAATGGTGCTGGTGGCCGGGAACAGGCCCAACTGGATGGCCAGGATGGTGACCAGGACGACGCCGATCACGAACCCCGGAACGGAGTCGCCGATGATGGCGCCAACCTGGACCACCCTGTCCACCCAGCCGCGCTTGACCGCGGCGATGACACCGATGAGTGCGGCACAAATTGCGATCAGGATCATTGCGGCGAAAACCATGGTCATGGTCACCGGAATTCGGCTGGCCAGGGAGTTGGCCACCGGTTCCGAGGAGAACCAGGAGGCACCCAGGTTTCCGCTGAGGGCATCGGCCACCCAGGCAAAGTAGCGGGTCAGCAGGGGCTGGTCCAGCCCCAGCTCGTGTTCTTTCATCGCCACCTGCTCAGCGGTGGCCTGATCGCCCAGGATGTTCCTGGCGATGCTCCCGCTGGACATATAGAGCAGGAAGAAGGTGAGCGCCGAGACAACAAGCAGCACCACCAGCCCGCTGCCCAGTCGTTTCGCAATGAACCTGATCATGGTGTCCTACTTGGCGGGTGAGTAGTTGTAAATGGACGGAACGGCCTGCTGGATCTGGGGTGTGACGTCGACCTTGGCGTTGTGGTAGTACATCTGGTTGACGCGGAACAGCGGCGCGAACCAGGCCTGCTCCACCACGTACTTGTTCACTTCCTGGGCCAGCTTGCCCGCGTCAGCCCCGCCGTTGCGCACGGCGTCAATCTTGGCGTCGAGCTCCGGCGACGCGTTCTTGAACGGGTTGTAGAGCGCCTTGGTGGAGATGATCTGGTTGATGGCAACTGTCGGCTGGCCTTGGAAGAGGGAGAAGTACATGGTGGTGTACTTCTGTCCAGCCACATCGGAGGTGAAGGTGTTGGTGAGCGCGGCGCCAATCTTCAGGGTGATACCGACGTCTGCCAGCTGCTGCTGGACCACGGAAATCTGAGTCTGGAAGTCGGGGATGCTGGGGACTTCCAGGGTCACGCCGTTTTCATAGCCGGCTTCCTTGAGGAGCTGCTTGGCCTTGGCCGGATCGTAGCTGTAGTAGTTCTCCAGTTCTTCGGTCCAGGCGCCGCTGGCCTTGCCGAACGGCTGGGACGTCGGGGTGCCCTGGCCCAACAGGACCTGGTCGAGGATGGTCTTGCGGTCAAAGGCGTAGTTGATGGCCTGGCGGACCTTGACGTTCTGCAGTGCGGGGTTCTTGGCACCGTCACGGTCCAGGAGGAGCAGCCCCTGCCAGTCCACCTCGTTGGCGGCCAGCTTCATCTTGGCGCCTTCGGCCTGCTTGCCGTTCTTGGGGTCCAGGAGTGTGGCGTCCACCTGGCCGGAGACCAGGGCGTTGGTGCGGGCGGTGGGGTCGGTCAGGATCTTGAAGGTCAGCTTGGAGTACTTCTGCAGATCCTTGTTCCAGTAGTCCTTCCGGGCGGTGAACACGGTCTGGGAGTCCTTGACCGACGCGGCCTTGTCCATCACGTAGGGCCCGGAGCCCACCGGCTCGGTCTTGATGCCCTCGGTGCCGAGCGCCTTGGGGCTGCCCATCAGGCCGGCCGCCTGGCTGAGGAAGTACTCGAGGGCCGGGTCCGGGGTGCTGAGGTTGATGTCGATGGTATCGGCGTCCACAACGGCCACGTCCTTGACGGCATTGAGCTGGGCCATCTGCGGACCATTGGCCGTCTTGAAGTGGTCCATGTTGGCCTTGGCAGCCTCGGCGTCGAACTTTGCTCCGTCGCTGAAGGTGACGTCCGAGCGCAGGTCCACCGTCAGTTTGGTGTTTGCTGCGTTGTACTTCCAGGCCGTCGCCAGCATGGGGCTGAGCTTTCCGTCCGGCTCGCGCAGGATCAGGGTGTCGTAGACGGCCTGGTACGGCTGGAGGATATGGCCCACATGGGCCTGGGCCGGATCCCAGGACCGGACATCCTGGATGGTGCCGAGCGTGAGGGACGTGGCTGTGGTGCCTGCGCCGCCTGCTGCGGCACCGCCGCCGCAGGCGGTGAGCGCGAGGGATGCGCTGAGGATGAGGGCAGCAGCTGCTGCCTTGGGACCGAACTTCATTGTTGGCTCCTTTGGATCATTGACGAGGTCCGCTGCACGGACCATGGCGGCGGCAATGTGGCTTGTGCCACATTGCCGCTTGTGGGTTCAGCGTACGTTGGGTTGCCACATCTGGCAACCGGTTGTCATTACTTTTTGAATTATTGCGATCAGGGGTGTTGCCGGGCACTTGGACGGAGCACGACGGTGCACCTGCGAGCGCACGCAGTGCGCAGGCACGACGTTCGCAGTGGAAAAGAAAGCGCAACGGAAGCCCGCGCGCCTGAGCCGGGTCGCGGAGGCGGCTTCGGTTAGGACACTTTTTCCTCAGAGCCGGGGTAGGACTGGCGGTAGAGTTCCTTCACGATCCGCAGCGACTTCGCCCCTTCGGCGGCGTCAATCCAGAACGGGCCAGGCTGCGCCAGTCGGGCATAGAAATCTGCGATCAGCAGGGCATGCGAAACACCCCAGTAGGACCGGCCGCCCGATCCCTTGGTGCGTTCCCGCACCACCTCGCTGCGCCCGTCGTCGTAAGTGACTGTCAGGTCCCCGCGCAGGCTCAATGTTGCCCTCTCGGTGCTGATGTCCAGCGTGACTGGTGCGTTGACGGTGTTGGCCAAGGTGGCGTAGAAGACGGAGCGCGCCCCGCTGCTGTGCAGCGCGGCGAACTCCGCAGTGTCCTCCACCTCGATGGTTTCTGCCAGCGCATGGGTCGAGGCGCTGCCTGCGAGCGCGACGACGTCGCCCACCAGCCATTGCAGCAGGTCAACGGTGTGGATGGCCTGGTTCATCATCAGCCCCCCGCCGCCCTCGGCCCAGTTTCCGCGCCAGGGCCGGCTGAGGTAGTAATCGGCATCCCGGTGCCACATGACCGTGGCCGAGGCCCCCCGCACCTGGCCCAGTTCGCCGGAGTCCAGCAGTCGGCGCATTTCCTGCACCGGGGCGTTGTAGCGGTTCTGGAAACACAGGGCAATTTTCGCCGTGCTGTCGGCAGCCGCGGCCAGCAGCCTTTCGCCCTCGGCCAGGGTGTGCGCCAGGGGCTTTTCCAGCACCACGTGGACACCGCGGCGCAGGCATTCGATCGCGATCGCCGCGTGTTCGTGATGCGGGGTGGTGATGTGCACGACGCCGGGAGCTGCCACCTCGAGCATGTCGCGGTAGTCCGCGAAGCCGGGGACGCCGTGGGCCTCCTGCGCCGCCGCCCGGCGTGCCGGATCCGGGTCACAGACGGCCATCAATTCGGCGTTGTCCATCCCTGCAAGTGCTTCAAAGTGAACGACCGACACGTCGCCGCAGCCGATGATTGCCGCTTTTGGCATCCGGAGTTCCCTCTTTCCCTAGTGGTGGTGCATGCCTGCTAAAGAAGGCCGATTACACGAGTTCGATCTGGTTTTTCGCGGCCAGCGCGGCAAAGGCGCGGGCCGCGGTGCCGAAGGCCGCCGGGCCCGAGAAGCCGCCGAGTTCGTGGGCGCTGGCCAGGTGGGGTTCCAGCGAGGCGAAGCCGGCGTAACCGTCCGCCTTGAGGGCGGCGATGGTGGCGTCGAGTTCGCCGTCGCCCTCACCGGAGGGGACCACTTCCCCGGTGGTGGCGAGCGCGTCCTTGACCTGGAAGTACTCGAGGTAGGGGCGCAGCATGGCATAGCCCTCGGTGTAGGGCTTGACGCCCACCTGGACGAAGTTGGCGTTGTCCCACGCGATGCGGAGCGCGGGCGAGTTCACGGATTCCATGATGTCCAGCACGCGCTGCGGGGTATCGCCATAGATGCCCTTTTCGTTTTCGTGCAGGAGCACGACGCCGGATTCCGCGGCGAGCGCCGCCAGCGCGCCCATACGGCCCAGGACGTCCTCGCGGATGTCTTCCGCGCTGCGCCCTTCGGCCCGGAAGAAGGAGAAAATGCGGACGTATTGTGTATCCAGCCCCCTGGCCACTGAGATGATCTGCCGGAGCCGTGCCAGCTCGTGCTCCACCGGCAGGCTCACGTCCACCTTCCCGATGGGGCTGGCCACGGCCGAGACCTTGAGGCCCTTTTCATCCAGGATTTCCTTGAGCCGGGCAACCTGCGCGGGCTCCAGCTCGGAGACGTTGGTGCCCCAGGCGCTGCGGACCTCGATGTGGCTTGCGCCCAGCGCCAGGAGCACGGCGGCCTGAACTGCCGGGTCCGGATCTATTTCGTCGCCGAAGCCTGACAGCGACCAGACTGCGGGTGGTGTTTTGCTCACGCGGATCTCCTGGGTTTCGCGGCCGCCGCGGGCAGCTTCCGGCTCCGGCGCGGTGACGCAGTTCACAAACGGTGTGGGCCCCAGTCTAGCCATCACCGCACTCAAATGACAACCGGTTGCCAAATTCTGACAATCTGTGGCATGCTTTGCTGACCGGCCCTGTGGCGGCAATCACAGCCCGGCCACCCGCCCCCGGCCACCTCGGCCCGGCCACCACGTTCAGAGAGGAGCGCCGTGGCGACGACGCAACCAGCAGCAGTGGACCGCCCGGCCACCATCCATGACATCGCCGCGCTCTGCGGCGTGGCGGCCTCCACGGTTTCCCGTGCCCTCTCCACGCCGGACCGGGTCAACATCAGGACACGGCAGCGGATCGAGGCGGCCGCGGCCCGGCTGCACTACACCCCCAACAGCCAGGCGAAGGCGCTGAGTTCCGGGCGCACGGGCGCGGTGGGAGTCCTGGTTCCGGATATCACCAACCCGTTCTACTTCGACCTCATCAGGGGAACCCAGCTCCAGCTCAAGGCGGCCGGGCACACCCAGTTGCTGGTGGACACGGAAGAATCCGACGAGGTGGAGGCCAGCACCGTGGAGCAGCTGCGCAAGAGCGCCGACGGCATCATCGTTGCCGCATCCCGGCTCAGCGACGAAGCTCTGCTGAACGCGGCGGCGAAGATGCCCATGGTCGCGATCAACCGTGACGTGCCCGGCGTTCCCGCGGTCCTGATCGACACCCCGTCCGGCACCAGCCAGGCGCTGGACCACCTGATCTCGCTGGGGCACACCCGGGTGGCCTATGTGGCCGGCCCGACGACGTCGCAGTCCAGCGAACGGCGGTGGACCGCGTTGTCCGTGGCTGCCGAGGAACGCGGCGTGGAGGTGCGCCGGCTCGGTCCGTTCGCCCCCAAGACACAGTCCGGCGCGGCAGCCGCGGACGCCGCCGTCCACAGCGGGGTCACCGCCTGCCTCGCGTTCAACGACCTCATCGCCATCGGCATGCTCCAGCGCCTTCGCGAACGCGGCATCCGCGTCCCGCAGGACATGAGCATTGTGGGCTGCGACGACATCTTTGGCGCCGACTTCTGCAATCCGCCGCTGTCCACCATGGCCTCCCCGATCGAGCAGGCCGGCCGCGTGGCGGTGTCCATGCTGCTGGCCCAGCTGAACCCGCTCGCCGGCGGTGGCACCCGAAGCCGGTCCGTGATGCCCACCCATCTCACGGTCCGCGGCTCCACCGGTCCGGTGCGGCAGGCTCAATAGGCCCGGCGTCCGGCCCGGTGCCCAGTCAGGACCGGGCAGGCGTCGGCCGGTGGTGAGGTTTTCGCGGCGGTTCCGGACAGGGGCGCCGAATTCGGACCGGCGCACCGGGGATCCAAGTCGCAACGGTCCGAAACCGTAGCCGCCGTCCGGAACCGAAGCCATTTCGACGCCGGATCCGCTCGTCAGCCGCCGGTCCGGACGCAATAGTTGAGCGTTGTTGACACCGCTGACTAGGCTGTGAGGCATGCGTGAACTCCAGGCGAAGATCATCGAGGAAATGGGCGTGCAGCCCCGGATCGACCCTGCCGGGGAGGTGCGCAAACGCGTGACGTTCCTGAAGGAATACTTAGCGGCCACCCACACCAAGGGCTTCGTCCTGGGCATCTCGGGCGGCCTGGACTCCTCCCTGGCCGGGCGGCTGGCCCAGCTGGCGGTCGAGGAACTCGAGGCCGAGGGCACCGAAGCGAACTTCGTGGCCGTGCGGCTGCCCTACGGCGTCCAGCATGACGAGGACGACGCGCAGGCGGCCCTGGACTTCGTGCGCGCCAAGACCGAATGGACGTTCAACATCTCGGCCGCAGTAGATGGCTTCGAGGACGAGTTCGAGAAGACCGTGGGCACGGAGATCTCCGATTTCCACAAGGGCAACACCAAGGCCCGGACCCGGATGATTGCCCAGTACGCCCTGGCCGGCGAGCACAACTACCTGGTGATCGGCACGGATCACGGCGCCGAGTCCGTCACGGGGTTCTTCACCAAGTTCGGCGACGGCGGCGCGGACATCCTGCCGCTGTTCGGCCTTAACAAGCGCCAGAACCGCGCCCTGCTGGCGGAACTCGGCGCACCGGCCCGGATCTGGGAAAAGGTTCCGACGGCGGATCTGCTGGACGGCAAGCCAGGCCGCACCGACGAGGACGAACTCGGCCTCGGCTACGACCTGATCGATGACTACCTCGAGGGCCGTGACGTACCCGATGCCGCTGCCGAACGGATCGAGGCGATGTACCTGCGGACCCGCCACAAGCGCACGGTCCCGGTGACGATTTTCGACACCTGGTGGAAATAGCCTGAGCCGGGAGCCCCGGGCCGGGGCTGCAGGTTCGCCCCGGGGGGTTCCAATTAGGGGATCAGCACGAGTTTGCCCCGGACATGGCCTGCGCGGCTGATGCCCAGTGCCCGGGCCGCATCGGTGAGGGGAATCCGCTCCTGGATGCTGAAGCGGAGCTTTCCCCCGGCCGACAGCCGGGCCGCCTCCGCTACCCGTCCGTCCAGCAGCCTGACCGGTGCAATTCCGGCGGCGTTGGCCTCCTTTCCAGGCACTGTGGTCACCGCGGCGCCGTGGCCGCCGAGCAAATGGACCGTCGCCGTCGTCGTCTCCTCCCCGCCAAAGGTGTCCACGACGGCGGTGATGGTGCCCAGCGCGCGGACGCGTTCCACGAGCCCTTCGCCATGGGCCACAGGCACGGCGCCGAGGCCGCGCAAATAGTCGTGGTTCTGCTCTGAAGCGGTCCCGATGACCCGGGCGCCGAGGTGCCGCGCGATCTGGGTTGCCGCAGAGCCGACCCCGCCCGCTGCGCCGTGGATGAGGACCGTGTCCCCCACGCCAATGCCAAGCTGAACCAGCGCCGAATACGCTGTGCCGCCAGCTATCGCGACGCATGCCGCCTGCTCAAAATCGATGCCCGCGGGCTTTGGCGTCAGCTGGTCGACCGGAAAATTTGCCACGGCACGGTAGGCCCCGGAAATGCCATTCCAGATGACGTCGTCACCCACCTCATAGCCGGTCACGCCGGGGCCAACGGCGGTCACGATTCCTGCCGCCTCACAGCCGGGAACTGCAGGGAAGTCCAGGGCAAGGTACGGCTTCAGGTAGCCGGCAACGACTTTCCAGTCCACCGGGTTGACGCCGACGGCGCGGATTCCCACCTGGACCTCGTTCTCCCCCGGAACCGGCGGTTTCTCCTCGCCAACGGTGACGACGTCCGGGCTGCCATAGTGATCGAAAGAGATCTTGGTGTCTTTCACGGGGCTTTGCTCCTTCGGCTCGACGCGCTGCGGCCTGTGCTGCCAGCTTCTGGCACAAGCGGCGGCTGCGCAAGAGTCGCCCGGCAAGTTGAACTGTCCGAGGCAGCCTGAGCCGAACCGGAGCCCGTGACGAGGGTCAGGCGCCTGGCGAGCGGGTCAGCAGCGTGGAGATCCGGTGCGCTTCTTCCAGGAGCAGCCGCCCCAGCTGCGGACGCCGGTCCTCCCGGAAGCGCGGTTCGATGCCGGTCAGGGACAGCGCCCAGGCGGGGCGCCCCCGCTGGTCGAAGACCGCCGCACCCATCCCCCAGCTGCCTTCCAGGACCAGCCCCGGATTGACCGAATAGCCGGCCTGCCGCGTCGCTTCCAGGTTCTCCCTGACCAGTGCTGCGGTGTGCGCGGCCGCAAAGCTGCCGGCATGGGCTGCCCAGTTAGCGAGCAGTTCTTCCTGCTCTTGTGCCGGCAGGAAGGCCATGATGGCGGTGCCGGCGGAGGCGACGCCCAGCGGGAACCGCACCCCCTCGTGCAGCACGAAGGAACGGACCGGGAAGCTGCCTTCTTCCCGGAGCAGGCACACGGTCTCGTTGCCGCGGCGGATGGAGAAGAAAGCGCTTTCGCCGGTCTCTTCGGCCAGGCGGCGCAGGCTCGGCCTCGCGATGTCCTCCAGGGGGAAGCGCGCCGAGGCCACGGACCCCAGCAGCAGGATCTCCGGTCCCAGGACCCAGTTGCCGCTGCCCGGGTCCTGGTCCAGCAGCCCCTCGGCCGCGAGCGAGCTCAGCAGCCGGTGCACGGTGGGCCGTGTCAGGCCGGATTCGCGCACGAGCTCCACCAGGGGGCAGCCCTCCGGCTTCCGGCCGACCAGGCGCAGCAGGCCGGCTGCCCGGCTGACCACCTGGGCGCCCTGGACGGGGGTTGTATTCATTGCTTGCCTCACGTCGGCCCGGAACTGAATGATGCTTTCTCCCACGCTGCTTTTACCCAATTTCACCATCAGGTATCCACATAATGGATAGTCCTAAGGGTAGCGTCCACACTGTAAATTCCGCCAGTTAGCGGCGAGACTCCACGTTGACAGTGGTCTGTGACACACCATAGGCTCCTTCTTCAGACATGGAGTCCACAAAGTGGATTGCCGGGGTGGACAGCAAGACGAGCTCAATGAGGAGATGCAATGTCAAAGGTGAAATCCGGGGCAGCGGCCGCTTTGCAGGACGTACTGCGCGACGGCATGACGCTCGCCGTCGGCGGTTTCGGGCTCAGCGGGATCCCCGCTGACCTGATCGAGGCGGTGCGGGACTCCGGGGTGAAGGACCTGACTGTCGTCTCCAACAACATGGGCGTGGACGGCAAGGGCCTCGGGGTCCTGATCGAAGGCGGCCAGGTCCGTAAGGTCATCGCGTCCTACGTTGGGGAAAACAAGCTCTTCGCCGAGCAGTACCTCGCCGGCCAGCTGGAGGTGGAGTTCACCCCGCAGGGCACCCTTGCTGAGCGGCTGCGCGCCGGCGGCGCCGGCATCCCGGCGTTCTACACGAAGACCGGCGTGGGCACCCTCGTCGCCGAAGGCAAGCCGCTGGCGGAGTTCGACGGCGAGACCTATGTCCAGGAGCGCGCCATCAAGGCCGACGTCGCCCTGGTTCACGCCCACACGGCCGACACCGACGGCAACCTGATCTACCGGTATACCGCGCAGAACTTCAATCCGGTGGTGGCTACCGCGGGAGCCGTGACGGTCGCCGAGGCCGAAGTGATCGTCGAGCCCGGCCAGCTGGACCCGAACCACATCATCACCCCCGGCGTGTTCGTCCAGCGCCTGGTCCAGGCCAGCGGCCGCGTCAAGGACATCGAACAGCGCACCGTCCGCCCGCGGCCCGCAGCGGAAGCGGCGGCGGCGCAGGCCGCCTCCGCCGTCACCGTCTAATCCGGCCCGAGCGCCGCCCACCCCGGGCGCGCCGGCGTTGGCGCCCCACCCTTTGCACCCTGACTTTCCAAGGAGAACCACCATGGCCTGGACCCGAGATGAAATGGCCGCAATCGCGGCCGAAGAACTGAACGACGGCGACTACGTCAACCTTGGCATCGGCATCCCCACGCTGGTGGCCAACAACCTGCCCGACGGCGTCCGCGTTGTCCTGCAGAGCGAGAACGGCCTGCTCGGCATGGGCCCATTCCCCTTCGAGGGCGAGGAAGACGCGGACCTGATCAACGCCGGCAAGCAGACCGTCACGGTCCTGCCCGGCGGCAGCATCTTCGACTCCGCGACGTCCTTCGGCATGATCCGCGGCGGC
Source organism: Arthrobacter sp. 05T45 (assembly GCF_056395875.1). Classification (NCBI taxonomy): domain Bacteria; kingdom Bacillati; phylum Actinomycetota; class Actinomycetes; order Micrococcales; family Micrococcaceae; genus Arthrobacter; species Arthrobacter sp. 05T45. Next base: position 325,001 of record NZ_JBFTKI010000003.1, on the reverse strand, counting down.
CACGTGAAGGTCGCGATCCTCGGTGCCATGCAGGTCTCCGGTGCCGGCGACCTCGCCAACTGGACCATCCCCGGCAAGATGGTCAAGGGCATGGGAGGCGCCATGGACCTCGTGGCCGGCACCCCGCGCGTCGTGGTCCTGACCGAGCACAACGCCAAGGACGGCAGCGCCAAGATCGTCAACGAATGCACGCTGCCGCTCACCGGGCTCAGCTGCGTGGACCGCATCATCAGCGACCTCGCGGTCTTCGACCTTGTGAAGAATGAACACAAAGCAGGCGGGCGGAAGCTCACGCTCACGCGCCTCGCGCCCGGCGTCACCGTGGAGGAAATCCGCGAAAAGACCGAAGCCGATTTCGATGTCGCGCTCGAATTTGAAGGAGCGACGGCATGAGCCTCAAAGACCAGTTCGGCAAGGACGTCCTGCTCACCGGCTGGGGCCACAGCCGGTTCGGCAAGCTGAGCGAAGAAACCCTGGAGTCCCTGATCGTGCAGGTCGCCACCGAGGCGATCGGCAACGCCGGGATCGAGCCCGGCCAGATCGATGAGATCTACCTCGGCCAGTTCAACTCCGGCATGATGCCGCTGGCCTTCCCGTCCTCCCTCGCACTGCAGGTCTCGGATCAACTGGCCAACGTACCCTCCACTCGGGTGGAGAACGCCTGCGCCTCCGGCTCGGCCGCATTCCAGCAGGGCACCAAGTCCCTGCTTGCCGGCACCGCGAAGACCGTCCTGGTGATCGGCGCCGAAAAGATGACCCACGCCGGGGCCGACGTCGTGGGCGCGGCCCTGCTCGGCGCGGACTACGACATGGCCGGCAAGGCCTCCACCACCGGGTTCACTGGGCTCTTCGCGGAGGTCGCGAAGCACTACGGCAAGCGCTATGGCGACGGCAACGGAAAGCTCGGCGACGTCCTGGGCACCATCGCGGCGAAGAACCACCGCAACGGCGTCGACAACCCCTACGCCCAGCTCCGCAAGGACCTCGGCGAGGAGTTCTGCCGCACCGTCTCGGACAAGAACCCGATGGTGGCCGATCCGCTGCGCCGCACCGACTGCTCCCCCGTCTCCGACGGCGCCGCCGCCGTCGTCCTCAGCGTTGCCCCTACCGGCGGGGCAACCGCCCCGGTGCGGCTCGCCGGCTTCGGCCAGGCGAACGATTTCTTCCCCGCCGACCGCCGGGACCCCACCGAATTCGCCGCCACACGCGCCTCCTGGCAGCGGGCCCTGGGGATGGCCGGCGTCGGGCTGGAGGGGCTCGACTTCGCGGAAGTCCACGACTGCTTCACCATCGCCGAACTGCTCATGTACGAGGCCATGGGGCTGACCGAACGCGGCCAGGGCGCCCGGGCGCTGGAAGAAGGCTGGGTCTTCAATGACGGCAAGCTGCCGGTCAACGTCTCGGGCGGGCTCAAGGCCAAGGGCCACCCCGTCGGCGCCACCGGCGTCTCCCAGCACGTCATCGCCGCCATGCAGCTCACCGGGACCGCCGGCGACATGCAGCTGGCCAACCCGCGCCGGGCCGCGGTGCAGAACATGGGTGGCGTGGGCATCGCCAACTACGTCAGCGTGCTCGAAGCCCTCTAAAGCAACGCGGGGTCAGATACAGCCCATGCCGGGCGGCTTGATGGGCCGTATCTGACCCCGCGTTGCTTGTCCTCGCCTACGTGGCCGGCATGCCACGGGACTAAACTCGTTCCCAGCCCATCCACCACAATGCGAGGAGCACCCATGCGCGCCACCATCATCCACGGTCCCGGCGACATCCGAGTCGAAGACCGCGACTACCCCACCCTCCAGCTGCCCACCGACGTCATCGTGAAGGTCACCGCCTCCTGCGTCTGCGGCTCGGACCTCTGGCCGTACCGCGGGGTCAAGCCCACCCACAAGCCGTCCGCGATCGGGCACGAGTTCATCGGGACGGTCGAAAGCATCGGCGACGACATCAAAGACCTCGCCGTGGGCGACTACGTGATCGCCCCGTTCGTGGTCAGCTGCGGCGCGTGCCCGCAGTGCCTCGACGGCGTCACGGTCGCCTGCGACCACCTCGCCGGCTGGGGCGGCAAGGATGACACCGGCTACGGGATCGACGGCGGCCAGGGCCAGGCCGTGCGCGTACCGCTCGCCGAGTCCACGCTGGTCAAGGTCCCGGGCGTCACCGACCCGGACGACGCCCTCCGCGCCAGCCTGCTCACGCTCTCCGACGTCATGGCCACCGGCCACCACGCAGCCCTCGCGGCCAAGGCCGGTCCCGGCCGGACGGTCGTGGTGGTCGGCGACGGCGCCGTCGGGCTCTGCGGCGTCCTGGCCGCCAAGCGCCTCGGCGCGGAGCGGATCATCGCCATGTCACGGCACGCCGACCGCCAGGCGATCGCCCGCGAATTCGGGGCCACGGACATCGTCGCCGAACGCGGGGACGAGGGCGTCGCCAAGGTCCGCGAATTGCTTGGCGGTGTGCTCGCCGACTCCGTGCTGGAGTGCGTGGGGACCAAGGAATCCATGGAACAGGCCCTGCACAGCGTCCGCCCTGGCGGCGCCCTCGGCTTTGTCGGCGTCCCCACCGGCGGCGCCGAAGCCCCGCTGCGCTTCCTGTTCGACACCAACATCTCGATCGGCGGCGGCATGGCCCCGGCCAGGACGTACATCCCGGAACTGCTGGCGGACGTGCTGAACGGCACCATCAATCCGGGCCGCGTGTTCGACTCGGTCATGCCGCTTGAGGAGGCACCCGAGGCCTACCGCGCGATGGACGAACGGCGCGCCATCAAGGTCCTCCTGACCCCCTAGCCGGGATCTCGACGGCGGCCGCGCTTGCACCCGCGCGGCCGCCCGCGCCGGCCTAGCTGTACTGCTAGCTCCTGCCCTTGCACGGGCAAGGACGAGGGTCTAGCGTGAAGCGCATCAGCATCCGCCGCCGTCAAGGGAGCCGTCATGGCCAGGTTCGTGCAGATCATCGAATTTCAGACCTCCCGCATTGAGGAGATCGAGCAACTCGGCCGGCCCTCCAGGACGGAGGGAACCACTGCCCCGACCTTCCGCCGCATCATGGCCACCGCAGACCGCGACCGCCCCGGAACGTACCTCACGATCGTGGAATTCGACTCCTACGAGTCGGCCATGGAGAACTCGAACCGGCCCGAGACCTCCGAATTCGCCGCGCAGATGGCCGCCCTGTGCGACGGCCCTCCGGTCTTCCGCAACCTGGATCTTATGTGGGAAGACACCGGCGAGGCCGACGCCGGCCAGTAGGCCGGCAGGCTCGCTTGGCGGAGGTGCCGCCGCGCCGCCGGACTCAGGACCCGGAGGCCGCCCGCGGCTTGAATACGTGGCGTGACCACGTGGATTGAAGACGCGGACAGGACGTGGGAGCAGGGAAATGGGTTCTGCAGATGGCAGGGCGCCGGAAAGTCTCGTCATGGATCTCAGCGCACTGGGTTCCGCTCCCCTGCCGCTCGTGGGCGGAAAGGCCCTGAACCTCGGCAAGCTCACGGCCGCCGGATTCCGCGTACCCCGCGGATTCTGCCTCACCACGGTTGCCTACCGAAAGGCGGCCCCGGCCGAACTGGACGCGCTGGCGGCCCGGCTGGACTCCGCGCGGCCCGGCCCTTCGAACGACGACGAAACAGACAACGGCGAACCAGGCGACGGCGGCTCCCGCCCCGGCCAGCCAGGCCGCCCCGGGTTGGCCCGGCCCGGACCGGACCTGGGCGAACTGGCCCGGCAGGCGCGGGAAATGATCGTGACCGCGCCGATTCCCGCCGACGTCGATGCCGCCCTTCGCGGCGCGTATGCCGCGCTCGGCAGCCGGGCCACAGTGGCGGTCAGGTCCTCCGCCACCGCCGAGGACCTGCCCTTCGCCAGCTTCGCCGGCCAGCAGGATTCCTTCCTGAACATCTCCGGAGCCGACGCCGTGGTCGAGTCGGTCCGGCGCTGCTGGGCCTCACTCTGGACCGAACGGGCCGTGGCCTACCGCGCCGCCAACGGGATCAGCCACCGTGAGGTGGGGCTCGCCGTCGTCGTCCAGGACCTCATCACCGCCACCAGCGCCGGCGTGCTCTTCACCGCCAATCCCGTGACGGGCACCCGGACTGAAACGGTCATCGATGCGAGCGCGGGGCCCGGCCAGGCGGTGGTCTCCGGCAGCGTGAACCCGGACCATGTCGTCGTGGATACGGCCACGGGACGCATCCTCCTCCGTTCACCGAAGGGGACGGCAGTCCGGCGGCGGCCGAGCCTGGACGACGCCCGGATCAGCGAACTCACGGCCCTCGGCGATACCGTCCAGCGGCTGTTCGGTACACCCCAGGATGTGGAATGGGTGATCGACGCAGCGGGCAGGATCTGGGTGACCCAGTCGCGGCCCATCACCACGTTGTATCCGCTGCCGGAGCCTGCGGCCGCCGAACCGCTCGGCGCGGAGGCAGGGGCCGACGCCGACCCCCGCGTCTACCTGTGCGGCACCTTGCTCCAGGGCCTGACCAGGCCCCTGACCCCCATGGGGCTCTCCGTGCTGGGCTCAATGCGGAACCGCAACGGGCCGTGGCGGTACGTCAACCCGGGATTGCGGATGTATGTCGACGTGACGCCCATGGTGCGCAACAGGTACGGCCGCCGCTACCTGCTGCGGATGCTGCCGCTGGCGGACGGCAGGTCCGGCGCGGTTTTTCCGGCACTCCTGGATGACCCGCGGTTCGGCGTGCGCAAACGGCCGTCCCGGCGGGCACGGCACGGTGCAGCGGGCAGGCTGGCCCCCCGACAGGCGGGGACTGGCAGCGGCGCAGCGGGCAATAGCGCAGGGCGCGATCCCGGAACCATGGCCGGCCTGGGCCTGACGGTCCGGCTGCTTCCGTCCCTGGCGCGGGCCGCGGTGCGGCCGTCCGCCGAACTGCGCCGCGCCTTCGATTACGGAAATCGCCTTCAATCCGAGCTTGTCCTGCCGGAGCCGGCCACCACTTTTGGCCGGCTCGATCACGCCCAGCGCATCCTGGAGAACACCGTGGACGGGCTGATCTTGGCGACGCTGCCCGGACCGTCCGTTGGGTACCTCATGCTGGCCGGGGCGCGCAGGCTGCTGCGCGGCATCGCGGCACCGCGGGAACTCGAGGCCGTGTTGCGGGGTCTGCCCAACAATATCACCACCGAGATGGACCTCGAGCTCTGGCAACTGGCCGTCACCATCGGCGCGAATGACGCATCCCGCGACGTGTTTCTGGCGCACCGGCCGGCGGAACTGGCCGCCAGCTACGCGGCCGGCGCGCTGCCCGCGGTGGCGCAGACCGGCCTGCACGGGTTCCTGGACCGTTACGGCCACCGCGCCGTGGCGGAGATCGACCTTGGCATGCCGCGGTGGTCGGAGAAGCCGGACCATATCCTCGGGATGATCTCGAACTACCTTCATGTGGCCGACCCCGAGCAGGCGCCCGACCGGCAGTTCGCCCGCGCCGAGGAACATGCCGAGGCCAGGATCCGCAGCCTGGTGGAACGGACCAGGGTCCGGAGCCGGATCCGTGCCCGGCTGGTGGAATTCTGCCTGCGCCGGACCCGCCAGCTGTCCGGACTGCGCGAACTGCCCAAGTTCTACATCATCCTCGCCCTCGCGGAAATGCACCGCCAGCTCAACGCGATCGGCATCGAGCTGGCCCGGTCCGGTGCGATCGCCGCCGCGGACGACGTGTATTTCCTGGAATTCGACGAGGTCCGTGTGGGTTTGCGGGGTGCCGACCTCAAGGGCATCGTCGCGGGCCGCCACCGGATCTACGACGTCGAACTGCGCCGGCGCCGGATTCCCCGGCTCCTGCTCTCCGACGGCACGGACGTCGAGGCGGCCGTGATGGCCAAGTCCCCCGCTTCCGGCGCCCTCGCCGGGACACCGGCGTCGGCCGGCACCGCCACCGGAACGGTCCGGGTCATCCTGGATCCGGTGGGCGCGCACCTTGAGCCCGGGGAAATCCTTGTGGCACCCTCCACCGACCCCGGCTGGACGCCGCTGTTCATGACGGCCGGCGCCTTGGTGATGGAAATGGGCGGGGTGATCTCGCACGGCGCCGTGGTGGCCCGCGAATACGGCATCCCGGCGGTGGTGGGCGTGCCGGACGCGACCACCCGTTTGCGGACCGGTGAGACCGTGACCGTGGACGGATCGGCCGGAACGGTGCGGCAGGTGGATTCCCCGCTCTCCCCTACGACGGCCGCCGGCAGCCTGGCTGGCTGAGCGTGAACCTCCGGACCGGCCGGCGCCGGGCCTTCGAATTGCAGCGGGACCTCCGCCACGCCGCCAGCAGGGGGCTATGTTAGTTAGATGGCGTCTGCCGGCAGTAACGCACAGGGCGGCCCGGTTCCCGAGGGCTTTGGTTCGGGGCTGGTGGACGATGCCGCCTGCCGGGACGCCGCGTTGCCCGACTTCGACTGGGCCGTCCTTCCGGCAGGCGTGATGCGCGGTGAGTTCGAGGCACCGAGCGGGACCTTGGCGACGATCGCTGCCGGAGATCCCGGGAAGCCGCGCGTCCTGCTAGTCCCGGGCGCGACCGGCTCCAAGGAAGACTTCATCCTCATGCTGCCCGAGCTCGCCGCGGCCGGATACTTCGTCCTCAGCTGCGACATCGCCGGGCAGTACGAATCCGCCCAGGCCGGGCCCGAAAACCTCGTTCCGCCCCGGAATTGCTACGACTACGAGCTGTTCCGCGACGATCTCCTGGCCATGCTGGACACCGATCAAGGCGCGGTGCACGTCGTGGGGTATTCCTTCGCGGCGGTGGTTGCCCAGCTGGCGTTCGTCCAGCGGCCAGAAAAGTTCCGCAGTCTGACCCTCATCAGCTGCCCGCCGGAGCCGGGGCAGAGCCTCCGCTACGTGCGCCTGGCTGGCTGGGTCAGCTGTTGGGTCACCTCCAGGGTCGGCACCGCATTAATGATTTGGGGCATCCGCAGCAATATTGCCCGGGTGGCGCCGCAGCGGCTGCGGTTCGTCAGGAGCCGGTTCGCGTTCACGCGCCGCGCCTCGGTGGTCGACATCATCGGCCTTATGAAGCACACCCCGGATCTGCGGCGGGTGCTGGCGGCCGCGACGCTGCCAAAGCTTGTCGCAGTCGGCGAACACGACCTCTGGCCGCTGGCGTTGCACCGGAGCTTCGCGCAGTCGATCGGTGCGCGGATTTCGGTCTACCGCGCGGGCCACAGCCCGTCCGAGACCTCGCCGTACCAGATCAGCCGGGACCTGATTGCGCTCTTCGACGCCACCGTCTCGGCCTGACGAAAGCGGGCGGCCGGGACGAAGACCCCCGTCAGACCCTTGCACCGCGGCCCGTCGCACCGTACGTTGGGGACAGCGGACGAATGTCTCCGCAGCCGTTGGCCTTATGGCCGCCGGAGATCAGCAGCATTTCAGAAGGATAAAGGCATGGCTACAGGCACAGTTAAATGGTTCAACGCCGAAAAGGGTTTTGGCTTCATTGCCCCGGATGACGGGTCGGCCGACGTTTTCGCCCACTACTCGGCAATCGCTACCAGCGGCTACCGTTCGCTGGACGAGAACCAGAAGGTTGAATTCGACGTCACGCAGGGCCCGAAGGGCCCGCAGGCTGAGAACATCCGCCCGCTCTAAGTACTCCGGAAAAAGCCCCGGCCGCCTGGCCGGGACACTTTCCCCGAAGACCACAACGCCCCTCCGGAGGATTCCTCCGGAGGGGCGTTTGTGTTCGAGGCGCTTGTGTTCGAGGCACTTGTGGCCTTGCGCCTGCCGCCGGGCGCGGTCTCAGCCGACGTGGACCCATGGACGCCGGGTGACGTCCGGCTCGGCCTCCCGCAGCACTTCGCGCGTCACCGGGGCGATCTCGCCTTCGCCGAAAGCCAGGAACCGCAGGAGGTTGGTGAACGGGTTTCCCTCCGTCCAGCGGAAGTAGATGTGCGGCATCAGCCCGGTGACGTCGCGGATGTGCAGCAGCACGGAGGCGATCGTGTTCGGAACAACTGGCCCGTGGACCTCCAGGATCTGGTACCCGTGCCGGCTGACCCCGCGGACCTCGAGCGCGGTCTCAAAGTCGGAGGAGTCGTCCACCACCACTTCGAGGAACAGTGCCTGGGAGTCCAGCGGGAGGTGGCTGACCTCGATCGCGGACGTGAGCTTGTCCAGGTACGCCTGGGCAGTGAGACGCAGCGGCTCGTGGGCGATGATCGCGATGGGGCCGGATTCATTGGCGGCCAGGAATTCCAGGGCCGGGGTGTCCATCCGCACATGCGTGGCATGGAGCTCGAAGGAGCGCCGGATGCGCGAGAGCAGGGAGATCACGATGATCCCGATGATAAAGAACGCGGCGATCCGGATGCCTTCGGGCCGCTCGAAGATGTTGACCACCGTGGTGTAGATGAACACGACGGCAATGATGCCGAACCCGATGGTGCGCTTGCGCTGCTGGTGGCTGCGCGCGGACAGCGTCACGGCAATCGCCGCCGACGTCATCAGGACCAGGACGCCGGTGGCGTAGGCGCCGCCCTGGGCGTCGACGTCGGCGTCGAACAGCCAGGTGATCAGGAACCCGACCAGCGTGAACACCAGGACCAGTGGCCTGACCGCGCGGGCCCACTCCGGAGCCATGCCGTACCGGGGCAGGTAGCGCGGTACGAGGTTCAGCAGCCCGGCCATGGCGGAAGCGCCGGCAAACCACAGGATGGCAATGGTGCTCAGGTCATAGACGGTGCCGAATCCGTTTCCCAGGTATTCGTGCGCCAGGTAAGCCAGCGCGCGGCCGTTCGCCGGGCCGCCCGGCTGGAACTCCGGCGCCGGGATGAGCACCACCGTGGTGAAGCTCGTGGTGACAAGGAACGCACTCATGATGAGGGCCGCCGTCGTCAGCAGTCGGCGGGCACCCTTGATCCGGCCCTCAGGGTTCTCCTCGGTGTCCGTGGCGTGACCGCGGATCTGCGGCATCACGGCGACGCCGGTCTCGAAGCCGGACAGGCCCAGGGCCAGCTTCGGGAAGACCAGCAGCGCGATCCCCACCACCATCAGCGGGCTCCCGTGCTGGGTGGTCAGGGCCAGCCACCAGTTGTCGACCGCCACCGGGTGCTGCAGGACTTCGATGATCGTTGTGATGACCACGACGACGTTCAGCCCGAGGTAAATGCCCACCAGGACGACGGCGACGCCGATCGCCTCCTTGAAGCCGCGCAGGAACACGGCAGCGAGCAGGGCCAGGAAGACCAGCGTGACCGCGACGTTCTGGCCTTGGATCCAGTCGGGGGCGAACGGGTTCTCGATCGCGTGCGCTGTTGCGTCCGCAGCGGAGAGCGTCATGGTGATCATGAAGTCGGTGGCGGCGAAACCCAGCAGCACCAGGACGAGCAGTTTCCCGCCCCACCGCGGCAGCAGCCGCTCCAGCATGGCGATGGACCCTTCGCCGCGCGGACTTTCGCCGGCCACCCGGCGGTACACCGGCAGTGCGCCCAGCAAGGTCACGGCGACCAGGACCAGGGTGGCCAGCGGCGAAATCACGCCGGCCGCGAGCGCGGCGATGGCGGGCTGGTAGCCCAGCGTGGAGAAGTAATCGACGCCGGTCAGGCACATGACCTGCCACCATGTGTGTTTCTTCAGGTGGCTGTCGCTCACGGCCCCGGGCCCCTGGTGGATTCCCTTGGCGTCCTGGAGGCCGAACAGCAGCCAGTTCTTGAAGTGCTCCCCGGCGTCGGGCCGCGGCGCCGAAGGGTCTGCCGGTGGCCGGCTGAGGGTAGTCATGTAGTCCTTTCCAGGCGACGCATCGCGCCGCTTCCGTCCGCGAGAGTACCAGCGCACGCAGCCGTCACGACCGTCCGGCCAACAATCCTGATGGTTCCTTAACGCCCACGGCGAGCCGCCACATTAAGAGAACGCAAATTTATGGCCTGCCGGCATATGGAAAGCATTAAGGACCGTCCCGAGGGGCGTCGCCGGTGATGTTATGAAGCAAGAGGACGCTGCAGCCACGGTGGCCGCAATCCGATCCCCAGCAGGAGCCAAACAGCATGAACACCACGTCCCGGCCGGCACACGACACGCCCGACCTTCCGGCCCGTGGCGGCACTGCCCCGGATTTCGTCGCCGTCGATGACAGCGGGGACTTTTCCTATCACCGGTCGGAACAGGACCTGCTGGCGGCGTTTGAGTACGTCGGGGAAGCCGCGTGCATCATCGACCGCACCGGCAGCGCCTACCGCCTCGCCCTGGATCCGAACCGTCATCTGGTCCTCGGGCCCTCCCGCGGCCAAGTGGAATTCCATTGGCTCCGCCACGCATGGCTGGACGCACAAGGCGCGCATCCCGAGGGGCATCGGCTCCGCCGCTTCTACCCCGCCACCAGGGACGAAGTGGTCTCGGACCTGTTCGAAACCCTCGCCCTGGAACGCGGGACAGCCCCGGCCGGGGGCGCCTGGTCTCTCGACATCGACGGCCTTGCCTCGCACCCGTCCGGCATCGAGGACATCGACGTCCAGCTCCGGCGCCAAGACGTGCTGGCGCATGCCCACGTGACAGACCCGTTCGGACACCTCTACCGGCCCGCACGGCACCGCAGGCACTGGTATCTGCCGGCTGCCGCCGGTTTCATCCTCTACATCGAAATCCCCGCCCCCGCCGCAGCCCGCTGAGACCGGTGCCGCCGCCGGCGGGCCGGTGTTAAAGATCCGTCAAGATCGGCCCCGGGGCGGGAGCCGCTCCCGGCTCCGGTGTTATCGTCGGCAGTAAACACGATGGTGGGCATCGCGCGGAGAGGCATAGATGACCACGATGAGCAGGCCGCCTTCGGATCCCTCAGCGGCACGGCCGGGAGCCGGGGACAACTTCAGGAAATGGCTGCTGTTCGGCCTGCAGGACGCCAAGGGTATCCATCAGGGGCCCGGGGCCGTGAGCGACAGCCACCTGAAGAAGCACTCGTGGTGGCAGGTCATGTGCCTGACCGGCGTCGATTACTTCTCCACGCTGGGCTACCAGCCGGCCATTGCGGCCCTGGCCGCGGGCGTGATTTCGCCGCTGGCCACGCTGGTCCTGGTTGCCGTGACCTTGTTCGGCGCACTGCCGGTATACCGCCGGGTGGCCGGCGAAAGCCACCGCGGCGAGGGATCCATCGCCATGCTGGAGCGGCTGATGCCGCGTTGGGGCGGGAAACTGCTCGTCCTGGTGTTGCTGGGGTTCGCGGCTACCGACTTCATGATCACCATGACGCTTTCTGCCGCGGACGCGACCGCGCACGCGCTCGAGAACCCGTTCGCCCCCGCCTGGATGCAGGGCCAGAACGTCGCGGTCACGCTGTTCCTGCTGGCTCTGCTCGCCGCCGTGTTCCTGCGCGGTTTCAAGGAGGCCATCGGCGTCGCCGTCGTCCTGGTGGGCATTTACCTGGGCCTGAACGTCGTCGTGGTAGTCACGACAATATTCGAAACATTGACCCACCCAGTTGCCGTGGACGACTGGTGGCTGGCCCTGACCACCCAGCACGGGAGCCCGCTGATGGTGGTGGGCATCGCGCTGCTCGTCTTCCCCAAGCTGGCCCTGGGCCTGTCCGGCTTCGAGACCGGCGTGGCCGTGATGCCGCAGATCCAGGGACGCCCCGGTGACACGGAAGAGAAACCGGCAGGCCGAATCGACGGTGCCCGCCGGCTGCTGACAACTGCCGCCGTCATCATGAGTGCCTTCCTGATCACGACCAGCTTCACCACGGTGGTCCTGATCCCAGCGCAGGACTTCGAACCCGGAGGCCCGGCGAACGGCCGCGCCCTGGCCTACCTCGCGCACGAATACCTGGGAAACGGATTCGGCACCGTCTACGATCTGAGCACCATCGCCATCCTGTGGTTCGCCGGCGCCTCCGCCATGGCCGGGCTGCTGAACCTCGTGCCGCGCTACCTGCCCCGGTACGGCATGGCCCCCGGGTGGGCAAGGGCCGTGCGCCCGCTGGTCCTGGTGTTCACGCTGGTGGGGTTCCTGATCACCTGGCTGTTCGACGCCGACGTCGACGCCCAGGGCGGCGCTTACGCCACCGGCGTCCTGGTCCTGATGACCTCCGCCGCGGTGGCGGTGGCACTGTCCGCCCGGCGCGGGAAACAGCGCAAACGCACTATCGGGTTTGGCGTCATTGCCGTCGTGTTCATCTACACCACGGTGGCCAACATCATCGAACGGCCCGAAGGCATCCGGATCGCCGCGTTCTTCATCGGGGGCATCATCGTGATCTCCCTGCTTTCCCGCATCCGGCGCTCCTTCGAACTCCACGCGACCCATGTCCACATGGACCGGAAGGCATTGGAGTTCATGTCCGCCAACCTGGAAGGTCCGATCGCCATCATCGCCCACGAGCCGTTGCGGCTGAGCCCTGAAGCCTACCTGGACAAGCTCACGTCCGCGATCGAGGTCAGCCACCTCCCCGTGGACTACCAGGCGCTGTTCCTCGAAGTCGTCGTGGACGACTCCTCGGACTTCGAGACCGCGCTCGAGGTCCACGGGGTCACCCGGCACGGGTACCAGATCCTGGAGGTCCACGGGCCAGTTGTACCGAACACGATCGCTTCCGTACTGCTGCACATCCGCGACGTCACCGGGCTGATGCCGCACATCTACTTCCGCTGGACCGAAGGCAACCCGGTCACCAACCTGCTGCGCTTCCTGGCCTTCGGCGAAGGTGAAATCGCCCCGGTCACGCGCGAAGTGCTCCGCGAAGCCGAACCGGACGTCACCAAACGGCCCTGGGTCCACGTCGGCTAATGGCCGCGGGACGGCGCGCTTTCCGCGCCCGTTAAGACTGCGTCAAGATCGGCCGTCCGGGCGTTAAGAAACCATCAGGAACCGGTTATTTCGCTCTTGGCAGGGATTGACTTTCAGTAGCCCCGCAAACGGGGCGCGGATGAAAGGAACCTGCAATGGCCGACCTGGCTGTTATCGGAATCCTCATGGTGTCCATGGGGTTCGTCATGTGGATCGGCCACGTCCTGGCCGGAATGGTCGGCAGTGCCGATGACCGGCCGGAGAGCGGCAAGTGAGCGCCGACGCGATCATGTGGCTCGTTCTGTTGCTGGCCGGGTTGTGCCTCTTCGGCTACCTGCTGGCCGTCCTGATCCACCCGGAAAAGTGGTGAGGGGATCATGACGTTCAACGCTGCATCCTTTGCTGCCCAGGTGGCGGCCCTCCTCATCGTTCTGGCGGCCGTGCACAAGCCCCTGGGCATCTACCTGGCCCGGGTTTTCGAGGGCAAAACGTCATCCCGGCCCGAGCGCCTCTTCTACCGGCTGGCCGGGGTCGACGCCGACACCGAGCAGACTTGGTCCGTCTACCTGCGCAGCGTCCTGGCGTTCTCGGCCGTGTCCATTCTGGCCGTGTTCGGCCTCCAGCGGCTGCAGGGCGTCCTGCCGGGCAGCGGATCCCTGCCCGGCGTGGATCCTTGGGTGGCCATGAACACGGCCATTTCGTTCGTGACCAACACGAACTGGCAGACCTATGTACCGGAGACCACGGTAGGCATCTTTGTGCAGATGGCCCTGCTTGCGGTGCAGAACTTCCTTTCTGCCGCCGTCGGGATCGTCGTCGTTATCGCCCTGATCCGAGGCATCGCCCGGACCCGCACCGACCGGCTGGGCAACTTCTGGGTGGACCTGGCCCGGACCTCGTTCCGGGTCCTGTTGCCGATCGCGTTCGTCGCGGCTGTGGTGATGGTCCTCGGCGGTGTGGTGCAGAACTTCTGGCCTACGGACGTCGTCAACCAGGCGTCCGGGGTCAGCCAGACCATTCCCGGCGGTCCCGTCGCCTCCCAGGAAGCCATCAAGATCCTGGGAACCAACGGCGGCGGCTACTTCAATGCCAACTCGGCCCACCCGTTCGAAAACCCCAACGCCTTCATCAGTCTTTTTGAGGTGTTCCTGATCCTGCTCATCCCCTCGGCGTTGCCTTACGCCTACGGCCGGATGGTGGGCGACCAGAAGCAGGGCTATACGGTGGTCGCCGTGATGGGCACCCTGTGGCTGGCTTCGATTTCGCTGATGGGTTGGGCCGTGGCTGCCGGGCAGGGAACGGCGACAGCGGCCGCCAGCGGATTGGGCGAGGGGTTTGAACAGCGCTTCGGCCCCGTGCCAAGCGCGATCTTCGCTACCTCCACCACTCTGACCTCCACCGGCGCCGTCAACGTCGCCCACGATTCGCTGCCGCCGCTGGCCGGCGGAATAGCCATGGTGAACATGATGCTCGGCGAGGTCGCTCCCGGCGGAACCGGTTCCGGGCTCTACGGCCTGCTGATCCTGTCGATCATTTCCGTCTTCATCGCAGGTCTCATGGTCGGGCGCACCCCGGAGTATCTAGGCAAGAAGATCGGCCCGACGGAAATGAAGCTCGCCGCCATGTACATCCTGGTCACCCCGACCCTGGTGCTGGCCCTGTCCGGAATCACCGTCCTGCTGCCGGACAGCATGGCCAACGCGCCAGCAACCGGTCCCCACCAGTTCAGCGAAGTGCTCTACGCCTTCACGTCCGGGGCCAACAACAACGGCTCCGCGTTTGGTGGCATCACCACCTCCGGCCCCTTCATGTCGGTCATGCTGGGCCTGGGCATGCTGCTGGGCCGGCTCCTCCCGATTGTCCTGGTGCTGGCCCTGGCCGGCTCCCTCGCCCGTCAGGGCAAGGTTCCCGCCTCCGCCGGCACCGTCCCCACCCACGGCCCACTGTTCGGCTCGCTGCTGCTCGGCGTGACAGTGATCATGACCGCCCTGAGCTACTTCCCGGCCCTTGCCCTCGGACCCCTCGCAGAAGGACTCCTCAAATGACCCGGTCTCACACGGCATTAGCCACGGACACCGACGCCCAGACCTACGCCGACGGCAACCCCCTCGGCACCCCCGGCGAACACAAGCACCACACCAAGGCCCCGGCAAAACTCACGTTCGCGTCCGTCCTCGCGGCCCTGCCGCTCGCGGTCCGCAAACTCTCCCCGCGGCAGATGATCCATTCCCCGGTCATGTTCACCGTGCTGGTGGGGGCTGGGCTGTGCACGGCGATCTCCCTGTACCGGCCGTCGGTGTTCGGCATCGCGGTCACCGCCTGGCTGTGGCTCACCGTCCTCTTTGGCACGCTGTCCGAATCCATCGCCGAGGGCCGGGGCAAAGCCCAGGCCGACAGCCTCCGCGCCAGCCGCAAAGGCGTCCAGGCCCGGCTCCGCCAGCCCAACGGCACCACCCGGGACGTGCCCGGCACGGAGCTGCGTCTCAATGATGTGGTGATCTGCGAGGCCGGGGACGTCATCCCCTCGGACGGCGAAATCATCGAAGGCCTGGCGAGCGTCGACGAATCGACCATCACCGGCGAATCAGCCCCGGTGATCCGCGAATCCGGCGGTGACCGGTCCTCCGTCACCGGCGGCACGAGGGTCCTCTCGGACCGGATTGTCATCCGCATCACGGCCGAGCCTGGACAGACGTTCATCGACCGGATGATCAAGCTGGTGGAGGGCGCCGTGCGGCAGAAGACTCCCAACGAAATCGCGCTGCACGTCCTGCTGGTGTCCCTGACCATCGTGTTCCTGGCCGTGACGATGTCTCTGGCACCGTTCGCCGCCCTGGCCGGCGCCACGCCGTCTCCGATCGTGCTTGTCGCCCTGCTGGTCTGCCTGATCCCCACCACCATCGGCGCCCTGGTCCCGGCGATCGGCATCGCCGGCATGGACCGCCTGGTCCAGCACAATGTGCTGGCGACCTCCGGCCGTGCCGTGGAGACCGCCGGGGACATCACCACACTGTTGTTGGACAAGACCGGAACCATTACCTACGGCAACCGCCGCGCCGTCAATTTCTTCCCCGCCAACCAAGTGGACAGGACCCAACTCATCGAGGCCGCACGGGTCTGCAGTCTGGCCGATGAAACCCCCGAGGGACGCTCTATCCTGGACCTCGCCGCGGACAAGGGCGTGACCGGGTCCGATCTGGCCACACTTGAACGCTCCTCCGGCAATTTTGCCGTGGTCCCCTTCAGCGCCAGCACCCGAATGAGCGGCCTGGACCTTGACGGCCGGCAGATCCGCAAAGGCGCTGCCACCACGGTGGCGGCATTCGTTGCCGACTTCGGCGGGCACACCCCGGCGGAGGTCGACCACCGGGTACAGGAAATCTCGGCCCAGGGCGGCACCCTCCTGCTGGTCGCCCAGGTGGACAAGGACGGCCGGGCGGACATCCTGGGAACCATCCACCTCGCCGACGTCGTCAAACCCGGCATGCACGCCCGCTTCGCCGAACTGCGGCAAATGGGCATCCGGACCGTCATGATCACCGGCGACAACCCCATCACCGCCAAGGCCATCGCCGCCGAAGCCGGAGTAGACGATTTCCTGGCCGAAGCAACCCCGGAGGACAAGCTCGCGGTCATCAAAAAGGAACAGGCCGCAGGCCGGCTCGTGGCCATGACCGGTGACGGCACCAACGACGCCCCGGCCCTGGCCGCGGCGGACGTCGGCGTCGCCATGAACTCCGGAACCCCGGCCGCGAAGGACGCCGCGAACATGGTCGACCTCGACTCCGACCCCACCAAACTCATCAACATCGTCGGCATCGGCAAGCAGCTGCTCATCACCCGCGGCGCCCTGACCACCTTCTCTGTCGCCAACGACGTCGCCAAGTACTTCGCGATCGTCCCGGCCCTCTTCACCGCAGCCTTCCCCGGGCTCGGACTGCTGAACATCATGGGCCTGGCCACCCCGGCCTCAGCCATCCTGTCCGCAGTGATCTTCAACGCCCTCATCATCATCGCCCTGGTGCCGCTGGCTCTGCGCGGGGTCAAATACCGTGCCGTCTCCGCCAACCAGGCGCTGGCGCGGAACCTGCTGATCTACGGGCTCGGCGGCCTGATCGCACCATTCATCGGCATCAAAATCATCGACCTCATGATTTCCCTCATCCCCGGAATCGGCTAGGAACACCCCCATGAACGCACTCACCGGCTACCTCCGCCAGGCCGGCACCGCACTGCGGTTCCTGCTCTTTGCCACACTGGCCCTCGGCGTCGCCTACCCGCTGGCCGTTTTCGGCATCGCACAGCTCATCGCGCCATATCAGGCGAACGGCTCCATCATCAAGGACGCCGCCGGCGACCCGGCCGCGTCTGCCTTGATCGCCCAGTCATCCGCTAACGACGCCGGCGCCCAGGACCCGCGCTGGTTTCACCCCCGGCCCTCGGCCGTGAAGTGGGACCCGGCGTCGTCCTCGGCCACCAACTTCGGGCCCAACGATCCGAAACTGCTCGAGGCCGTCGCCGCGAACCGGGCCGCCGTCGCCGCCGCTGAAGGCGTGGATGCGGCAGCGGTGCCGGCCGACGCGGTGACGGCCAGCGGTTCCGGACTGGACCCGGACATTTCACCCGAGTACGCCAAACTGCAGCTTGCGCGGGTGGCAGCAGCGAACGGCCTCAGCACCGACGCCGTTGCCTCCCTGATGGAGCAGCACACCAGCAGTGGGTTAGTCGCGTTTCTCGGCCAGCCGTCGGTCAACGTGACTGCCCTCAACCTCGCCGTGGCGGCGGCCGCGCTGCCGTCGCAGCCGGCACAATCCAAGTGAGAGAATGACGGCATGGCACGTGGAACGCTGCGGATCTTCCTGGGCGCCGCGCCGGGTGTGGGCAAGACCTACGAGATGCTCGAGGAGGCCCACCGGCTCGGCAAGCGCGGCGAGGACGTCGTCGTCGCGTTCGCCATGGACCACGGCCGCAGCGAGACAGGGGCGCTCCTGGCGGGACTCGAAGTCATTCCACCCCGGAAGCTGCCCTACCGGGACACGGAGTTCGAGGAAATGGACCTCGACGCTGTCCTGGCCCGGGCGCCAGGGACCGCGATCGTGGACGAATACGCCCACTCCAACATCCCCGGCAGCCGCAATCCCAAGCGCTGGCAGGACGTCGATGCGCTTCTGGATGCCGGCATCAACGTGCTCTCCACCGTCAACGTCCAGCATCTGGCGTCCCTGGGCGACGTTGTCAGCGCCATCACCGATGTCCACCAAGCGGAGACGGTGCCGGACGCCGTCGTCCGGAAGGCGGACCAGATCCACCTCGTGGACATCTCCCCCGAGCTGCTCCGCCAGCGCCTGGGCGACGGCAAGATCTACGCTGCCGACAAGATCGACGCCGCCCTCTCGAACTATTTCCGCCTGGGCAACCTCACGGCATTGCGTGAACTGGCTTTGCTGTGGCTCGCCGACCGGGTGGACGAGGGCCTGGCCAAGTACCGGGCCGAACAGGGCATCGACGAAAGCTGGCCGGCCCGGGAACGCATCGTGGTCGGGCTGACCGGCAGCCCCGAAGGAGAAGTCCTGATCCGCCGCGGGGCCAGGATCCTCAACCGCGTCAGCGGTGGGGACCTGCTGGCGGTCCACGTCCGGTCCGCCGATGGCCTCGCCGAGGAGTCGCCCCAGGCGCTGGAAGCCCAGCGCCGCCTGATCCTGGACCTGGGCGGCAGCTACCACATCGTGACCGGCGAGGATCCGGCTGCCGCGCTCCTGGACTTCGCCCGCAGCGTCAACGCCACCCAGATCGTCGTCGGCATCTCGCGGCACAAAAAGCTCGCCGGCCTGGTCGGAAATCTGCTCGGCGGCGGGGTCGGCACCCGGGTGGTCCGCGATTCCGGCGACATCGACGTCCACATGGTCTCCCATCCGCTCGGCGGCCGGGGAACCCGCCCGCCACGGCAGCGGGACCTTGGCCGCATCCGGGTGGCCGCCGGGTTCGGACTTGCTGTGCTGCTCCCGGTGGTCCTGCAACTCCTGCTGTCGCTCTTGAATCCGGAACAGAATGTGGCTGCGGCCATGCTGGTCCAGCTCACCGGCTCGGTGGCGGTGGCGTTGATCGGCGGGTTGTGGCCGGCCATCCTGGCCGCACTGTGGAGCAGCCTCCTGGTGAACTACTTTTCGACCCCGCCGCTGGGCAACCTCACCATCAGCGATCCCCAGAATTTCCTGGCGCTGCTGGTGTTTGTAGGCGTCTCGGCCGCCGTCGCCCTTGTGGTCGACCTATCGGCCCGCCGCTCCAAGGAGGCCGCGCGGGCCCGCGCCGAAGCCACGACGCTCGGTGACCTGACGCGCAGTGCCGCCGGCTCGGAGGACACGGTCCAGGCATTGCTGGAACAAGCCCTGAGCGTTTTCCAGGTCCGTGGTGCTGCTGTTTTCAGCCTGGGCTACGGCCTCGCGGACGGCGACAGCGGAGCCAGCCCGGACCGGCAGTGGCGTCTCCAGGCCGCCGTAGGTGAAATTCCTGCCCTGTCCGCTGACGGGACCGGAAGCGATGCCGCCGGCGACAACGTCGAAGAAATCGACGCCTCCACGCGCCTGGTGCTGTTCGGACGGATTCTGCCCGCAAGCGACCGGCGCCTTCTGGGGGCGTTCGGGGTTCATCTGGCAGCGCAGCTGGAACGACAGCAGCTGGTGGCGAGCCGGCGGGAGATGCTGCGCCTGGCCGAGAGCAACACGATGCGCACGTCCATCCTCCGGGCCGTTTCCCACGACCTGCGCACGCCCCTGGCCGGGATCAAGCTGGCTGTCGGCGGACTTCGGCACGACGACGTCCATTTCACCAAGGAAGAGGAGAAGGAGCTGCTGGCTACGATAGAGGAGTGTTCGGACAGGTTGGACGCGCTGGTCGGCAATCTGCTGGACATGTCCCGGATCACGTCGGATGCCGTCAATCCCCTGCTCAAACCCGTGCGCTGGTATGAGGTCATCCCGGGTTCCCTGAGCGCCGTCCCCGCGGGGAGGGTGCGGGTGGACCTGCCTCCAAACATGCCGGAGATTGAAGCCGACCCTGGAATGCTGGAGCGGGTGATTGCGAACATCGTCGAGAACGCCGTGAAATATGCCCCCGACTCGGACATCGTCCTGGTCGGGGCGGCCGGCGGGCTGAGCCCGGCGACTCTCGGGGGGCGTCCTGCCGGCGAGCTGCGGATCATCGATCACGGCCGGGGAATCCCTGCGGAGAGTGTCCTGGAAATGTTCCGGCCATTCCAGCGGCTCGACGACGCCCCGCAGGCCACTGGGATCGGGCTCGGGCTTGCGGTAGCGAAAGGGTTCACGGACGCCATGGGTGGGAGCCTGACCGCGGAAGCTACACCGGGAGGAGGGCTGACGATGATTATCCGGCTGCCGTTGTCGACGGGGACCCCGTATGACGGGCACCGGGCCCAGGCCCCGTTCGAGCCCCGCTCGCTGGTGGCGCGCCGTGGTCATGCGCTGCCCGTCACGTCCGGACCGGACGCAGCATGACGGCGGTCCTCGTCGTCGACGACGACCCGCATCTGCTCAGGGCCCTCCGGATCACGCTCCAGGCCAACGGCTACGCCGTCACCACCGCCGTCGACGGGACCTCAGCACTGCTGGCGGCCACTCAGAACCCGCTCTCACTCATCATTCTGGACCTCGGCCTGCCTGACATTGACGGGACCAGCGTCCTCAAGGAGCTGCGCGGCTTCAGCAGCGTGCCGGTTCTGGTGCTGTCCGCCCGGCACGGCTCCGAGGACAAAGTTGAGGCGCTCGACGCCGGCGCGGATGACTACATCACCAAACCGTTCGGCCTGGACGAGCTCCTGGCACGGCTGCGCGCCCTGCTGCGCCGCAGCGTCGAACCGGAGCACGAATCAGTGGTCAGGACCGATGCCTTCACCGTGGACCTTGCCAAGCACCGGGTGACCAGGGACCACGAGGACGTCCGGCTGACCCCCACGGAATGGAAGATTCTGGAGGTTCTGGTCCGCAATCCGGAAAAGCTCATCACCCAGCAGCAGCTGCTCTCCAGGGTCTGGGGTCCGGCCTACGCCAAGGAGACCAACTACCTCCGGGTTTACATGGCGCAGCTGCGGCGCAAGCTGGAGCCGGATACCGCCAGCCCGCGCCACCTGCTCACCGAGGCCGGCATCGGCTACAGGTTCATGCCCTGAGTCCCGCTGACACGCTGGCGGTCGATGACACTGACGTTTCCCTCCAGGCAACCCGGCAATGGATACTGGGGCAATGACTAATCGCAGCCCGCTCAACAGGGACGATGCCGGTCCGTCGCCACTGCCTGAGATCCCGGCGCAGCTGCGGGCCGTCCTGAACGGAATCCCGGCACTCGTGGGCTATTGGGACACGGGACTCCGCAACCGCCTGGCCAACGACGCCTACTGCGAGTGGTTTGGTTTCGCACCCCAGCAGCTTCACGGCATGCATGTCCGGGACGTGCTCGGCGAGACCGTCCTGGAGGCCAACCTGCCGCACATCGAGGGAGCGCTCGCCGGGAAGCGGCAGCAGTTCGACCGGACCCTGGTGGATGCCGCGGGCCAGTCCCGCTTCACCGAGGTGACCTACACCCCCGATACCCAGGACGGCGCGGTGCAGGGCTTCTTCGTCCTGGTCACGGACATCACCGAGCGTGTCCTGGCCGACCGGCGCCGGCAACGGGACATGGACCGGTACCGCGCCCTGGCGCGGAGCGTCCCCGGCGTCTTTGTCCTCCTCTTCGACGCCGAGCTGCGCTACCTGATCGCCGAAGGCCAGGAGCTGGAGACCTTCGGCTACCGCAGGGAAGAGCTCGAAGGCCAGCGCATCCAGGACGTGCTCAAGGGCAATCTCGCCAGCGAGCTCGAGCCGCGCTACCTCGCTGCCCTCGCCGGCCGCGAGGTGTCCTGGAGCCGGCAGATCGGCCACCGCACCTACCGGCTGAACGCCGGGCCGGTCTACTCCGACGACGAGGCCGCGGCCGGCATGGTGGTGGCGGTTGATATAACCGAGCGCCTGCAGCAGCAAAAAATTTGGGAGGCTTTGCACGAGATAGCCACCGAAGTTGCCCGCAACGCGGCCCCCGCAGCCATCTCTGAGCGGGTCGCCGCGATTGTCCGCGACCTGTTCAACGTCGATTCCGCCGCCGTCGTCCGTTTCACGGGCGCATCCTCGGCGGAAATCGTCGCCATGGCGCCGACGCTGCCGCCGACGCTGAGCCGGCGGCAGATCTTCGCCCCGACGGACGAGTCGGCCACTGTCCGGGTGGCCGTGACCGGCAAGCCGGCCCTGGTTCGCTACCGGGCGGAAGGTGGACAGGCAGCGGAGCAGATGCGCGCAGGCGGCTTCCAGTCTGCGGCGGCGGCGCCGATCCGGGTCCGCGGCAGCCTGTGGGGCGCCGTGAGCCTGACGTCGAAGTCGCGCACCGGGGTCACGGAGGCGATGATGGAGCGGCTGGCCCAGTTCGCGGAGCTCGTCGAGATCGCCATCGGCAACACGGAGGCCCGGACCGACCTCGAACAGCAGGCCACTACCGATGCCCTCAGTGGCTTGCCCAACCGGCGGGCCTTGGAACGGCACCTCGCCGAGCATGTTGCGCAGTCCCGGACCCGCGGGACAAGCCTGAGTGCCGTCGTCCTGGATATCGACCACTTCAAGAGGGTCAACGACACTCACGGCCACCTGACGGGCGACGTGGTCCTGGCGGAGGTCGCGGCCAGGCTCCGGGCGGTCGCCCGCGCCGAGGAGATCGTGGCCCGATTCGGCGGCGAGGAGTTCGTGTGGCTGCTCCCGGAGACGGACGGTGCCGAGGCCCTGCGCGCCGCCGAACGCGCCCGCAAGGCCATCGCGTCCGAACCGTTCGGGGAGGTTGGTTTCCTGACGATCTCCGCCGGAGTCTGCGAGCAAAGCGACGCCGCGGCCGGCTCGCTCCTGGACTGCGCGGACCGGGCCCTGTACGAGGCCAAGAACGGCGGCCGCAACCGCACGTCCCGCTACGGCCACGCCAGCCCGGCGGTTCAGCCTGCCCCGGCCGGGCCGGCACGGAGCGGCCAGGCGCGGGACGGCCAGGCGCGGGACGGCGCTGACACACTCGGAGCCTAGATCCCGCGGGGAGCCTAGACGAAAGCGGACTTTCCCGTCACGGCCCGCGCCACGATCAGTGAATTGATTTCGTAGCTGCCCTCATAGGTATAGAGAATCTCGGCGTCGCCGAAGAGCTTGCCCATCTCATAGTCGCTGCTGATGCCGTTGCCGCCCATGAGGGACCGCCCCATCGCCACCGAGGCACGCGCCAGCCGCGTGGTGGTCGCTTTGGCCATGGCGGCCTGGACCATCTCGAGCTTGCCCTCTTCCTGGATGCGCGCCAGCTGGGCCATCAGGGCCAGGGAGGCGGTCGCGTTGCCCAGGATCTCGGCGAGCTGTTGCTGGATGAGCTGAAAGCGGGCCAGTTCCTTGCCGAACTGGCGGCGCTTCAGCGAATAGGCGCGCGCGACGTCGAACGCGGCCAGCTGGATGCCGGCACCCTGCCAGCCCACCCAGGCCCGCGAATCGCGCAGGAGCTCGTTGGCCTTGGAGAAGCTGGTGGCGCCGGGCAGCAGGTTGGCCGCCGGGATCCGGACCTCGTCGAGGACGATGTCCGCGTTCTGCATGATGCGCAGGCCGATCTTGTTGGCGATCTTGGTTGCGGTGTAGCCCGGACGGTCCGTCTCCACGATGAAGCCCTTGATGTGCTGGTCAGCGACGTCCCGGGCCCACACGAGGGCGAAGTCCGCGATGGTGCCCGCGCCGATCCAACGCTTGGCGCCGTTGAGGACCCACTCGTCGCCGTCCAGCCGCGCAGTCGTTTCCAGGCCGCCGGCGATGTCCGAGCCGTGGTCCGGCTCCGTCAGGGCGAACGCCCCGAGCTGGGTGAACGCGGTGAGGCCAGGGAGCCAGCGCGCCTTCTGTTCCTCCGAGCCGAGCTCGTCGATCATGCCGACGATCAGCTCGTTGTGGATCCCGACGAGCGCCGAGAGGGACACGTCGGCGCGCGCCACCTCGACATACATGAGCCCCTTGAAGAGCTTGGACGTGCCGTCCGTCTGCAGCCCGCCCAAACCGTATTTGCCGAGTTCGGCGAGCAGCCCGAAGGGAAACTCCTCGCGGTTCCAGTAATCGATTGATGCGGCCCGGATCCGGGACTGCAGGAATTCCCGGACCTCCTGGTAGCGGAGCTGTTCGTCCGGCGGCAGCAGGTCCACGATGTACATGAGGTCGGCGTCGGGAAACGGCGGCTCCGCCGCGGCTTCGGATGCGGCGACGGCTGTGTTTTCCGCTGTATTTGATTCGGCTCTGTCATCCGCTCTATTTGATTCGGCTGGCGCCGACGGTCCGCTGGCACGTCCTTGTGGCTGCACGGGCACGTATCCCTTCGTCATGCAACGCCTGCAGAGCAGCGCCGCCCTTCCAAACCCTTGGATGTCCTAGTATATTGCACAGTGATGGGGATCACTAGGCAGGCGCCGTGCCGGGCCGGTGGATCCCAGGCAACGGCGCCGTGCCACCGACCGCCCGGAACGGCAGCGCCCGAGGACTTCGAAAGGTGCACCATGACCGTGACTGAGGAATTCCGGGCCGCAAGGGACCGGCTGCTGGCCCTGCGCGGGGACTACGACGGCGCCCGCAACGATTTCCAGTGGCCCCGCTTCGAGGAGTTCAACTTCGCACTGGACTGGTTCGACCAGCTCGCCGCGGACCCGGCCAAGGCGGATAAGCCTGCGCTGGTGATCGTTGAACAGGACGGGTCCGCGACCCGGCGCAGCTTCGCTGACCTCTCCCGGCGCTCGTCCCAGGTGGCCAACTGGCTGCGCGGGGCAGGTGTGCGGCGCGGGGACCGGATGATCATCATGCTCGGCAACCAGGTTGAGCTCTGGGAACTCATGCTGGCCGGCATCAAGCTGGGGACCGTCATGATTCCCACCACCACGCTGATGGGACCGGCCGATCTCCAGGACCGGGTGGAACGCGGCGGTGCGGCCTGGGCCGCCGTCGGCAGTGCCAACATCGCGAAGTTCGCCGACGTCGCCGGCCAGTACACGCTGATTGAAGTCGGCGCCAGCGCCGGGGACCCCGCCGCCGCCCAGGCCAATGCCCTGCAGTACTACGGCGCGGATGCTGCCGCGGCCGGTACGGATTTCACCCCCGACGCCCCCACCCTGGCCGACGAGACGCTCCTGCTGTACTTCACCTCGGGCACCACGTCCAAGGCCAAACTCGTCGAACACACGCACACGTCCTACCCGGTGGGACACCTGTCCACGATGTTCTGGATCGGCATGGAACCGGGCGACGTGCACCTCAACGTGGCCTCGCCGGGCTGGGCCAAGCACGCCTGGTCCAATGTATTCACCCCCTGGATCGCCGAGGCGTGTGTGTTCATCTACAACTACGAACGCTTCGACGCCAGGGCCCTCATGGAGCAGATGGACCGCGAATCCGTGACCAGCTTCTGCGCCCCGCCCACGGTCTGGCGGATGCTGATCCAGGCCGATCTCACACTGCTCAAGAACCCGCCCACCAAGGTGGTGTCCGCCGGCGAACCGCTCAACGCCGAGGTGATCGACCAGGTCCACCGCGCCTGGGGCCAAACCATCCGGGACGGCTTCGGCCAGACCGAATCCACCGTGCAGATCGCGAACACGCCGGGCCAGCCGATCAAGATCGGCGCCATGGGCAAGCCGCTCCCCGGCTACGACGTCGTGCTTGTGGACCCCGCCACGGGTGAGGAGGCCGACGACGGCGAGCTCTGCCTGCGCCTCGACCCCCGCCCCGTGGGGCTCATGAAGGCGTACTACGGCGACCCGGACAAGACGGCGGAGGCTTTCCGTGACGGCTACTACCACACGGGGGACATGGCGAGCCGGGACGAGCGCGGCATCATCACGTATGTGGGCCGCGGCGACGACGTCTTCAAGTCCTCCGACTACCGGCTGTCCCCGTTCGAACTGGAGAGCGTGCTGATTGAGCACCCGGCAGTGGCGGAGGCTGCCGTCGTCCCCTCTCCCGACCCGCTCAAGCTGTCGGTGCCGAAGGCCTTTGTGGTTCTTGCGGCCGGCCACCAGCCGGGCCCGGAGTTGGCCGAGGACATCCTGCGGTACTGCCGGGAGCACCTGGCCCCGTTCAAAAGGATCCGCCGGCTGGAGTTTGCCGAGCTCCCCAAGACGATCTCCGGCAAGATCCGGCGCGTGGAGCTGCGGCACAGCGAGGAAGTGCGCCACGGCGGCGGGCCCGTCCCGGAAGGCCTCGGCGTCGAGTACTCCGACTCCGATTTCCCCGGGCTCAAGGGTCAGGGCTGAACATGGGAACACCGCTGCCGCGAGATCCGATTGCCGACGCCCGGCTGAACTGGGAGCGCCACGGCTGGTCCGACGTCGCCGCCTCGATGGCCGCCATCACCGCCATCATGCGGACCCAGCAGATCCTGCTCGGCCGGATCGAGACGGTGCTCAAGCCGTTCGGGCTCACCTTTGCCCGGTACGAGCTGCTCGCGTTGCTCAGCTTCGCCCGCAGCGGGGCGCTGCCCATGAACAAGGCGAGCGCGCTGCTGCAGGTCCACCCCACCTCAGTCACCAATGCCGTGGACCGGCTCCAGGAGGCCGGGCTGGTGATCCGCTCGCCGCACCCCACGGACGGCCGCACCACCCTGATCGAACTCACCCCGGAAGGCCGCACCCTGGCCAAACGGGCGACGGCGGTGCTGAACTCCGAGGTCTTTGGCCAGTCCGGCTTCGCGGACCAGGACGTGGACCAGCTGATCCGGATCCTGGGCACGTTCCGCCGGAACGCCGGTGATTTCAGCGGCTGAGACCCGGGCGCCGGGCACCGGGTGAAGCCCGGTGGCCGCGGCTAAGATCATGAAGTGAAAAAACAATCCTGCGGTGTCTGCGGTTCGAGCGTGTACTTTGAAAATTCGGTCTGCCTGCACTGCGGAACTAACTTGGCATACCTGCGGAACGCCCGCGCCATAGTCGCAACAGGCAGTCAGGGACAGTACACCGATGAGTCGGGAGCCACTTGGCACCGGTGCGCTAATTTTTTGCTTTCCGGTTGCACTTGGCTTGCCCCGGAGGGCGGCAGTCAGTGCTTCAGCTGTGAGCTCACGCGGACTCGCCCGAACGACAGCGACGCCAAAGGCCTATCGCAGTTCATTGCGGCTGAGCGGGCCAAGCGTCATCTCATTGCTGAGCTCGATGGGCTGGGCCTGCCGATCATCACGCGCACAGAAGACCCCGACGGGGGACTTGCTTTCGACCTGTTGTCCAGTGTCAAGGAAAATGTGGTGATCGGTCATGCTGACGGTGTGATCACCATCAATCTGGCCGAAAGCGACGATGCCTATCGGGAACGAATGCGTACCCAACTCGATGAACCATACCGGACGATGCTCGGGCATTTCCGGCATGAAGTGGGGCATTATTTTGAGACGGTGCTGGTATTCAGCGATGACGGACGAACGCGCGAGGCGCGTAATCTCTTTGGCGACGACACCAAGGACTACCAGGCAGAGATAGACCGCCACTACAGCGAAGGCGCCCCGGCGGACTGGAATGAACGGTTCATCTCAAAGTACGCAACCATGCACCCCTACGAGGACTTTGCGGAGTCGTTCGCCCATTACCTCCACATCTG
Source organism: Arthrobacter sp. 05T45 (assembly GCF_056395875.1). NCBI lineage: Bacteria > Bacillati > Actinomycetota > Actinomycetes > Micrococcales > Micrococcaceae > Arthrobacter > Arthrobacter sp. 05T45. Next base: position 297,615 of record NZ_JBFTKI010000003.1, on the reverse strand, counting down.
CGACACCCTCGACACCGCCCGGGAATTCGGACTCATCCCAGGCACTCCCCGGGGGACCTCTTTCCAGGAAATTGTGGAAACCGAATGGCTGCCGCTCTCCCTTGCCCTGAACCAGGTCAACCGCAGCATGGGGAAAGATGATCTTTACCCCTTCGTCCTTTCCGCCGCAGTTATCGACAAGCTTGAGTTCGTCCACGGGCTGCGAACCTCAGCGACGGCCGCCGGCTAAGGAACGCCCCGCCCGCTGACAAGAAGGGCGTCCCGGCAGACAGCACGAAGAAAACAGTCTCCGACCCTTCGCTTCTTGGCATTCGGCCGTCAGGGACGATGGCCCGCGAAGCCGGCCGGGAGCTATTTTGTGCGGGATCGGACCGGAGTATCGTGGTTCCGGCAGGACGGTTCCGTCCGGCCAGGCAGCAAGCAGTGCTCACAGCGCGTTCATTGGCGATCGCCTAGGAGTGGCCATGACTTCGCCCAGCGTCCCCATACCGCAGCCTCCCACGAGGCCGGTGGTCGGCAATTTGCCGGACATCGACTCCAGCAAGGGAATCCTGGGAATAGTCGAGCTGGCCGAGCGGTACGGCCCCATAGTCCGCATCCAGTTCTTCAACCGCAGTATCGTCGCCATCTCTTCCCAGCAGCTCGTCGACGAGGTGTGCGACGAGTCCCGGTTCGGCAAAGTGCTGGGCGTTGCCCTTCGGCAGGTGAGGCAGTTCGCCGGCGACGGCCTGTTCACCGCAGATACACAGGAACCCAACTGGCAAAAGGCACACCGGATCCTGATGCCGGCGTTCGGGCCTGCAGCGCTGAAGCGGATGTTCGCCGGCATGGACGACATCGTTGAGCAGCTGCTGCTCAAGTGGGAGAGGCTGGGCCCCACGGCGCGGATCGACATTCCGGACAGCACCACCCGCCTGACGCTGGACACCATCGCCCTGTGCTCGTTCAGCTACCGGTTCAACAGCCTCTACCGGGAGGAGATGCACCCGTTCGTCGGCGCCATGGTCCGCGCCCTGGTTGAGTCCGGGGACCGGGCGCGCAGGCTCCCGGTGCAGAACAAGATCATGCTGCGCAGGCGGCACCAGCTCGAAGAAGACCATGCCCTGATGTTCGAGGTCGCCGAACAGATCATCAGCGACCGGCGGCGCAACCCCAGCGCGCCGGGCAGCGAAGACATCCTGGACACCATGCTCAGCGCGGCGGACCCGGTGACCGGTGAGCGTCTATCCGATGAAAACATCCGCTATCAGATGGTCACCTTCCTGATCGCCGGGCACGAGACTACCAGCGGCTTGCTGTCCTTTACACTCTACGAACTGCTGCGCCATCCGGGCGTCCTGGCCAAGGCGCGTGCACAAGTGGACGAGGTCCTTGGTACCGAAAGCGCCAGGTTCGAGCACCTGCCCCGGCTGGGATACCTGGACCAGATCCTTAAGGAAACGCTTCGGCTGTGGCCCACCGCTCCGGCGTTCAACGTGACTCCTTACGAGGACACGACGCTCGGCGGCCGCTACGAAGTCCCCGCGGGCCAGCCCATCATGGTCCTGATCCCGCAACTGCATCGGGACAAGGCGGCCTGGGGCGAGGACGCCGGCATCTTTGACCCGGAGCGGTTCTCCCCGGAACGGGCCGCCGAAATCCCCGCCAATGCCTGGAAGCCCTTCGGCAACGGACAGCGCTCCTGCATCGGCCGGGGATTTGCCCTGCAGGAGGCCATGCTCTTCCTGGCCAAGCTCCTGCAGCGCTTCGAGGTCACGGCGGCGGACCCGGGCTATGAGCTGCAGATCAAACACACGCTGACCATGAAGCCTGAAGGGCTGTTCATCCACGTGCGCAGGCGGGACGTCACCATCGCGGCCAGCCCCCGGGCCGACGTCGAACAGGCACGGCAGGCCGAAGCCGCAGCGGCGGCCGCCGCGCCCAACGGCGTCCCGATCCGGGTGCTCTACGGTTCCAATGCAGGCACGTCCAAGGACTTCGCCCAGCGCCTCGCCAACGACGCCGGACGGCGCGGCTACAGCCCCACCATCGGTCCGCTCGACGAGGCGGCCGGCGGGCTGCCCACGGAGGGGCTCGTCGCGATCGTGACGTCCTCCTACGAGGGGCAGCCGCCGGACAACGCCCGAAAATTCGTGGCCTGGACCGAGGGCCTGCGGCCGGGCGCCCTCGCCGGGGTCCGGTACACGGTCTTCGGCAACGGCAACAAGGACTGGGCGAGGACGTACCAGGAGGTGCCCAAGGCCATCGACGCCCGGCTCGAGGCTGCCGGTGCCACGCGGATCTATGCCCGGGGCGAAGCCAACGCCCGCGGCGACTTCTTCGGCGATTTCGAAGAGTGGTACGCGGGATTCTGGCCGGCCGTGGACGCCGCCCTGGGGCAGCGGACCAGCCAGCCGACAGCTCAACCCGAGCTGGAACTGCAGTTCGTCGGCAACGTCCGGGACCCGATGCTGCGCCAGAACGGGCTGGCGCTGGGCACCGTCGTCGCGAACCGGGAACTGGTCGATCTGGCCAAGCCCGGCGCCCGGTCCAAGCGGCATGTCGAGATCGCCCTGCCCGAGGGGATGAGCTACCGGACCGGGGATTATCTGGCCGTGCTGCCCCTGAATCCCAGCGAACTCGTGCAGCGGGCCCTGGCCCGTTTCAACCTCGACTACGACTCGCACGTCCAGCTGACCATGGAGCGCGGGGACACCTTCCTGCCCACGGGCGCGCCGGTGGCCGTGGGCGAACTGCTGAGCAGCTACGTGGAGCTCGCAGTCCCCGCCACCCGCACCCAGCTCGAGGACCTGGCGGATGTCGCGGCCGATCCTGCCCAACGCGCCGAACTTGAGGCCCTGGCCCAGGACCGCGGGCGGTACGCGGCCGAGATCCTCGACAGGCGCGTTTCCATCCTTGACCTGCTGGAGACGTATCCGTCATGCCAGCTGTCGTTCACCTCGTTCCTGCAACTGCTGACCCAGCTGACCCCCCGGCGGTACTCCATCTCCTCGTCCCCGCTCTGGAGCCCCGACCACGTGACCCTGACCTTCGCCGTCATCCAGGCTCCGGCGTGGTCCGGCCGCGGGGTCTTCGAAGGGGCCTCGTCCACCTACCTCGCCCAGGCCAGGCCCGGGTCAAGGGTCGCGGTTACTGTCCGCCCCTCGAACGCGGCCTTCCACCCGCCGCCGTCCCTGGCGGTCCCGCTCATCATGGTCTGCGCGGGGACGGGACTGGCCCCCTTCCGCGGGTTCGTCCAGGACCGGGCGCTGCGGGCCGAGGCCGAGGAGACGACGCCGGCACCTGCCCTGCTGTTCTTCGGCTGCCGCGCCCCGGACACCGACTTCCTCTACCGCTCGGAACTCGCGTCATGGGCGGACCAAGCCAACCTCGATCTGCGGCCGGTCTTTTCCACCGCACCGGAGGACGGCCTGAAATACGTCCAGGACAGGCTCTGGGCAGACCGGGCCGACGTCGTCGAGCTGGTCCGGCAGGGCGCCACGGTCTATGTCTGCGGCGACGGCAAGCACATGGCGCCGCAGGTCCGGGACACGTGCGCCCTCATTTACCAGGAAGCGACCGGCGCCGCCAAGGCGGAGGCCGAGGCTTGGATGGATGAGGTGGAGCGCACCCACGGCAGGTACGTGGCCGACATCTTCACCTGAGGCCGCCCCGCCGCTCCCGCGGCCGGCCGGTGCCGCCTAGCGGTGGTTGAACTCCGGCTGCCGCTTCTCGGTGAAGGCGGCCATGCCTTCCTTCTGGTCCTCGGTGGCGAACAGCGAGTGGAACACGCGCCGTTCAAACAGCACGCCCTGGGCAAGCCCGGTCTCAAACGCGGCGTTCACCGCTTCCTTGGCCACCATCGCCACCGGCTTGGATTTGGACGCGATCACCTCGGCGGCCTTCAGTGCCTCCTCGACGACGTCCGCGGCGGGGACCACCCGGGACACGAGGCCCGCGCGTTCGGCCTCCTCGGCGTCCATGAAGCGGCCGGTCAGGATCATGTCCATCGCCTTGGACTTGCCCACTGCGCGGGTCAGGCGCTGCGAGCCGCCCATGCCGGGGAGCACGCCAAGGTTGATTTCCGGCTGGCCGAACTTGGCGTTGTCCCCGGCGATGATGAAGTCGCACATCATCGCCAGCTCGCAGCCGCCGCCGAGCGCGAAGCCGGACACGGCTGCCACGACGGGGATGCGGAGCCGGGTGAAGTCCTCCCAGCCGCGGAACCAGTCCGCCGCGTACATGTCCATGTAGCCCTTGGACTGCATTTCCTTGATGTCCGCGCCGGCAGCAAAGGCCTTCGCCGAACCGGTCACCACCACGGCACCGACCCCCGGGTCCGCGTCCATCCCGGCGACTGCCTTCACCAGCTCGTCCATCGTGGCCTTGTTCAGGGCATTGAGGGCCTCGGGCCGGTTGAGCGTCACGAGGCCCACGCGGCCGCGGCGCTCCACCAGGATGTTTGCGTACTGTTCCGTCATGGGTGGTCCCCTTCGGTGGTGCTGGTCTGGTTCTGGTTCTGATGTTGCGCGTTGGCTTCGGTCCGGGACTAGTGCCCGGCCGTGCCTGCCTCGGATTTGCCTGCTTCCGACTTTTCCCGGATGTCGGTGATGATGCCCGAGAAGTCCCGGCCGGCACCGCCTTCCGCGGCAAACGTATCGTAAATTTCGGCCGCGAGCGGCCCGAGCCGGGCCGCGACGCCGGTGCTCTGCAACGCGTTGAGGGCCAGGTTGAGGTCCTTGGCCATGAGCGCCCCGGCGAAGCCAGGCTGGTAGTCCCGGTTGGCGGGGCTCGTCGGGACCGGACCGGGCACGGGGCAATTAGTGGTCAGCGCCCAGCACTGTCCCGAGGCGGCGGAAGCGACGTCGAACAGCGCCTGGTGGGTCAGGCCGAGCTTCTCGCCCAGCACAAAGGCCTCACTGACGGCGATCATCGAGACGCCCAGGATCATGTTGTTGCAGATCTTGGCCGCCTGGCCGGCACCGTGCGCGCCGCAGTGGACCACCCGCCTGCCCATGACTTCCAGCAGCGGATTGACGGCCTCGAAGTCCTCCGGGAGGGCACCGACCATGAATGTGAGCGTGCCGGCCTCGGCGCCCACCACACCTCCGGACACGGGGGCGTCGACGGCGCGGTGGCCGGCCGCGACCGCGAGTTCTGCGGCCTCGCGGGCCTCGTCCACGTTGATGGTGGAGCAATCCAGGAACATGGTGCCCGGGGCGGCGGCTTCGAGCAGGCCGGGCGTACCGCCCGTGCCGCGGTAGGCGTCAAGGAGGTGCTTGCCGCTGGGCAGCATGGTCAGCACGACGGCGGCGCCCGCCGCCGCCTCGACAGCCGTCCCGGCAGTGGGAATGCCGTGCTCCAGGGCGGCGTCCAGGGCCGCCGGCACGACGTCGAAGCCGGTCACCCGGTAGCCGGCCTTGACCAGGTTGACGGCCATGGGGCCGCCCATGTGGCCCAGGCCGAGGAAGGCGATGGTGCCGGTATCCGGGGCTCCTGCGTCAGACATGGTTCTTCTCCTTGTTGTTCTCCGCGTTGTTCTCTTTCGGAGAGAGTTTCAGTTCGCGCCCGCCCATCGGGGCGAAGTAGGCCGCGACGTCCGTCCCGGTGACCTCGGCAAGGGTGGCGGGCTTCCAGCGGGGATTGCGGTCCTTGTCCACCACCTGGGCGCGGATGCCTTCGCGGAAGTCCGGGCCGTCAAGGAAGCGCAGGCCGACGCGGTACTCCTGCTCCAGCGCCTGCTCCAGGCTCAGGCCGCGGACCCGGCGCAGGGATTCCAGCGCCACCTTGACCGCCGTCGGCGACTTGGCCTCGATGGTGTCAGCGGCTGCGGCGGCCTCCCCGCCCGCCTCTCCACCGAAGGCCCGCAGCCGGCGCAGGATTTCCTCGGCGTCGTCGCTGGAGTAGCAGGCGTCGATCCATTCCTGCTGTGCGGCCAGGACTGAAGCCGGTGCCGGTTCGGCGAATCGGGCCACAGCGGCCTCGGCCGCCTCGGTTTCGAGCGCTGCCGCCAGGCCCGGCAAACGGCCGGAGGGCACGAAGCAGTCGGCGAGGCCCAGGAACAGTGCGTCCGCGCCGCTCAGGTGGGCTCCGGTCAGGGCCGCATGGGTGCCGGTCTCCCCCGGCGAGCCGGAGAGCAGCAGGGTGCCGCCGACGTCGGGAACAAACCCGATCGTCGTTTCGGGCATGCCCGTGCGGGTGCGTTCGGTGACGATCCGTACGGAGCCGTGGGCCGAGATCCCCACGCCGCCGCCCAACACCAGCCCGTCCATGAACGCGACGTACGGCTTGGGGTATTCGGAGATGAGCAGGTTCAGCCGGTACTCGACGGCCCAGAAGTCTGCGGTGGCGTCCCCGCCGTCGAGCATGTCCCGGTAGATGGCCACGATGTCACCGCCGGCGCAGAGGCCCCGGTCCCCGGCGCCGCGGACCAGCACCGCAGCCACGGCGTCGTCGTCGGCCCAGAGCGTGAGCTGTTCGAGCATCGCGGCGGCCATGCCGGCCGTCAGGGCGTTGACGGCCGCGGGCCGGTTGAGGGTCACGACGCCGAGGTGGCCGCGCCGTTCAAACGTCACTTCCCCTGCTTCCCCGGCCAAGGGTTCGCCTGCCGCTGCTCCACTGTCCGCTACCCGCGCAACGTCCGCCCCCATCAGCTGCCTTCCGGCATGATGAAGCTGGCGCCCTGGCGGATACCGGACGGCCAGCGGCTGGTGACCGTCTTGGTCTTCGTGTAGAAGCGGAAGGCGTCGGCCCCGTGCTGGTTGAGGTCGCCGAATCCGGACGCCTTCCAGCCGCCAAAGGTGTAGTAAGCAATCGGCACGGGGATGGGGACGTTGATGCCCACCATGCCCACCTGGACCCGGCTGGCGAAGTCCCGGGCGGCGTCGCCGTCGCGGGTGAAGATGGCCACGCCGTTGCCGAACTCGTGTTCGCTGCAGAGCCGGAGGGCCTCGTCGTAGTCTTCGGCGCGGAGCACGCTGAGGACCGGGCCGAAGATTTCCTCCTTGTAGATCTTCATGTCCTTCGTGACGTTGTCGAACAGCGTGGGTCCGATCCAGAAGCCGCCGTCGTAGCCTTCCACCTTCAGGCCGCGGCCATCGGTCACCAGGCTCGCACCTTCTTCGACGCCGGAGGCGATGTAGCCTTCGATCCGGTCCTTCGCGGAGGCCGCCACCACCGGGCCGAAATCGGAGTCCTTGGCGAGGCTGTGGCCGACCTTGAGGCCGGCGATCCGCTCCTGCAGCTTCTCCACGAGGACGTCCGCGGTCTTCTGGCCCACCGGAACGGCCACCGAAATCGCCATGCAGCGCTCGCCCGCGGAGCCGAAGCCTGCCCCGATCAGGGCGTCCGCGGCCATGTCCAGGTCCGCGTCGGGCATGATCACCATGTGGTTCTTGGCGCCGCCGAAGCACTGCGCGCGCTTGCCGTTCGCCGCGGCGGTGGCGTAGATGTACTGGGCAATGGGCGTGGAGCCGACGAACCCGATGGCCTGGACCCGGGGATCCTCCAGCAGCGCGTCCACCGCTTCCTTGTCCCCGTTGACGACGTTGAAGACGCCATCGGGGAGGCCCGCTTCGGTGAAGAGCTCGGCCAGCCGCAGCGGCACGGAGGGATCCCGTTCGGAGGGCTTGAGGATAAAGGCGTTGCCGGCGGCGAGCGCCGGCCCGGACTTCCACAGCGGGATCATGGCCGGGAAGTTGAACGGCGTGATGCCGGCTACGACGCCGAGGGGCTGGCGCATCGAGTGCACGTCGACGCCGGTTCCGGCGTTGTCCGAGAACTCGCCCTTGAGCAGGTGCGGGGCGCCGGCGGCGAACTCGACCACTTCGATGCCGCGCTGGATGTCGCCCTTGGCGTCCGGGAAGGTCTTGCCGTGCTCGGAGGACAGCAGGGTGGCGAGTTCGTCCATGTGCTCGTTGACCAGGTCCACGAACTTGAGCAGGATCCGGCCGCGGCGCTGCGGATTCATCGCGGCCCATTCCACCTGCCCCTTTTCGGCGCTGGCGATGACGTTGCGCACCTCCTCGGTGCTGGCCAGCGGCAGCCGGGCCTGGACCTCGCCGGTGCAGGGATCATAGACGTCGCTGAACCGGCCGGAGGTTCCCTCAACCCGCTGCCCGTCAATGTAATGGGATAGTTCTCGAACCATGACCGAATGCTCCTTTGCATGTGACCTAGATCATCTCTGCAGCCGAATATACTCGGACTTCCTACTAATTTCCAGAGGACGGAGCCGGCCGGCGGCTTCGTCCGGGGGCCAAGTTCGGTAAGTTAGGGACTGTGAAGATTGCTACCTGGAATGTGAACTCGCTCCGTGCCCGCGCCGACCGTGTGGAGTCCTGGCTTCAGCGCACGGACTGCGACGTCCTGGCCATCCAGGAAACCAAATGCAAGGACGATAACTTCCCCTGGGAGCTCTTCGAGAACATGGGCTACGAGGTGGCGCACTTCGGCCTGAGCCAGTGGAACGGGGTCGCGATCGCCTCCCGGGTGGGACTCGACGACGTCGAACGCACCTTCCTGGACCAGCCCGTGTTCGGCAAGAGCGGCAAGGACGCCGTGCAGGAGGCCCGCGCCATCGGCGCCACGTGCGGCGGCGTCCGGGTCTGGAGCCTCTATGTGCCGAACGGCCGCGCCCTCGACGATGAGCACATGCCCTACAAGCTCAACTGGCTGGACATCCTGAAAAACCACGCCGGCACCTGGGTCAAGGAGGACCCCGAGGCGCAGATTGCGCTGATGGGCGATTTCAATATCGCCCCCCTGGATGATGACGTCTGGGACATCGACTACTTCCGCTCCGGGGGCCTCACCCACGTCAGTGAGCCTGAGCGGGCCGCCTTCCATGCCTTCGAGGAGGCCGGCTTCCAGGATGTCGTCCGCCCGCACACCCCGGGGCCCGGCGTCTACACCTACTGGGATTACACGCAGCTCCGCTTCCCGAAAAAGGAGGGCATGCGGATCGACTTCATCCTCGCCTCCCCGGCCCTGGCGGCACGGGTCACCGGTGCGATGATCGACCGCGAGGAGCGCAAGGGCAAGGGCGCCTCGGACCACGCCCCGGTGATTGCGGAACTGGCGGACTAATGGCTGCCGGCCAGGGAAGCGTCGTGATCCAATGACGGGGAGCATCTACCACGGACAGTCCGGGCTGCCGTTCTCTTCCGCGCTCCGGATCTACGAGCCCCTCGAGGCGTTCCCCGAACAACAGCAGGAAACCCTGAGGGCCGCCGGCGCCGGCCAGGCGTCCCGCGCGGCTGTGGAGAACGCCGAGCTGCTGGCGTCCCTGGGCCGCATCACCCGGCCCGACGGGGATCCGTTTCCCACCGGCCGGACCGATCTGGTGCGCGTTGTCGCGGCTCCGGCCAGGCGGACCCCGTCCGGCGCAGCGCACGACGCCGCCGGGTCCGGGACTGCGGCCGCCCCGCAGCCCGACCGGTTGCTGTACTGCCCCAGCCAGCTGGTCCTCCGCGCCGGGCTGGCCGCCAATGCCCTGATGGAAGGCATCCACGGGCCCCTGGCCCAGCTGCTGATCCCGGAAGAACAGCGGGACAAACACCAGGAACGCATTGATGAGGTGCGCGCCCACGATGGCCTGAGCCGGGTCCACACCAGGGCGTCCACGTGGGGCATTCCGTTCAGCTGGTTCTGCCTTTTCCAGGAATCGGATCCCACCGACGTCGTCGAAGCCGACGGCCACATTGTGACGGTCCGCATCCGCGCCGGCATCAGCAACGCGCTGGAGCGGGTGAGCTATGCGGTGGCGCACCTGGCCCTCGCCGCGCCCGATCTCGACATGCTTGAGGACCTGACCCAGTTAACGGAATGGCTTGAGCTCTTCCACCCGGACTCGGCGGTGGAACTCGACTACGGCGGGGTGGCAGACAAGGTCTATCCGGATGATTCGCCGCTGGACGTACGCCTCGGCATCGAGTGCCTGGCGGAGGGGGACATGACCGGCGCCGCCGCGGCCTACCGCCGGCTGGCCTCGCGTTGGGTGCCGATCCGCCAGCTGGCCCGCGCGTCCTAGCGCGGCCCGAACTCCGCTAGCTGAGCCGCGCGGACTGGCGCAGAGGCGGCGCCGTCGTCGTCCGGATAATCAGCCGGTGCGGCGCCACAGCGGACTGCACGGAGCCGGAAATGCCGTCGAGCTCGTCCAGCAGCATTTTGGTGCCGAGTTCGGCCTGCTGGTCCGGGCGCTGCCCGACTGTGGTCAGGCCCATGGCCTCGGCGAAGTCGTGGTCGTCGATGCCGATGACCGAGAGGTCCTCCGGGACGCGCACACCGGCTTTGTTGGCCTCGAAGATGACGCCCATGGCCATCTCATCGGAGGCGCAGAAGATTGCTGTGGGCTTGGCACCGCCGGTGGCCCAGAGGCGGCGGAATGCCTCCTGACCGCTGCGGACGGTGAAGTCCCCCCAGAGGTCCCATTCGGCCCGGACGGGCAGCCGCGCCTCGCCCATGATGTCGTGGAAAGCCTGGATCCGGACCCTGGGGACGTCGAAGTTGAGGTCGGTTTCGTCGTCGCCGTGCAGGAGCGCGATGTCCGTGTGGCCCAGCCCGATCAGGTGGCGCACTGCGGTGGCGGCCGCGGCGTAGTCGTCGATGCCGATGTAGGGGCACTCCTCGACGTGGCCTCCCACCACCACCAGCGGGATGTCGATTTTCTGGAGATGCTCGATTTCCTCGTGGGTGAGCGCCATGCAGAGGACCAGCAGGGCGTCGATCTGCTTGTAGACCATGGTCTTGCTGAAGAGCCGTTCACGGTGGCTGCCGTGGCCGCCGAGGTTGAAGAGGGAAAGGTTGTACTGCCGGGAGTGGAGTTCCCGGTCGGCTCCCTCGATGGCCTTGGAGAAGAACCAGCGGCTGACGAACGGGGCCAGGACGCCGATGGTTTTGGTCCGGCCCGTCGCCAGGCCGGACGCCGAGGACGACGCGACGTAGCCCAAGGATTCGGCGATGCCGAGGATCTTCTCGCGGGTTGCCGGGGAAACACGGGGCAGTCCCCGAACGGCACGGGATACGGTGGCCGTTGACACGCCCGCAGCGGCGGCGACATCCTCAATGCTGACGCCCGAGTGGCCTCCGCGCTGCGCCCGTTCCGTCCGTGCCACCTGTGCCCCCTAATTAACGGTCCGTGGAAGCCTGGCGGCTGCCCGCAGACGTGTTGCGTCCGCCTCCCCCCGGCGGCTGAATAATCCTGCCCGGCTGCTGCCCGGCTCCTGCCGGCTGCTGTCCCCCTGCTAGGAGTGCCGGCTGGCCGTCCGGCGCGGCAAACGCCGGCGCAGCCGGATCATCCCGTAGAGGGCCAGCAACATGGCGAGCAGACCCAGGGCCCAGAAGAGGGCTGGCTGGGCGGTCACTTCCATCCAGACAGTGACCACCAGCAGCACCACGGCCCAAAAGCCGAGGAACCCGATGATGATGTCGAAGTCCTCGCCGGAGCGCACCTTTCGACGCGTCGCCGGCACGTGACCCTGGTTCTGCTCGTCAGTCATCACGCCTCAGTCACTTAACCGCGCCGGCCGTGAGGCCCGCGACAATCTTACGCTGGAACACCAGCACCAGGATGACCAAGGGAATGGTCACAATAGTGCCCGCAGCCATGATGGCGGTGTACGGAATCTGGTTCGGCTGCGCACCGGCGAAGCTCGCAATGGCCACGGTGACCGGCTGCGTTGCGTCGGACGAAAGCTGGCTGGCGATCAGGAATTCATTCCATGAGGAGATGAAGGCCAGGATGGCGGTTGTGAAGATGGCCGGTGCGGCCAGCGGCATGATGACCTTCCGGAAGGCCTGTCCCTGCGTGCAGCCGTCCACCCGGGCCGATTCCTCGAGCTCCCACGGCATCTCCCGGAAGAAGGAGGTCATGGTGTAGACCGTCAGCGGCAGCACGAACGAGATGTTCGGGATGATCAGGGCCTGGTAGGTGCCCATCCAGCCGATGTTCGTGAAGAGCTGGAACAGCGGGGTGATGAGGGCGACGCCGGGGAACATGGAAGCGCCCAGGATGAAGCCCAGCACAAGGTACTTGAACTTGAAGTTCAAGCGGGCCAGTGCGTAGGCGGCAAACACGCCGATCACCAGCGACACCAGGGTGACGACGGTGCCGATGAACAAGCTGTTCAGCAGTGCCTGGCCAAAGTGGTTGCCGAAGGACGTGTCGAACGCCGTCTTGAAGTTGTCCAGCGTGATGTGAGTCGGCAGGATCGAGGTGTCGTAGGTGTAGCCGACGTCGCGGAACGCCGTCACCACCATCCAGTAGGCCGGAGCCAGGCACCAGAAGAGGATCACGACCGCACTGATGTAGGTCCGGCTCTGGGCCCACTTCTCGCGGTTCTGCGCGGCCTTCCGCCCCCGGTCCTGCTCTGCGCGCAGCTCGGTTGCGGCGCTCGTCGCGGCGGTCATTTCTTCCCCTTACCTGCGCCGGTCTGCTGCTCCACCACGTTCGCTCCGAGGAAGCGCACGAAGATGAAAGCCACCAGAAAGATGATGATGAACGTGATGGTGGACAAAGCCGCCGCCGCGTTGAAGCCCTGCCTGATCTGGTTGATCACCAGGATGGAGAGCGTGGTGGTGTTGTTCGCTCCGCCGGTCAGGATGTACGGGAGGTCGAACATGCGCAGCGCGTCCAGGGTGCGGAACAGGATGGCCACCATGAGCGCCGGTTTCACCAGCGGCAGGGTGATCATCCGGAACCGCTGCCAGGCTGAGGCGCCGTCGACCTTGGCCGCCTCGTACACTTCCGCGGGAATCATCTGCAGGCCGGCAAGAATCAACAGCGCCATGAACGGCGTGGTCTTCCAGACGTCCGCGATGATCACGGCCCACCTGGCCGGCCATTCGCTGCCGGTCCATAGGACGGTGGTGTTGAAGAGCTTGTTGCCGATGCCTTCGAAGGCGAAGATGAACAGCCACAGCTTGGCCGTCACGGCGGTGGGGATGGCCCACGGCACCAGGACGGCTGCACGGACCAGGCTGCGGCCCTTGAAGGCCCGTGCCATGATGACGGCCATCCAGAAGCCGAGCACGGTCTCCAGTGCCACCGTCACGATGGTGAAGAAGAACGTGGTGCCGGTGGCGGACCAGAACTGCGCGCCGAGGGTTCCCGGCGGGCAGTCAACGGTTCCGCCGGACGGTGCCGGGCATTGCTGGAAAATCCAGTTGTAGTAGTTCGAGAAGCCGGCCGGGCCACCCTCAACGAAGAGACCCGTAGCGGGGTCCAGACCGGCATCCTTCTGGAATGACATCACAATGGCGGTGATGATCGGATACACGATCACTACCGACAATGCGAGGATGGTCGGCGCCAGCAGCCAAGCTGCCCAGCGCCCCTGCGTCGCGATGCGGTTGTCCTCCCCAACACCCTTGGGTGCGTGGTGGATCGGTGCCCCGCCCGACGCCGGTGCCTTGACCGACGTCGGGCCTACTTCAGTTGCCATGATGGACCTACTGTCCCGCGCTAGCGGACTCGATGGACTTCTGCATGTCGGACAGGGCCGCGTCTACAGTCTTCTCGCCCTTGATGGCCGAGTACGCGTTTTCCTGGATGGCCTTGGTGACGGCCGGGTAGAACGGGGTGACCGGGCGCGGCACGGCGTTCTCGATCGAGGTCTTCAGGACCGGCAGGTACGGCAGCTTGGCGACGAGCTCCTTGTCGTCGTAGAGCTTGCCGAGCACCGGTGCGAGCGAACCCTGCGTGGCGAAGAACTTCTGGGTCTCTTCGGTGGTGAGGAACTTCAGGAAGTCCACCGCGGTGGCCTTGTTCTTGGAGTAGACGCTGATCGCGGCGCTGTGGCCGCCGAGGGACGAGGCGCCCGGACCGGTCTTGCCGGGGAGTGCGGTCATGCCCAGGACGTCCTTGACCTTGGAGGAGCCTTCGGTGGTGGCCAGGTTGTAGACGTAGGGCCAGTTGCGCAGGAACAGCAGCTTGCCGTCCTGGAATGCCTGGCGGCTTTCCTCTTCCTGGAACGTGATGGCTTCCTTCGGGATCGAGCCGTCTGCGTAGGCCTTGGTCAGGTTGGCCATGCCGGCCTTTGCCTCCGCGGTGAGCAGGTTGGGCTTGCCGTTCTCGTCCAGCACGGCTCCGCCGGCGGAGTTGATTGCCTCGGAGGCGTTGACGGTCAGCCCCTCATACTTCTTGAACTGGCCGGAGTAGCAGCCGATGTTGTTGGTCTTGGCGATGGAGCACATGCTCATCATCTCGTCCCAGGTCTTCGGGGGCGTGGGGACCAGGTCCTTGCGGTAGTACAGGATGCCGCCGTCGGATGATTCCGGTGCCGCATACAGCGTGCCCTTGTAGGAAGCGGCATCAACGGTCGGCTTCAGCATGGCCGAGGTGTCCAGCGCCATCTTGTCCTTGAGCGGCTGCAGCCAGCCCTTGGCGGCGAATTCGGCGGTCCAGACGACGTCGACGCTCGCGACGTCGTAGCCGGGGTCCTTGGCCTGGAAGTGCTGGACGAGGTCGTCGTGCTGCTGGTCGGCCTGGTCGGTCTGCTCCTTGAAGGTGACCTTTTCGTTCGGGTGGGCGGCGTTCCACTTGTCGATCAGCGGGCGGACCACGTTGCTGTTGTCCTTGCCCTGAACGTAAGTAATGGGGCCGCGCCCGTCCAGGCCCTGCGAGGCGGCGTCGCTGCCGCTGGTAGTGCCGCCACCTCCGCCGCCACACGCCGAAAGGGTGATAGCCAAAATGCCTGCCGTGGCGACGGGAAGTAGGAAATTGCGGGTTTTCATACTGGAGTGCTCCTCGCTGAGTACCGGTGAAAAACGGCCGTACTGATGGTGTGCCGACCATCACAGTAATCAACAGGCAGTCCGGAATGCAAGCGTTTACATGAAACCTTTATGCAAAGGAGATTCCGTGGCCCGCCGGCCGGCCACCTCAGCGGACCCGCTCGGAACGGCCGAACCGCGACCGCGCGCCGGATCCGATGTGGATCAGCACCGGGGTGCGTTTGCCGATCACCGCGTCGAGCGCCTCTACCAGGGCGGAAACTTCGGCGGCGAGCCGGTGCGGGGCGACGCCCTGGCGCGGTTCCACCCGGATCTTGAGGGCCGGCTCACCGCTGATCTTGTAGGCGGCGACCGTGACGCCGGCCAGGTCGGGCCGGTCCGCCAGCGCCGCGCGGAGAGTCTGCTCCGCCACGCCGCCGCTGATTCCGACGTTGCCGGGCACCTCACCCGGGTCCTCCTCTGCCACGAGCAGGCTGGTCCGGCCCGTACCCTGTTGGGCAATCCAGGCGATCATCAGGCCAATCACCACCAGCAGCGCCACGCAGATGGCAAGCCACAGCCAGCTCCCCTGGCGGCGGGGGAATTGCGTCCGTTCGAACAAATCGAGCCAGAAGCTCAGGACGCCGCCGGCCCACTCATGCCACCACACGCCCACGGCCGGGACGCTTGCAAGCAGTATCAGGAGGACGCCGACGGCGAGGAGCAGGATGCCAAGGATGCCAATCAGTACGCGGTTCAGCGCCCGGGGGGTGTTGTTCATGCCCCCACCACCCCGGCTGTGGATACCTGGATCCGCACGTCCGGCATCGGCCAGGGGCCCATTTCCTCCACTTCCCGGCGCACAGCATCCAGGACGGCGTCCGGGCGCAGCGGCACACCGGAGGTCGGCCGGACGTTGACCGTGATCCGGTTCCGCGACACGACCACCATCACCTGTTCCTTGGCCACGTTGGCGGCCAGCCGGGCCCGGCGCGCCAGGGCAGCGGCGATCACCTCATCGTCCACCACGACGGCGGCCCGGCGGTCCGGGAGCAGGTGGCGTGCCCGCCGGCCGGGCAGCACGGCATTGAGGAAGAAGAACAATCCGGCCATCGCGATCACAGCGCCCGTGACACCGAGCAGAAGCGGCGGGATTCCCGCCGGGAGCGCGACTACCCGCTCGGCCGCGGTCTGCGGATCCACGAGCCACGGCGGCTGCCCGATCGCACGGACCCCGGTCTCAAGCAGCGCATAGCCGAACACGGCCATGACCAGGCCGGCCGCGATCACGGACACAACAGCGCGCGATGTGTGCGTCTCCCGTTTCACTATCCGGCCCATGCCCGCGGCGCCGGAACCCAACGGCGCGCTCCCCTGCACCGCATCGGCGTCGTGCCCGGCGGAGTCGATCCCGGCGTTCTGGGTGTCCTGGCTCAATGTACCCGGCCTCCCCCGCGCACGGCGGCCCCGCTGATGCGGATGTCCACCCGGCTCAGCTGCGCTCCGGTCAGTTCCGTCACGCGGCGCAGAATCTCGGCCTTGGCGGCGACGGCACGCTCCCAGATGGAACCGCCGAATCCGGCGACGCGGCCGGGGTCCCGGACCACAGCGGTGAGATTCGGGACCGCGACGGGCATGACAAGCGACAGGGCGAGCAGCCCGTCATCGTCCGACCAGTCGGCGCGGACGTCGTGCGCCGGGACACCGAGGGCCTCCCCCGCGGCCGCCCGGGCCACGCTCGTCAGGGCCTGGGTGCTGATGCGGTTGTGCCCGGCCACCGCGGCGCCGGGGATCGGCGCTTCTGCCGTGATGCTCATGAGGAGGAACGCCGGCCCGTGAGGGCGTCAAACACGCTTCGCAGGTCCAGCTTCCCCTCTGCGGCCCGGCCCAGGAGGGCGCCAATGGCCATGAAGAACAGGGAGCCGAGGAAGCCCCAGACACCGAACTGGAAGGACATGAAGGCCACGAAGGCGCCCATGGCGATTCCCACTACCGTCAGACTCATTGGATTGCCTCCCTGACTGGCCGGGCCTCGGCGGACGCGGCCGGTTTGGCCGGGCCGGGCACATAAACGTCGTTGATCTCGATATTGACCTCGATCACTTCGAGACCCACCAGTTCCCCGACGGCGGCGTAGACGACGGCGCGGACCTGGTCCGCGAGGGTCTGCAGGGGGGTGCCGTACACCGCAACAAGATCGATGTCCACGGCGACCTGCGTTTCGCCGACTTCCACGCGGACGCCCGCTGCGTGATCAGCGTTGCCGACGGCGTCGCGGATGGCCCCGAGGGCGCGTGAGGGTCCTGATCCCAACGAATAGACGCCGGGCACCGATCGGGCGGCGATGCCCGCTACCTTGGCGACGGCAGTTTCCGCTATGACCGTGCGGCCGGTGCCGGCCGGCGCGGACAGACCGTCTGTAGGACTGACCAGGGCATCGGGACCGGGCTGACCGGCTGCGAGCCCGGCAACGTGTTGACCGGCCGCGGGACCGGCGACGGGTTGAGAATTCTGGTATTCCATAACGCACTCCCCCTTCTCTTTGACACAACCCTAGTCCCTGCCTTGGGGCGCGTGGGGGAATCTTGCGGCGCCTGTTCCCACAGTCCATGCAGGTGGGGGCGGGAACGGGCGGCCTGCATCGGGGACAAGGCCAGCCGTCTGTCGGCCGCGGGATGCCACCCGGGGGCCGACGCGGGCGTTGGCCTGGCCGAACCCCCTACTTGCAGTTGGTGGCGATCCAGGTCGTGACCGGCGCCATGGCGGCCTGGAGCTTTCCGCTGGAGAAGATCGTCTGGTCGGTGACGCCGGCAACGGCCACCTCCTTGAGGTTGGCGAAGTCGGCCTTGAGGCTGTCCGGGACGCGTTCGGCCGTCGCGGCCAGCTCCGTTTTGAACTGTTCCAGTTCCGCCGTCTTGCCTTGGGCTGCCGACAGCGGAAGGAGCGTGGCGCCGGTTGCCTGCTCCGAGATCTTGGAGCACGCCTCGGCGGCGCTGGTGAAGCCGCCGAACGGTCCCGAGGTCCCGCTGGGGCTCGGCGTGGCGGACGCGGAAGCGGTGGACTCGCCCCCGGCGGACGTGCCCGCGGCGGACGAAGGCGCGCTGCCGGCTTGCGGGGCCGAACACCCGGTAAGCGCCAGGGCTGCGAGGAGGGCGGTTGCGGCGAGAGGACGGGCAATATTCTTCGAAGTCACGTTGCAGAATCACTTTTCGGTTGAGATTACGCCGCCTGCCCGGACCGGGCTGCCGGCGGCCTTGGTGTTCTTTCCCCAGCGTGCGAGTCTAGCCCGGCCGGCTGGACGGCCCCCAAACGGTCGCCGCCGTCGGTCGCCCATCGCCCGCCCCTCGCCGCCCGCCTCCCCCGTCGATAAAGCGGAGCACCAGAAGGTGTTAAAGAAGAAAAGCACCAGTTCTCAAAGAACTGATGCTTCCCAGTGGTGGCTCCGACCGGCGTCGATCCGGTGACCTTTCGATTTTCAGTCGAACGCTCTACCAACTGAGCTACAGAGCCTAGGTGACACGTCACCTTGAAGGCCGGAACTTCTTCCGGCAATCAGAGCGACCCTGACGGGACTTGAACCCGCGACCTCCGCCGTGACAGGGCGGCGCGCTAACCAACTGCGCTACAGGGCCTTGCTTGTTTACTGCTTGTTCTTGCTGTCTGCGATATCGCTACCGCAGATTTTCAAGGCCTTTAGCCTACCAGACTTTTTCACCCGGCTTGACCAGTTCCTTGCGTACCCCCAACGGGATTCGAACCCGTGCCGCCGCCGTGAAAGGGCGGTGTCCTAGGCCGCTAGACGATGGGGGCCAAGACGCCATCCGTCGGAACATATAGGGGCAAAAATTAAGGGCCGAAGCCTGTCGTTTTTGTCCTTTCGGGTTCCTCCGAACTGGACTATAAAACTATAAGGGCAGACCCCCGGATTATCCAAAATCGGTCCTTCCCGCCGATACAAAGCCGGGCCAAGATTAGGGGCGGGGCCGGGCAGAGTGGGTGCAAGATGGACTGATGAATGCCGTTGATGCCCTCAATGAGATTGCGTTCTGGCTCGAACGCGGGCTCGCCCCCACCTTCAAGATCCAGGCGTTCCGCAAGGCAGCCGGGATTATCGGCGCCCTGGACCCGCAGGAGGTCGCAGCGCGGGCACGCAACGGCCGGCTCAAGAGCATGAAGGGGATCGGCGACAGAACGTTCGAGGTCATCCGGCAGGCGGTCGACGGCGGCGTGCCCGACTATCTTGAGGATCTGCGCCAACGCGGGCAGCAACCCCTCGCGACCGGCGGCGCCGAACTGCGCTCGGCCCTCCGCGGGGACCTGCACAGCCACAGCGACTGGTCCGACGGCGGATCCCCGATCGGACTCATGGCCGACGCCGCCCGGACACTGGGCCGGGATTACCTCGCCCTGACGGACCACTCCCCCAACCTCAAGATCGCCAACGGCCTGAGCGCCGAACGCCTTCGGGAACAGCTGGACATTGTTGCGGACATCAACGCGGACGGCGGGGACTTCCGCCTCCTGGCCGGGATCGAGGTGGACATCCTGGAGGACGGCACCCTGGACCAGACCCCGGAGATGCTGGACCGGCTGGACATCGTGGTGGCGAGCGTCCACTCGAAGCTCCGCTCCGACCGGCGCACCATGACCGAGCGGATGCTGGGCGCCATCAATGATCCGCACACGAACGTCCTCGGCCACTGCACCGGCCGGCTGCTGCAGGGGTCGAGGGGAACCCGCCCGCAGTCCGAGTTCGACTCCGCGCGCGTGTTCGCGGCGTGCGCCGGCAATAATGTGGCCGTCGAAATCAATTCCCGCCCCGAACGGCAGGATCCGCCGGACGAGCTGATCCGGCTGGCCCTCGATGCCGGCTGTCTGTTCAGCATCGACAGCGACGCCCATGCGCCGGGCCAGCTGGATTTCCTGCAGTACGGTGCCGAGCGCGCGGCCTCGAACGGGGTACCCGCCGAGCGGATCGTCACCACCTGGCCGCTGGATCGGCTGCTGGAGTGGGCCGGAAACGGCAAATAGCGGCCGGACAGCTGCCTTGGGCCAGGCCCCAGGGCTACCCGGGCCCGCCAATGCCCAGCCCGCGGATGCCCAGCCGCCCAATGCCCTGCTGCCCGCCGACGCTTAGGGCCGGGACGGCTCCGGCCCTACGGGCCGCCACGGCGTGGGCCTGGGCAGCCAGCGCGGGACATTGCTGCGGTACTCCTCGTACGCCGCACCGAACTTCCGGGCCAGTGTGGGCTCCTCGTACTGCCGGACGAAAGCCACCACCGGGATGGCACCGATGCCCAGAGCCAGGAAGAGCCTCGGCTGGCCCAGCAGGAGCCCCTGCCCCGCGACGGCCGCGGCAATGGACACGTACATCGGATTCCGCACGTACCGGTAAAGGCCGCCGACCACCAGTTGCCTGGGCGGGGCAAATGGCGCGGGGGTCCCGATGCCCTCGACGGCGAAATGCACAAAGGAGTTCGCGATGACGGCAGCGCCCGCACCGATCATCATGGCGCCCACGATCTGCGCGGGCACCCCGCCGGGGACCGGGGACTCCACTTTCCAGCGGGTCAGCAGCCACGGCACCACGCCGGCGGCGGTTGCGGGGGCGACCGCGAAGACGGCTGTGCCGATTGCTGCACGCCGTCGTTCGCTGGCCGAAGCTGGGGATGCTGTCATACCAGCAATCGTGACCCCGCCACGTTGAACGGACAAGGGTCCACCGCCCCCTGGGACGGGGGATCAGCCTGAGCTTTCCCGACACTTTGCGTGGGCGCGCGGTGGGCGGCGCGCGGCGGGGCGGAGCGGCGGGACGGCGCGTGTCAGGCCAGCAGCAGCACGGCAAGGGTGATCATCACGACGGCGATGCCGGCGTCGAGCACGCGCCAGGCCGTCCGGCGCCGGAACAGGGACGTCAGGAACCGTGCCCCCGCGCCGAGGGCGGTGAACCAGGCAATGCTTCCCAGGCCGGCCCCGGCGGCGAACCACCAGCGCCCGGCTTCGCCCTGGGCGGCAGCGAGGGACCCGAGCAGCAGCACCGTGTCCAGGTAGACGTGCGGGTTCAGCCAGGTGAAGGCCAGGCAGGTGCCAAGGACGGCGGCCCGGCCGGCAGCGGGCTTGTTGCCGGGATCCTCCATCTGCTCCCCGCGGACCGCGCGCCGGGCCGCGAGCGCCCCGTAGGCAAGGAGGAACGCCGCCCCGGCCCACCGGATCACGACGAGGGCAGCGGGCGCCCGGTCCAGGAGGATGCCGATGCCCGCGACGCCCAACAGGATCAGCACGAGGTCCGAGACCGCGCAGACTGCCACCACCATGACGACGTGCGAGCGCTGGATGCCCTGCCGGAGGACAAAAGCGTTCTGCGCGCCGATGGCAACGATGAGGGACAGGCCGGCGGAGAGACCGGAAAACAGGGGAAGGATCACCACTCCACGGTAGGCGCCCGCCAAAGATGAAACCAGTTAAAGATTCTGCTGACACGTAAGATGGGCTAATGATGGAGATCACCCCCGAACAGGCCCGGACGCTGGCCGCGATTCTGACGCACGGGAGCTTCGACGCCGCGGCCGCGCACCTGTCCGTGACGCCCTCGGCGATCAGCCAGCGGGTCCGGGCCCTCGAGACCGCCGTCGGCCGGCCGGTCCTGAGCCGGGCGCGGCCGCCCGGACTCACGGAGTCCGGCGAGGCCGTGGTGCGATTCGCCCGGCAGCTGGAAATGCTCTCTGCGGACCTGGCCGAGGAACTGCAGCCGGAGCACCCCCGCGGAGGGACGCGCCTGACGCTGGTGATCAACAGCGATTCCTTGCACACCTGGGCGTTGGCCGGCCTCGCGGCGGCCAGTGACAACGTCCAGCTCGAGATCCTGCGAGAAGACCAGGAGCACTCGTTGGATCTGCTGCGCGCCGGAGCCGCCGCGGCCGCCATCACGGAAACAGCCCAGCCCATGCCCGGCTGCTCATCGAGCAAGCTGGGGACCATGCGCTATTTGCCGGTGTGCGCTCCGGACTTCGCCCGCCGCTGGTTTGGGGCGGGTGCGACCGGCGCGACGCTCGCCGCGGCTCCCGTTGTGGTCTTCGACCGCAAGGACGACCTGCAGGACCGCTGGCTGCGCCGGGTCAGCCGGGCCTCCCTGCAGCCGCCGCGCCACTATGTCCCGGCCGCCCAGGAGTTTGGCGATGCCATCCGCTGGGGCATGGGCTGGGGCATGATGCCCGAAATCGAAATCGGCGAGGACCTGCTGGCCGGCAGGCTCGAGGCCCTCGCCCCGCGAGCGCACGTGGACGTTGCCCTCTACTGGCAGCAGTGGCGGCGCGGCTCGGCGGCGCTGAACGACGTCGCGGCCGCTGTCCGTACGGCGGCGCGCGTCCTGCGCTGAGGCCATTCGGGATGTTGGCAGGATCTCGACTAGACGTGACCGATTCCCGCCAGCCGGGAGGATGCAGGAACGGCTACATTGGCAGCATGGCAACAACCGCCGCATCCGGCCCCACTCCGTCCGCAGGCCCCCACGAAGGGTCTCCGCACGCTGCCCCCGCACCCGCCCCGCAACCCGCGCCGCCCCCTCCCGGGCAGCCGGCCACGATCAGCAGGCTCGGCATTGCCGCCGTCGTCGTCACCGTGGTCCTGTGGGCCTCCGCCTTCGTGGGCATCCGGGCCGTAGGCCCGAGCTTCTCCCCTGGCTCCCTGACGCTCGGCCGGCTGGCCGTTGCCGCCGTCGTGCTGGGCCTGCTGGTGGTGCCCAAGCTCAGGGGCCTGCCCCGGGGCCGCGAGTGGTGGCCCATCCTGGCCTATGGCGTCATGTGGTTCGGAGGCTACAACGTGGCCCTGAACGCCGCCGAACACATGCTCGACGCGGGCACGGCCGCCCTGCTGATCAACGTCAACCCCATCCTGGTGGCCGTCATGGCCGGTGTGATCCTGAAGGAAGGGTTCCCGCGCTGGCTCATCATCGGCAGCCTCATCGCGTTCGGCGGCGTGGCCGTGATTGCGCTTGGTTCCGGCCAGCGGTCGACGGCGGACGTGGCCGGAGTGCTGCTCTGCCTGCTTGCGGCAGCGCTGGCCGCTGTGAGCGTGATCGTCCAAAAACCGGTGCTCCGCAAGTTCCCGGCCGCCCAGGCCACCTGGTTCGGCATCATGGTGGGCGCCCTGTGCTGCCTGCCCTTCAGCGGCCAGTTGGTCACCGAGTTGCAGGCCGCTCCCCTGCCGGCCACCCTGGGCCTGGTTTACCTGGGCATCTTCCCCACTGCGATCGCATTCACCACCTGGGCCTATGCGCTCTCGATGATTGATGCGGGACGCCTCGCGGCCACCACCTACCTGGTCCCGGGCACCACAATCCTGATCTCCTGGCTGGTCCTGGGCGAGATTCCGACCATCTGGGGCCTGGTGGGCGGCGCGATCTGCCTTGTGGGCGTGGGGCTGACCCGGCGCCGGTCCCGCTAGAGTTTGCCTATGCCCTCCTCCCTCCCGCCCGGCCTGCCGATCGTTCCGAACGGCGGGGACGGTGGTGACGGCCCGGACGACGGCCCCTTCCCGATGTCCGAGGCCGATTTCGAGGCCGCAGTGAGTGATGCCCTCGACCGGATCCCGACGGATCTGGCAAAGACCATGAGCAATGTCGCGATCTTCATCGAGGACGACTACACCCCGCAGCCCGGGGAGGATCCGGACACCGTGCTGCTCGGGCTCTACGAGGGGGTTCCCCTGACCGAGCGGGACTCCTGGTGGGACGCCGGCTCACTGCCGGACCGGATCACCATCTTCCGCCAACCCATCCTGGACATCTGCGCCTCCCGGGAGGACGTGATCGAGGAAGTCACCGTCACCGTGGTGCACGAGATCGCCCACCACTTCGGCATCAGCGACGCGCGCCTGCACGAGCTCGGCTGGGGATAGCCTTGTAGGCATGGGACACGACCACAGCCACACGCACGGCGTTACCGCCACAGGCAAGCACCGCAAGCGCCTGGTCGCCGTCCTGGCCATCACGCTCGCCGTGGTGCTCGTGCAGACGATCGGTGCGGTGGTCTCCGGATCCCTGGCCCTGCTCGCCGATGCCGGACACATGCTCTCGGACGCCGCCGGCGTCTTCATCGCCCTGCTGGCCGCATGGATCGCCACCCGGCCCGCCAGCGACCTGCGCACTTACGGTTACCAGCGCGCCGAAGTTCTGGCGGCGCTGGCAAACGCACTGGTCCTGATCGTCATCTCGGTGGTCATCTTCACCGAGGCCATCCGCAGGCTCGGCACCACCCCCGAGGTCCACACCGACGTCATGCTCGCCGCGGCGGTCCTCGGCGCCGTCGCCAACCTGGTCTCCCTGCTGATCCTGCGCGGCGCCCAGAAGGAAAGCCTGAACGTCCGCGGCGCCTACCTCGAAGTCCTGGGGGATCTGCTGGGGTCCTTTGCCGTCATCGCGGCGGCGGTGGTCATCATGGTCACCGGGTTCCAGGCGGCCGACACCATTGCCTCGATCCTCATCGCCCTCATGATCCTGCCCCGGGCCTGGCATCTGCTGCGCGACGTCGTCGACGTGCTCCTCGAGGCCACGCCCAAGGGCGTGGACGTTCAGATGATCAGGGACCACATCCTTGCGGTGGACGGCGTGGTATCCGTCCACGACATCCACATCTGGACCATTACCTCCGGTGTCCCCGTCTTCTCCGCCCACGTGGTGGTGGAAGACGCAGCGCTCGGCGCCAAAGGCGCCGACCGGGTTCTGGACAAACTCACCAGCTGCCTTGGCTCCCATTTCGACACCGAACACTGCACGTTCCAGCTCGAGCCCACCACGCATTCAGAGCACGAGGCCCACCAGCACGCCTGACCGTCGGCAGGACACACCCGTCACGGACGTGGCCAAATGACACTCGTGTTGTTTATGTTATTCATGTGACTCATGTTGCCAAAGTAGCCTTTGGCACGTAGCCTCATGCCTGCTGGGTGATCCGCAGAGGGCTTTCACGCGCCAATCCGACCTCGCTCACTCCAGCCTGAGACTTCAGCGAGGTTGCCCATGAGTTGGATCCGATCCGGCCGCAAGACGGCTGTGCTCTGCACCGCCGTCGTCCTCCTCGGAACGCTCGCGCTCCCGGCCCAGGCCGCGCCGCTGATTTCTTCGCAGATTTCTCTGCAGGGGCGCCCGCCGCTGGAGACTGCCGGCCGGGTTCCGGCGTCGCCGGAGATCCCCTCACCGGAAGAGATCGCTGCCGCCAAGTCCAGTGCAAGCTCGACGGCGGCAGAGGTCACCAGGATCGACGGGCTTCTGGCCGACGCGTCGGCCGGCCAGGAAACCAGCCTCGCCGCATCCCTGCAAGCAAACAACGCGTACGGCGAGGCCCTCGTGGAGCTGGCCACACGCCGTGACGCGGCGGCTGTGGCGGCCGCCAGGGCTGCCGCCGCCGGGGCAGAACAGGCCAAAACCCGCAAACAGCTGGGCCAGCTGGCCGGTGACCTGTACCGCAACGGCGGGCTGAACCCGGCCCTCAGCAGCTTTGTCAGCGGCTCCGGGCGGGCCCTGGAGGATGCAGCCACGCTGGAGGCTGTAACGGCCGGACGCGCGCGGGCCTTCGAGTCCGCGGAAAACGCGGCCACGGCCGCGCAGTCCCTGACCGAAGCCGCAGCGGACGCCAACCGCGCCGCCGACGAGGCCGCCGCGACTGCCGCGGACCGCAAGGCCGACGCCGGCCGCGCCGACGCCGCCCAGCGCCAGGTCGTGGCCGATGCCAAAGCGCAGCGCAGCGCGCTCGTGGACCAGCTGGCAAGCCTGAGAAACACCACCGCGGCGCTGGAATCGGCCCGGGTGGACGCCCTCGACCGCCAGCGCCAGCAGGCTCGGCTCGCAGCACTGACCGCGGCGGCAGGCCCAGCGCCGCAGCCTGGCACGGGTTCACAGCCGGCACCGGCAGCACCGGGACGGGACGATTCAGCCGCAGGACAGCCAGCCGCTCCGGCTCCCGCCGACGTGCCGGCCCCCGCTGCAGCGCCCGCACCCGCGCCCGCACCCGCACCGGCCTCCGCTCCGGCTCCGGCGTCCGCGCCGGATCCCGCACCGGTACCTGCTCCGGTCCCCGCACCGATTCCTGCCCCGGTCCCGGCGCCAGTACCCGTTCCGGTTCCGGCGCCGATTTCCGGCGGGTCAAACCAGACCGCGATTTCGGTGGCGCTCGGCAAGACCGGATCGCCGTTCTTCTACCAGTACGGCGGAACCGGGAGCTATGGGTTTGACTGCTCGGGCCTGGTGCAGAATGCGTTCGCCGCGGCAGGGAAGTACCTGCCCCGCACGGCCTCCCAGCAGTTCGCCCAGGCCCCCGTCCATGTCCCGCTCTCCCAGGCGCGTCCGGGCGATCTGT
This sequence comes from Arthrobacter sp. 05T45, assembly GCF_056395875.1. NCBI lineage: Bacteria > Bacillati > Actinomycetota > Actinomycetes > Micrococcales > Micrococcaceae > Arthrobacter > Arthrobacter sp. 05T45. The sequence goes on along the minus strand of NZ_JBFTKI010000003.1, from coordinate 271,573 downwards.
TCGTCTGGGGTTCGGCCCCGGGCTTCTACCACGTGGCCATCTACCTCGGCGGCGGCCGCGTGGTCCAGGCGCTGAACCCCGACGCCGGCATTACCGTGACCGATGTTGCCGCCATGTCCGGGATGCAGCTGTACGGCTACGCGGCCCGTTACTGAGACTGGCGGCTAGGAGAGCACGTCCTTGGTGATGAACCTGCCGTAGGCCAGCGCGCCGAACACGGCGACGTAACCGCCCTGGAGCAGGGCATTGGCGGCAAAGGAATCCCAGGAAACCGGCTGCCGGAGCAGATCGCCAAAGTCCAGCCAGTAGTGGCTGAAAAGCCAGGGATGCAGCCACTCGAGTTGCGGCAGCGCGTCCAGGACCTGCGCGACGACAGAGAGCACCACGGTGGCCGCCATGGCCCCCACCGGAACATCGGTCAGGGTGGAGATGAACAGCCCGATCGCCGACAACCCCAGCAGCGAAACCGCCAGATAGGCGGCGATCAGCAGGAGCCGGACCAGGGCCTCGCCGGTGCCGATCGTGTCGCCGGAGAGCAGGGTCACCGGCCCCACGGGGAAGAGCGCCGCGCCGATTCCGGCCCCGGTCAGGGCCACCACGAGCGGGGCAACGATCACGAACACGGCCGCCCCGGCATATTTGACGATCAGCAGGCGGATCCGCCCGGCGGGAGCCACCAGCAGGTACCTCAGGGTCCCCTGTCCGGCCTCTCCGGCGATCGTGTCTCCGGCCACGACGCCGACGGTAAGGGGCAGGAACAGCGGAACTGAGACCACCATTGCCGTGACGCCCACGAACAGGCCGTTCTGGGCGATCCGGTCCAGGAAGGCCGGCCCGCGGCCTGCCGGCACGGCCGAGGAGACCCGCACCGCCACCGCGATCAGGATCGGGATGGCCGCCAGCGCGCACAACATGGCCCACGTCCTGCGGCGGCGGAACAGCACCCCGAGCTCGGACGCCAGCAGGTCACCGGTCAGGGACCCGCGCCGGACCGGCGCAGCGCCCGCCCCGCCGTCCCCGCCAGCGCCTGCGGCCGCTTCGCTGGGGCCCGGCGCCGGGGCAACTGACGGGCCGGCTGCCGGATCGCCCGCGGATGAGTTGTTACTGGACAACGTCGAACCCCTCCCCCGTCAATGCCACAAACCGGTCCTCAAGGCTGGCCTGTTCGGTCGCGAAGCCGCGGACCCGGACCCCCGCCGCCACGAGGGCCGCCACCACGGCCTCCGGCTGCACGGCCGCCCGCTCCACGGACCGGGACGATCCTCCGTCTTCCCTGGCAGCCGGAGCCCCAGGCAGTGAGGCGAACAGGGCCGCGTCGGTCCCGGGGCCGGCGCCACCGGGAGTACGGCCGTCGGTGCCCAGGGTCGCGGTCAGGCCGAGGCCGGCCAGCACCTGCGCCGCAGTGCCCGGATCCGGGGTCAACACGCGAATCCTTGCCTGGCCGGCCCCGCGCAGTTCCGTCAGGGTTCCCTGCGCCACAAGCCGGCCAGCGCTCATGATGGCCGCATGGGTGCAGATCTGCTCGACCTCGGCCAGCAGGTGGCTGGAGACGAACACCGTGGCGCCGTCGGCCGCGAGCGATCGCACCAGGCTCCGCACCTCACGGGTGCCCTGCGGATCCAGCCCGTTGGTGGGCTCGTCCAGCACCAGCAGTTCCCGCGGGGCGAGCAGGGCGTTGGCGATCCCCAGCCGCTGCTTCATCCCCAGCGAATAGGCCCGGACCAGCTTGTCCGCGGCGTGCGTCAAACCCACCCGTTCCAGGGCTGACTGGACGCGGGCACGCCGAGTGGCGCCCGAACCATAGGGGTCCGCGGCGTCCATGCGGCGCAGATTCGCGGCGCCGGAGAGGAAAGGGTAGAACGCCGGTCCTTCCACCAGCGCCCCGACCCGGGGCAGCACGTCATTGAGTTTGCCGGGCATCTCCTCGCCCAGCACGCGCATGGAACCTCCGGTGGCCGTGGCCAGGCCGAGCAGGAGCCTGATGGTGGTGGTCTTCCCCGAACCGTTCGGGCCCAGGAAACCAAAGACCGCGCCTTTCGGCACGGCCAGGTCGACGCCGTCGACAGCCATCTGCTGGCCGAACCGTTTGGTCAGGCCCGTGGTCTCAATGCTCAGCTCGGCCGCCGGCCCGGCGGCGCTCACGCGGCCGTCACCGGATGGTCAGGGAGCAACCGTCGGCCACCGGATACCGCACCGGACATCACTTCTGTGCGGCAGCGGCCTGGAGCCGCTCCAGTGGCACGGAGCCGGCGACGACCCGGCCGTCGTCGAGCACCAACACGTTCACCAGCGCGGTGGACAAGAGCCGGCCGCCCTGGACCGGGACGGTGGCCTGTTCGAGCAGGGCCGTGGCGTCCGACGCCGGGCCGGCCGTTCCCGCCGGGAACTCAACAACCGAGTCCCAGCCAGAGCCGGTGACGGCCGGCTTGCCGGCGCGGTCCTTGGCCGCCGGCGCTGTGGCGTTCCCGGCGTCGTTTCCGTGTTTGTGCTCCTTTACCGGAATCTCCTCGACCGTGGCGCCCGGCGGCGGGGTGAACGTGAAGACCGACGCGTCGGGGGCCCCGAGGGTCAGGCTGGTGTAGGCGACGCGGAAGGCGGGATCCGACTGTCCGCGCGCCTTCACCTCGACGCCCAGCGGCAGCCCGGTCTGGCCGTCAACGGCTACTGCGATGGACCCGACCAGCGTCGCATCGGACTTTGGTGTCAGCACCAGGTTGTAGGCGGGCCGGCCGGCTACCTGGACATCGGCGCCCACCGCCACGTCGGTGCCCGGTTCGATCTTGGCCAGAAGCATCACGGCGAGCTGGTCGGGGGTGGCGGTGACGTCGGCGCCGGCGCTGTGACGGCCTGTGTCACCGGCGTCGTCGGCCGGGAGCTGGGCATGGGCGGCCGTGTTGTCCTTGGAGTTGTAGAACCACACGTCGTTGCCGTGGCGGATGGCGTTGCGTTCGGCCAGCCGGTCCATCACCTGGACGCGGGCGTTGTCCGGGCCGTCGCGATAAACCCGCGCGTTGTGCGGCCCCGTCAGCAGTTCGAGCCATGCCGTCCCTGACGCGTCCGGGCCGGCACCGGTCTTGGGCAGCTCAGGAAGCCCGAGCGCAGAGGACTGTTCCAGGGTTCCGGAGAGAGCGGGCTGGCGGTGCTGGGCAATCAACTGCAGCACCTGCTCCGGCGTCTTGGGCGGCAGGGGATCCCCGGCGCTGGCGGGCAGGGATCCGGCCAGCGCGCCGGCGGCAATAACGGCAGGAACGGCGGCAGCGGGCAGCCAGCGCAGCCACGTGCGCGTCATCGTGACCGCGCTCCGGAAAGAGATGTTCCAACTATCCGCGCCTGGGGAATGCGCGCTTCAGTGCAGCTCATAGGTCAACAGTACGCCTGGCCCCGGCGGCCCGGTTATCCTACTTCAGCACATTAATGGTCAGTTCCACGGCGCCCAGCAGGAACGCGAGCACGGAGGTGCCCAGGCCCGCCACGAGCAGCAGGCCGGGATGGGCCAGGCCCACCACCACCCGCCTCAGCCGCGGCCTGTCCCGCAGGAACTTCTTGGGCACGGCGCCCGGTTCCGGCGTTTGTTTCCAGCCCCGGAGCCGCCGCAGGAACCAGGCGCAGCGAATGATGAAGGCCAGCCACAGTACTGAGACCACCAGCGGGATCGCGGCCAGCAGGAGGTTGAAGCCCACCGCGGTCACCTCGCGTTCGGACGCCCCGACGAGTGACTGGAGGGTGGTTGAGATCGAGGCGCTCATGACCACGGACACGCCCCACACGAGGAAGGCGGCGATCAGGGCCAGGAAGCGGACGAAGAAGTGGCCCAGGACGGAGTCCCGGCGCGGCTTCAGGTAGCGGCGCGGGGTGGCGTGCAGAAGGGCGATGCTTGCCAGCAGAGTCGGCAGGGCGGCGAGGCCAACCAGCACGTACCAGGACCAGCCGGCCAGATCCAGGAACTCGTCGGCCACGATCAGCACCGCCCAGAACCCGGCCCACGCCCAGCCGGCCGTGAGCGGACGCCCCACGAACCACTCCGGTAGCCACGCGTCCGGGTCCGCGGGCGCGGGGGGCGCGTCAGTCGCGGGCGCGGGGGCTCCGGGCGCGGGGCTGCCGGGCGGCCGGGGGTCAGGCGCCGGTATGCCCGCCGCGGGAACTCCGGCGCTCCCGGGCTCCCGGCCCTCGGAGCCGCGCACTTCGCTCATGGCCCCACTGTAGCGAGCCGGCCGACACCATGGTGCGGAGCCCGCCGCCGCGGGCGGCCCGGCACGAATTGGCCGGCGTCAGAGTGACGGGGTCAGGGTGCCGGCGACGTTGACGGCGTCACGGTGCCGGCGGCGCCGTCGACTGTAATGCTGTGGCCCGTGGCGATCCTCGACGTCGCGTCGGGGACCCCCACCACTGCGGGGATCCCGTATTCCCGGGCGACGACGGCGCCGTGGGAGTTGGGGCCGCCCATTTCCATCACGAGGCCGCCGGCCGTCAGGAACAACGGCGTCCAGCCCGGATCGGTGGACGGCGCCACGAGGATCTCGCCCGGTTCCAGGTGCGCGCCCTGGGGGTCCAGGATCACCCGGGCCCGGGCCGTGATGGTGCCGGCCGAAGCCGGCGTGCCGGAGAGCCGCCCCGCGCCGCCGTCAGAACCCGCCGGCCCCCTTCCGCCGGCAGTGGTCTGCACCGCCTCGGGCTCGGTGCCGTCCGAGAGCAGCACGCGGGGAATGTGCCGGCGGCCCAGTTCGGCCGCGTAAGCCTCCCGGCGCCGGGCCACGAGCCCCTGCAGCGCGGCGCCGCCGAGCCCCCGGTGCGCGTCAGCCAGGTCGAGGAAGAAGATATCGTCCGCCGCATCGATGGCCCCGGCCGCGGCGAGTTCGGCCCCGACGGCTGCGAGCTGCTGCCGGACGGCGCCGAGCGCTTCCACGAGGTGGTACTTGGGCAGCTCACGCAGCCCGGCGAACATCCGGGTCCGCCGCAGCGCGGCCCGCGCGAGTGCACCGCGGAGGCGGCTGCGCTGCCCCGCCGCTGCCACCAGCCGGGCCACCTGCGCCTCCGCCTCGCGGGCCGCCTTGCCGAACTGCCGGTCCGGGGCGAGCGCAGGATCATCCATGCGCAGATAGTTGGCCAGAACCCCGAGGATGTGGGTCGGGTCATCAGACCAGCGGGGCATGCCGACGTCGATCTCCGCCACGGCGCGGTGGCCGTACCGGCCCAGGAAGTCCCGCAGCCCGGATTGCACGACGCCGGGCAGGTCCGCCGCCCGGTAACGCCGGGCTATCTCGGGCAATGCGGCTTCCCCGAACACCGCCGCCGACGCCGGGTCGTTGCGGATGGCAGTAGCCAGCGACCACAGGTCCAGGTCCATTTCGGTGGTCACGTTGTTGGGCAGCCCCCGCAGGACTTCCTGCAGCGCCCCGTTCCCGGGTTTCCCGGCGAGTTTTCCGGCCACGGCCAGCAAGGCGAACCCCAGGGCGGGCAGCGGCAGGATCGCGGGAACCACGGCAAAGACATGCTGGCCAAGGATCCGCTCGACGTGCTCCAGACGCTCCGTGGCGGTGGCGCCGGCGGGCACCGCGAGTGCCGCGCGGAGCTGTTCGCCCACACGGTCTGCCCGGCGCAGTGCCGCCTCGGGCCGGATGAGGCCGCGGATCAAGGTCTCCGGGACCTTCGCCCGCGCCGCCACCGGGGCGACGTGGCGCAGGAGCCGCCACGGCCTTGTTGTGGTCACGGAGAACCGGGGATCGTCGAACAGGTTGCGCAGCACGGCCGCGGAGCGCGCCTCCATGACGTCGAATACCCGGGGGACGATTGCGCGTCCGGCCTTGCTCCGGACTACGGGCGTGAGGTCGAAGAATATGCGCTGGCCGGCTTCCGCATACGGCGCGGGCCCGTCACGGGGCACCGGCACCGGGAAATGCGCCGCCCCCGCGACCGAGGACGCAATCAGCCGGATGCCGGCGAGGCCCATCGGGGTCAGGGGCCTGGTCAGCCCCTGGGCCAGGCTGAAGCATAAATACACGCGCGGCGTCGGCCCGGAGGGACGCCGGTCCGGCATCGGATAGAGCGTGGTGATGGGCCTGGACTGCGTCAGCCACACGGCACCGTCCCGGCCGATGGCCCATTCGAGGTCCTGCGGCGAGCCGAAGTGCACCTCCGCGCGTCGGCCCAGGAGCTCCAGTGCGGCCAGTTGGGCGTCGTCCAGGCTGGGCGCCAGCCCGGCGTCCGGTTGCGCCACCCGCTCGGTGCCGCCGCCGGGCAGGGGACGAATGATGATTCCCTTGTCCCCGATTCGTCGCTCGAGGATCCGTCCCGTGGTGCCGTCGATTACGAAGTGGTCAGGGTTGACCGCCCCGGACACCACGGCCTCCCCCAGCCCCGGGCTGGCGTCGATGACGGCCTCGTGCCGCCGGCCGGTCACGGGATTGGCTGTGAACAGCACCCCGGCCACGGCCGCGTCCACCATGCGCTGGACCACCACGGCGAGGGACACCGCCGAGGGCTCGATCCCCTGCACCGCGCGGTAGGTCACCGCGCGGTCTGTCCACAGCGAGGCCCAGCACCGGCGGACGGCAGCCAGCACGGCATCCGCGCCCACCACGTTCAGGAAAGTGTCCTGCTGGCCGGCGAAGCTGGCAAACGGCAGGTCTTCGGCGGTCGCGGAGGACCGCACGGCGACCGCCGCGTCGGTGCCCAGCGCCGCGTAGGCGGCGCGCACGGCGGCGTCGATGCCGGCGGGGACATCGGCGTCGAGCACCAGCGCGCGGGCCTTCGCCGCAAGCGCAGCCAGCCCCGCCAGGTCGTCGGGGGCTGTTGCGGCGAGGGCGCGGTGCACGTCCGCCAGCGCCGGGGATGCCGTGGCGTCCAGATACGCAGTGGTGGTCAGGCAGAAGCCGGCGGGCACCGGTAGGCCGGCGCGTGCCAGTTCGCCCAGGTTCGCCGCCTTCCCGCCGACGGTGGCGAGCATGTCCGGGCCAAGGCGTTCAAGGGCCAGGACCGGCCCGCCCTCGGCAGGGTCCGGCGTCCCGGGGTGCTCCATCCGTTAGCCGTCCTTCCGACGCCGGGCCCGTCGCCTTCTAGGAGTCGCCGAGCATCGGGCCGAAGCTGGCTCTGTCCGCCAGCCGCGGGTCGTCGCGGTCCGGCACCACCATGACCGGCCCCTTGGCGTGGTGGAGGACGCCGTCGGACGTGGAGCCCAGCAGCATTCCGGTGAATCCGCCGCGCCCTCGGGTGCCGACCACCACGAGCTCCACGTGCCGGCTGGCGTCGACGAGGATGTCGACGGGCGAGCCGTCCACGAGCTGCGTCTCCACCTGCAGGGCGGGGAAGTGGCTCCGCAGCCAGGCCACGCCGGCGTCGAGCTGGACCTTGATGTCGGCGAACAGTGCGTCGCGGTCCATCGGGGTGGGCACCCATGCCAGCGAGCCGGTGTACTGCGGCACCGCGCACACCACGCGGAGCCGGGCGGAGAGCCGCTCGGCCTGCGCTGCGGCCTCCAGCACGGCGACGCGGGCCTGCTCGGAACCGTCGACACCGACGACCACGACGTTCTCCACCGGCTGGCTGCCCGACTTGGCCCGTTCGGCGAGGACGTGCTTGTCGTCTGTGGTTTCGCCCAGGCGGTCCGCGCAGATCAGCGGCACAGTCACGGTGGGGCACTTCGAGTGGGCGGGCAGCGCGCTGCTGACGGAGCCGAGCAGCCGGCCCACGAAGCCACCGCGGCCGCGGGTGCCGAAGACCAGAAGCTCCGCGGTTTCGCTGATTTCCAGCAGCACGCCGGACGCGTCCCCGTTTTCGACGGACGCGTCGACGTCGATGTTGTAGAAGGCGATCTTGTCCATGGCGTGCTTGAGGATGGCTTCGGCGCCCTCGCGGATCACGGAGTCGTCCACTGTGGCGTAGCCGCCGTCGAGCCCGGAAGCGGCGAAGATCGGAACGGAATAGGCGGTCACGATGTGCAGCGGGCGGCGGCGGCGCTCCGCCTCACGGGCCGCCCACACCAGGGCGCAGTGGCTGTGGTCCGAGCCGTCCACTCCCACGACGATTCCGCGGGGCGGCGCCGGCTCGCCACCGGTCTCCCATGCCGGGTCCGGATGCACCTGTTCACGGCCCATAGGGTCCGCCTCCTCGCGATTCTTGCCTGATGTTGCGGCTATTCTGCCAGAAGTACTGCCGCCCGGCGTCCACCGGCGAGGCGACCCGGAATCTGCGTGCAGGAACCCCTGATTTTCCTCACTATTCTCGGTTAATTGCGAACATTCAAGACGGCGGCAAGGCGCCCCCGGCCGCCCGCGGCGGAAGGATTTACGCAGAGTTAACACGCCGTTTCCTGGCCCGGAAATTCAGGCTTTTGAGGCGGTTTCCGCTGGAGCGGGAGCACGGAAACCGCCGGAATCCGGCACCACAGCCAATGTCCTACCTCCCCTATCCACGGGCGGGAATCTTAGGTATCCTTCGAGGCATTGCTGAACCGAGACTGGTGTTCCAGAAAGCAGCCGCTGGGGCTGTGGAACCAGGCACGGGTTGGCGTCCGGGGTTTCCCCCGCGACTCGCACCATTTCAAGGAGGTACCCTGCAGTGTCGAGCATGCCTTTGTACGGCGGGATTGAGCGGACCACCGCCGTAGTCATCGGGACGGGGCTCTCGGGCCTGGCTGTGGCCAGCGAGCTCCAGCGCCGGGGCGTTGCGTCCATCATTGTGGACGGGCTCGACCTCCTGGGTGCCGGCCATCCGGCCAACACCTCCTCGCTCCAGCGCTGCGACGCGGCGGACGCCGCCAGCCTGAGGGAGCGCAACGAAATCCTGCGGCACCTGCGCAACTACGCCGCAAGCCACAAGCTCGACGTGCGGAACAACATCCGGGCCCTGCAGCTGGACCTCCTGGAGGCCGGCACGGACGGCTCACCCACGGAGAAGTGGGCCGTCCAGACCCCGGGCGGCGTCCTGCTGGCCGACCACCTTGTCCTGACCCGCTGCGCCCACAGCCAGCTGCGCCGGATGCTCTCGGAACTTGGCATGGCAGCCGGGCAGAATCTCATGGCGGCGATGCATGCCCTGGGTATGTACCTCGTGGGGGTGGGCGAGCTCATTACCCCGACGCCCAAGGAAGTCCTGCGCCAGGCCAAAGTGGTGGGACAGGCAATCTCGGCCAAGGTCCACCCGAACGGGATCCCCGCACTGCTGCCCGGCGGCTTTGCCCTGGCCGCCCCCGCCTAGCAGCGCTTTGGCCGCGTTGCCGGAGTTGCATTGGCTTGTTTCAGCCTTCGGTGTCGCCGCCCTCGTCCGGTGTGAGGCGGCGTTTCGCCATCAGGCCCAGGGCCACCAGGATGCCGACCCCGACGGCGACGAAGACCATGACGCTCCAGGGAAACTGCTGCGACCCGGCCGGCGCAGGGGCAGGCGCGGGCGTGGTCCCCGGCTGGGCGGTGCCCATCGTGGGGACTGCGGCAGCCGCCGTCGTGCCTGCCGCAGCCGCCGTCGCTGTGAAGGTGAAGCTGCCCTCGATCGGGTGGCCGTCGGAACTGGCCACCCGCCAGTGCACGGTGTACTGCCCCCTAGGGGCGCCGGACTTCAGCTTCTGCGCAGCGACGTTGTCCACGATTTCCACGGAACCGTCCGACCAGTTGGCGCCGGTGGCATCATTGACCACGATCTGCGACCCCAGGGCGAGCGGATTGTGGTTGAACGTGACCGAGACCTGCTCCGGCGGTGCCGCGACGGTTGCTCCGGCAGCCGGGCTGGTGGACTCCGCGGTATCGTGCGCCGACGCCGGGCTCACTGCTCCCAGCAGGACGGCCACAAGGACGACGGCGCCCAGCAGGGCACTGCGAAGCTGGCGGATACGGCGCATGGGCAGGCTACTCCTAGTGTTGGCTTCCTTACAGACTAGGCGAAAACGCAGGGTTGGCCCTCGGGCGCCAAATAAGATATATGCAACACCCATCACTCCCGGAGGACTAATGCAAGACCTAATGCTCAAGCAGGGCTCGGCACTCGACCGGTATTTCAAAATATCCGAGCGGGGGTCGAACGTCTCGCGCGAGATCCGCGGAGGGTTCGCCACGTTCTTCGCCATGAGCTACATCGTGGTGCTGAATCCGCTGATCCTCTCCGGGCCGGACTCCTCGGGCGCCACGCTGGGCTTCCCCGCCGTCGCCGCCGTCACCGCGTTCGTGGCCGGCATCCTGACCATCCTCATGGGCGCGTGGGCCAAGCATCCCTTCGCCCTGGCCACCGGGCTCGGCGTCAACGCGTTCGTCGCCGTCACGGTGGCCACGAACCCCGGCCTGACCTGGCCGGACATGATGGGCCTGGTGATGCTCTCGGGCATCACCATGCTGATCCTGGTCCTCACGGGCTTCCGGACGGCCGTGTTCAAGGCCGTACCCGAGGGGCTGAAGACCGCGATCGTGGTGGGCATCGGCCTGTTCATCGCCCTGATCGGTCTCGTCAACGCGGGCTTCGTGCGCCGCGTCCCCGATGTCGCCGGCACCACCGTCCCGGTCGGCCTGGGCTTCGACGGCAAGCTCCTGGGCTGGCCGACGTTCGTGTTCGTCTTCGGCCTGATCCTGACCATCGCGCTGGTGGTCCGCAAGGTCAAGGGCGCCATCCTGATCGGCATCGTGGCCTCGACCATCCTGTCCGTGATCCTGGAATCCATCCTGCACATCGGGCCCAGCTTTGACGGCAAGAACCACAACCCGCAGGGCTGGTCCCTCGTGGCACCGCAGTTCTCCGAGTGGGCGGCCCCGGACCTGTCCCTGATCGGCAAGGCCAACCCCTTCGGCGCCTTTGAACACCTCGGCTTCGTCGCGGCGACCCTGCTGGCGTTCGTGATCCTGCTCAGCATCTTCTTCGATGCCATGGGCACGATGGTTGGCCTGGCCACCGAGGCCGGCACCATCGACAAGGACGGCAACATCCCCGACGTCGACCGCGTGCTGCAGGTGGACGCCCTGGGCGCGATCATCGGCGGCGGCGCCTCCGTCTCCTCGAACCAGATCTACGTCGAGTCCGGTGCCGGCATCGGCGAAGGCGCACGCACCGGCCTGGCCTCGGTCGTGACCGGCCTGCTGTTCCTCGTGGCGATGTTCTTCACCCCGCTGATCAACCTCGTGCCGTTCGAGGCCGTGGCCCCCGCCCTCGTGGTGGTCGGCTTCATGATGGTCTCCCAGGTGGGCAAGATCGACTGGCAGGACTGGGGCATCGCGATCCCGGCCTTCCTGACCTTCACCCTCATGCCGTTCACGTACTCGATCGCCAACGGCCTGGGCGCGGGCTTCATCAGCTTCGTGCTGATCCGCCTGTTCGAGGGCCGGGCCCGCGAGGTGCACCCGCTCATGTGGGCCGTGGCGTCCGCGTTCCTGCTCTTCTTCGCGATCGGCCCGATCGAGGCCGTCCTGGGGATCCACTAACGCAGCCCCGCCCGCGGTCACGCCCGCCGGGTGGGCCACGCCCCCCGGCGTGGCCCACCCGGCGCTGCTTAACCGTTGTTAAGCTCAGTTTCCGGGATTCCGGACAGTCCGACGGCGGCCCGGCTGGTTTTCCGGCCCGGGCTGCGGTGAGCTAGGGGCATGGTTTCTCCCGCGCTCCCCGTTGATGTCCCGCCCCAGCCCTGGACCGGCAGGTTCGACGGCGACGGCGACGAGCACCGGCGCTGGTGGCAGGGGGTGACCCCCTACGCTCCCGGCACGGTTCCGGCGGGTGTCCCTGCTGCGCGCCCCGCCGTCATCCTCGGCTTCGGCAGCGACGCCGGGGTGCGGCGCAACAAGGGCCGGACCGGCGCCGCGGCCGCCCCCGCCGCCATCCGGGCCGCGCTCGGCCCGCTCGCGTTCCACCTGACGCGGGCCGTGCACGACGCCGGCGACGTCACCGTGGCCGGGGACGCGCTCGAGGCAGGACAGGCACGCGCCGGGCTCGCGATCACCAGTCTGCTCGACGCCGGCGGGCTTCCCGTGGTGCTCGGCGGCGGGCACGAGACCGCCTTTGCCAGCTATCTCGGCGTGGCCGGGTCGGCGGCCGTGCGCGAGGGCCTGAGCGTCGGCGTGCTGAATCTCGATGCGCACTTCGACCTCCGCGATGAGCCGGTGCCCAGCTCCGGCACGCCCTTCCTCCAGATGGCCCGCGCCGAAGCAGCCGCCGGCCGGGAGCTGCGCTACGCCGTCGTCGGGATTTCCGAGCCGAACAACACCCGGACGCTGTTCCGGACGGCAGACGAGCTCGGCGTGGACTATCTGCTGGACGAGGACTGCTCGGCGGACGCCGCGTACGCGTTTGTGGCAGCCTTCCTGGCACAGGTGGACGCGGTGTACCTGACCATCGACCTGGACGTGCTGCCGGCCTCCGTGGCCCCCGGGGTGAGCGCTCCCGCGGCCTTTGGTGTGCCGCTGCCGGTGATCAGCGCCGTGTGCCGCCAGGTGGCCGCGAGCGGGAAGCTCCTGCATCTGGATATCGCCGAGCTGAACCCGGAGTTCGACATCGACGGCCGCACCGCCAAAGTGGCGGCCCGGCTGGTCAATACGCTGCTGGGATAGGCGGCGGCCCGGACGTCAGGGTCTGTGCGAGCAGGGCCTGGGCGGACCAACGCATCGACGCCACAGCCTGTTCCTGCGTAAGACCGCCGATGTCCGTCAGCCAGACGAGGGCCTCAATCCCGATGGCACTGCGGATGGCCAGCGCTAGCGCCCGGATTTCAGGTCCGGACAGCTTCCGCTGGAGCGGCGCGAGTGCTTCCTCAAGCCAGGCGATCGCGCGCCCCTGCCGCAGCGGCAAGTCCGACTTTCCGCGGTCACGTTCCAGGGACAGCCTGAGCATGGTCCGCTGCTGCGCCTCGGTGGAGAGGATCAGCCGTGTGAACTCCAGCACGACGGCGTCGAGCCGCTCCGCTGGATCCTCGGGGGCATCCGCCGGCAGCAGGGACTGCCGGGCCGTTTCCGGGTGGGCTGCGGCGAGCAATTCCCGCTGGCTCGGGAAGTAGCGGTAGGCCGTGCTCCGGGCAATCCCGGCCGCTGCCGCGGTGCCGTCAACGGTGGGGGCGACCCCGTCCGCGACGGCCTCGCGGGCTGCAGCCAACAGGGCCTCAAAAGTGCGGCGCTTCTGCCCCGTCCGGCCGGCGTCCTGATAGGGGGTTGACATGGATCTCATGGTACCCGAGTCTTGTCATGGGACACGCGTCCCATGTAGTCCTCGGCGAAGGGGCGATCTTATGGAAACGGCCAGCAACCCGGCAGCCATCATCCGCGCGGAAGACCAGGGCGAGCGCCGATGGTTTTTCGGCGGCGGAGTCCACACCTGGAAGGCCAGGGCGGAAGAGACCGCCGGGGCCTTCCTGCTGTTCGAGGACCAGATGTCCGGCGGGAAAATGACACCGCTGCACAGCCACCCCGATTCGGATGAAACCATGTACATCCTGGACGGCGAGATCCTCGTGCATATGGACGGGAGAGAGCACCGGATCGGCCCCGGCGGACTGGCCGTGGCCCCGCGGGGCGTTCCACACGCCTTCATGGTGGTCTCCGACTCCGCCCGGATGCTTTGCCTGCACACCCCCGGATGCTGCGAGGCCTTTTACTGGGACGCGAGCATACCCCTCTCCCCCGGCAACGATGCCGGGGACCCTGCCGGCGAATCCGTCGCGCCGGGCCTGGTTGACTTTGGCAGAGTCCAGGAGTCGGCACGTAAAAACGGCGGGATCGTGCTGCTGGGTCCGCCGCCGTTCACTGGGCACTGACAGCAGCGCGCCCACATCTGGGCCCTGGGCCCCGAAACGCAGAAAGTCCCCGCCGTGGCGGGGACTTTCTGGTGAAAACGCTCAGCCTAGCTGCGGCGGACCTGCACGCCGTCGGACTGCAGGAAAAGCTGCGTTTCGGACGGCCCCGCGGGGACCAGCCAGAGCACATTCCCGCTTACCGAGACCTCTTCGACCTCACCGGCCGCAATGACCTGTGCGTGCTTGACAATTTCGACGCGTTCGCCGACCCGAAGGCCGCTCCAGTCGGAAACCGTAGCTGCGGATGCAAGGCGCCTGGACAGTACCGTGCCGCGTGCTTTCATAGAACTTCTACCCCTTTGTATGTGTTCTTTGCCACAACTTCGTTGGTGTGGACTCTCCATTTGTACTACAGTTCCCGGGCCCCCGCCGTCCGTGTCGCCAAAGATTTCGGGGGCGCCGGGAATTGTTCAGCTGCCCTGCATTTTGTTTCTTCTCAGGCGAGATTTCCGACGGCGGATTCGGCCGCCGCCCGGACCTTGCCCGAGGCCACGAGGACATCCGCCGCTTCGAGCTCCGGTGACAGGAACCTGTCGGTGCCCGGACCGTCGACGACGTCGCGCAGCGCGGCGATCACGGCCGCGCCCGCAGGTCCCGGCGTGAGTTCGCCGCCGGAGAGCTGGGTGCGGATGTCCAGCGCCCGGGCCGAGGTCACCAGTTCGATCGCCAGGACCCGGCGCAGGTTCTCCACCGAGCGGCGGAGCTTGCGGGCCGCGTGCCAGCCCATGGAGACGTGGTCCTCCTGCATCGCCGAGCTCGGGATCGAGTCCACCGACGCCGGGACGGCCAGCCGCTTGTTGTCCGAGACCAGGCCGGCCTGCGTGTACTGGGCGATCATGAGGCCCGAGTCGACGCCGGGGTCCGAGGCCAGGAAGGCGGGCAGCCCGTGCGAGCGGGCCGGGTCCAGCATCCGGTCGGTCCGGCGCTCGGCGATGGAGCTCAGGTCCGCGACGGCGATCGCCAGGAAGTCCAGCACGTAGGCCACCGGGGCGCCGTGGAAGTTGCCGTTGGAGCTGACCCGGCCGTCGGGCAGGACCACCGGGTTGTCGATCGCGGAGGCCAGTTCGCGGGAGGCGACCAGGGCGGCATGGTCCACGGTGTCGCGGACGGCGCCGGCCACCTGGGGTGCGCAGCGCAGCGAGTAGGCGTCCTGGACCTTGGTGTCGTTGATCCGGTGCGAGGCCACGATCGGGGAGTTGGACAGCACACGGAGCATGTTGTCCGCGGCGGCGGCCTGGCCCGGGTGCGGGCGCAGCGCCGCGTGCAGCTCCGGCAGGAACACCTGGTCGGTGCCGAGCAGCGCCTCGACGCTGAGCGCGGCGGTGATGTCCGCCGTCGTAAGCAGCTGGCGGATGTCCGCGATGGCCATCAGCAGCATGCCGAGCATGCCCTCGGTGCCGTTGACGAGGGCCAGGCCCTCCTTTTCGGCCAGCGTGACGGGTTCGATGCCGTGCGCGGCGAGGAGCTCGGCGACCGGGCGGGCATCCTTGCTCCCGTACAGTGTGCCGTCGGGGCCGGTCGCCTCGCCTTCGCCCATCAGGACCAGGGCGCAGTGGGACAGCGGCGCGAGGTCGCCCGAGCAGCCAAGGGAGCCGAATTCGCGGACCACCGGGGTGATGCCGGCGTTGAGCACGTCCACCATGGTCTGCAGCACCACCGGGCGGACGCCGGTGCGGCCGGAAGCAAGGGTCTTGGCGCGCAGGAACATGATGCCGCGGACCACTTCGCGTTCCACGGCCGGGCCCATGCCGGCGGCGTGGCTGCGGATCAGGGATTTCTGCAGCTGGGTGCGCAGCTCGTTGGGGATGTGCCGGTTGGCCAGCGCCCCGAAGCCGGTGGAGATCCCGTAGGCCGGGACCTCGCTGTGGGCGAGGTCGTCGATGTGGGCACGGACCTTGGCGACGGCGTCCAGGGCGTCCTGGGCGATGGTGACGTGGGCGTCGTGGCGGGCGACGGCGACGACGTCTTCGGGGGTGACACCACTGGAGCCGAGGGTGACGGTGAGCGGTGAATGCGTGGTGATAGTCATGGTGAAGTCCTACTTCGTTTCGTTCATCGGGATGCGGACGCCGCGTTCCTTGGCGACTTCGACGGCGCGGTCGTAGCCGGCGTCGGCGTGGCGGATGACGCCCATGCCGGGATCGTTGGTCAGGAGGCGCGCGAGCTTTTCCGCGGCGAGGTCGGTGCCGTCGGCAACGGAGACCTGGCCGGCGTGGATGGAGCGGCCGATGCCGACCCCGCCGCCGTGGTGGATGGAAACCCAGGTGGCGCCGGAGGCCGTGTTGAGAAGGGCGTTGAGCAGCGGCCAGTCGGCGATCGCGTCGGAGCCGTCGGCCATGGCCTCGGTCTCGCGGTACGGGGAGGCGACGGAGCCGGAGTCGAGGTGGTCGCGGCCGATCACGATGGGCGCCTTGACCTTGCCCTCCTTGACGAGCTGGTTGAACAGCAGGCCGGCCTTGGCGCGTTCGCCATAGCCGAGCCAGCAGATGCGGGCGGGCAAGCCTTCGAACTCGACCCGTTCGGCGGCGGCATCGAGCCAGCGGTGCAGGTGCTTGTTCTCGGGGAAGAGCTCTTTGATGGCCTTGTCCGTGACTGCGATGTCCTCGGGGTCGCCGGAGAGGGCCACCCAGCGGAACGGGCCGAGGCCCTCGCAGAACAGCGGCCGGATGTAGGCCGGGACGAAGCCGGGGAATTCGAAGGCGCGGTTGTAGCCGCCCTTGCGGGCCTCGTCGCGGATGGAGTTGCCGTAGTCGAAGACCTCGGCGCCGGCGTCCTGGAACTCGACCATCGCCTGGACGTGCTTGGCCATCGAGGCCTGGGCCTTCTTGGTGAAGCCCTCGGGATCTGCCGCAGCCTCGCTGTGCCATTCCTCCACCGTGATGCCCTCGGGCAGGTAGCTCAGGGGGTCGTGCGCGGAGGTCTGGTCCGTGACGATGTCGACGGTGAGCTCGCCGGCGTTGTGGCGGCGCAGGATCTCGGGGAAGACCTCCGCGGCGTTGCCGACGTAGCCCACGGACCAGCCGCGGCGTTCTTCCTTGGCTTTCAGGACCTTGGCGATCGCGGCGTCGAGATCAGTTTCGACCTCGTCGAGGTAGCGCTTCCCGGCCCGGCGGCGCAGGCGGGTCTCGTCGACGTCGACAATCAGGCAGGCGCCGTCGTTCAGGGTGACGGCGAGCGGCTGGGCTCCGCCCATGCCGCCGCAGCCGCCGGTGAGGGTCAGGGTGCCGGCGAGCGTGCCGTTCTCGTCCCCGGTGAGCTTACGGGCGATCGCGGCGAAGGTCTCGAAGGTGCCCTGCAGGATGCCCTGGGTGCCGATATAGATCCAGGACCCGGCGGTCATCTGGCCGTACATCATCAGGCCCTCGGCCTCGAGCCGGCGGAACTCGGGCCAGTTCGCCCAGTCGCCGACGAGGTTGGAGTTTGCCAGCAGCACGCGCGGTGCCCATTCGTTGGTGCGGAAGACGCCAACCGGCTTGCCGGACTGGACCAGCAGGGTCTCGTCCTTTTCCATGGTTTCCAGGGTGCGGGTGATGGCGTCGAACGCGGCCCAGGACCGGACGGCGCGGCCGGTGCCGCCGTAGACCACCAGGTCATCGGGGCGCTCGGCGACCTCGGGATCGAGGTTGTTCATGAGCATGCGCAGCGGGGCTTCCGTCTGCCAGCTCTTGGCGGTGAGCTCGGTGCCGCGGGCTGCTTTGACCGGGCGGGCACCGGTGGTGAAATCGGCGGGTGCCATGAGGGTCTCCTTTGTCGCTGGATATGCCGCCGGATGATGTCTGATCGGACTGGTGTCCTGGTGTATCCGGAGGAATGAGGTTCTGTATCAACTAAAGCCCCTTAGCGGCCGCGGAAACAGGCCTGCCGGAGGGGTGCTGTCCGGGATTCCAGACCCTTCCCCTCCCCCGTTGCGCTATCACTTCCGGTTGCCAAAAAGGGCGAATGGGAGCCCTAGGTGACAGCGCAACCGGGGGTGGGGTGGGGTGGGATGGGGCAACCGGTCAGGCGGGGCGGCCGTGGATCCGGACCGAGAGCTCGTTGGCGACCTTCTGGACCCGGGCGGCCAGGACCGGCCACTGATCCGCGGGCAGCTTGTCCTCCAGGAACGTCACGGCGACGGCGGCGGTGGGCCACCCCACGTGGTCGGTCACGGCGGCGGCGATCGAACCGAATCCGGGCGTGACCTCGCCGTGTTCGGTGGCGTAGCCGCGCTGGCGGACCTGGTCCAGATGCGAAGACAGCGCGGAGTACTTCATGATGGGCGATTCGGTTTCGTGCCGGGCCGTGAAGGCGGCAGCGTTCGGGTACAGCGCCCGCACCTGCGACTTCGGCAGCGCGGCGAGGATGGCCCGCCCGCTGGCCGTGAGATGGCTGGGCAGCCGGACGCCGACGTCGGTCACCAGGGACGGCCGGTTCTTGGCCCGCTCCTCCACGATGTAGAGCACGTCGCGGCCGTGCAGCACCGCCAGGTGCGCGCTTTCGCCGATCACGTCCACGAGCGAGGCGAGCATCGGCCGGCCCAGCCGGGACAGCGGCTCCTGCCGGGAGTAGGCCGAGCTGAGTTCGAATGCGCTGATGCCCAGGCCGTAGCGCTGCTCCTCGTGCAGGTGCAGCACGAAGCCGTTCGCCTCCATCACCCCGAGCAGGTGGTAGACGCTGGAGCGCGGCAGTCCCAGCGCGGTGGCAATGTTCGACGCCGCCATCGGCCCGCGCCGGGAGGCCAGCAGCTTGAGGATGCGCAGCGTGTTCTCGGCGGCCGGCACCTTCGACGCCGCCTTGGTTCCGGCGGCCCGGTGGACGGCCTTGGGCGCGGGTGTGTCAGGCGCTGCGGACAAAGTCGCGGCGGACTGCGCCGGAGTCGCGTCGGTCGCAGCCGACAAAGTCTCGGCGGCGGGGCTCACGGCAGTACTGGTGGGTGGCATGGATCCTCTTCAGGGTCGGTGGTGTCCGGTATCCCGTACTTAAGCATGCGCCCGGCGACGGTCAACCGACAGCCTCGCACAGGAACGGCTGTCTGGAATGCCGGACAAAGGCCACATACCTGCGGCGGGCCTTCCGCCCCTAGCCCGGCCAGCCCCCCCGGTGTTCCGATGAATGTGGGCGCCGGCTTCCCCGTGGTATGCCCGGTCATTGGAACCAGCCCGTCGCCGGCTGAGCCCCATGCGGGATGGTTCCGGAGGGAAGGCACAGACGTGGATGCAGCGCTGTCGGGCAGGGTCGCCCTGGTTGCCGGGGCCACGCGCGGCGCCGGCCGCGGCACCGCCGTCGCCCTCGGCGAGGCAGGAGCGGTGGTGTACTGCACCGGCCGCACGACCTCCCGCCACCGTTCGGACTACAACCGGCCCGAGACGATCGAGGAGACGTCCGGGCTTGTCAGCACCGCTGGCGGCACTGGAATCGCCATCGAGGTCGATCACCGCCAGGCTGCGGAGGTGGAAGCCCTCGTGGAGCGGATCGACGCCGAGCAGGGCCGCCTGGACATCCTTGTCAACGACATCTGGGGCGGCGAGGACTTCATCGAATGGAACACCCCGCTCTGGGCCCACGATCTGAATGCCGGACTGCAGATGCTCCGCCTCGGTCTGGACACCCACCTCATCACAAGCCACTTCGCGCTGCCGCTGCTCACCCGCCGCCCCGGCGGCCTGGTGGTGGAGATGACCGACGGCACCCGCGAGTACAACGCACAGCACTACCGGGTCTCCGTCTTTTACGACCTCGTCAAGACCGCGGTGCTCCGCCTGGCGTTCAGCCAGGCGGAGGAGCTGAGATCCTCCGGCTGCGCGGCGGTGGCGTTGACGCCCGGCTGGATGCGTTCGGAGATGATGCTCGAACACTTTGGCGTCACCGAGGCAAACTGGCGGGAGGCCGCCGGGACGCAGCCGCACTTTGCCGCGATCTCGGAAAGCCCGCTGTTCGTCGGGCGTGCGGTCGCGGCCCTGGCGGCGGACCCCCACGTGCTCAGCCGCACGGGCGGCTCGTATTCGTCCGGCGCGCTGGCCCGCGAGTACGGCTTCACCGACACCGACGGCTCGCAGCCGGACTGCTGGAGGTACCTCGTTGAGGTCCAGGAAGCAGGACTCGACGCCGACGCCTCCGGATACCGCTGACATCCGGCCGTTCCGTGTCACGGACAACCGGGCGGCGGGAAAGACTACGATCGGGTTCATGAAGCACACGTGGGAAACTTCCGCGGACGGCATCATGGCTCTTCCGTCCGGCCGGCTCATTCGTGGGCGCGGCCTGCACTATCCGCTTCCGGCCGGGCCGTTTCCCGAGTTCGGCGTGTACCTGCTGGGCAAGCAGCCGCCGCCCGTGGGGTGGGAGTCCCGATGGGTGCCCTGGCCCGACCTTCGGCTGCCGGTCGACCAGCCGGATGCCCTCGAGGCGTTCCGGGAAGCCTGGCGCCGGGCCGAGACCGAACGGGTTGAAGTGGCCTGCTGGCGCGGGATCGGCAGGACCGGCACCGCACTGGCCTGCATCGCGATCCTGGACGGAGTCCCGCCCGGCCAGGCAGTGTCCTACGTCCGCCGCCAGTACCGGCGCCGGACAGTGGAAACTCCCTGGCAGCGGCAGTACGTGACCCGCTTCCGGACCGGAACGCCCTAGGCGGCTCCGCCCAAAACCGTGACGCCGGCCAACCGGCAAGCGGGCTCAAATGATGACGACGGCCTTCCCGCGGAGGTGTCCATCACGCAGGTCCCGGATTGCCGCCGGCGCGTCCGCCAGGGCGTAGCTCTTGCCGATGACCGGGGTCACCGCGCCCGCCTCGATGAGCCCGGTCAGGAACCGGAGGTCCTCCGCCCGCTCTGCAGACATGACGCCCCTGAGCCGCTGGCCGACAAACACGGAGAGCAGCCCGGCGCCGAGCGAGCGTTGAAATCCGCCCGTCAGCCGCCCTCCGCCTTCCCCGCCGATGATCGCGAGCGTGCCCTTCGGCTTGAGCGCCCGCCGCAGGACGGTGAGCGGGCGGTTGCCGGCGGTGTCCACAATGAGGTCGAATTGCCGGGATCCGTCCGCGAAATCGTCATGTGTGTAGTCGATGACGTGGTCCGCGCCGATGGAGCGGACCAGATCGGTTTTCGCGGTGCTGCACACCCCCGTCACCTGCGCCCCGAACGCCTTGGCGAGCTGTACGGCGTACGCGCCGACACCGCCGGCCGCGCCGATGACGAGGACCTCCTGCCCGGCCTGGATCCTGCCGGCGTTCCGGAGCGCCTGCAGGGCCGTGACGGCCGAGATCGGGACGGCGGCGGCCTGTTCGAAGCTGAGGTTTTTCGGCTTCAGCGCGAGCCGGCCTTCTTTTGCACACGCGTATTCGGCGAAGGATCCCTCACAGGTGCCGTACACCTCATCCCCGGTCCGGAAGCCGACGACATTTCGGCCGACAGCCTCTACCCGGCCAGCCACGGCCCGGCCCCGGATGCGGGTCTTCGGTTTCCTGAGCCCGTAGCCGACCACGCGGGTCAGGTACGGAAGGCCCGTCATGAGGTGCCAGACGCCCTGGTCGACACCGGCGGCCCGGACCCGGATCAGCACGTCGTCGTCGCCGGGCACGGGGGCGTCGACGTCGCGCAGTTCCAGCACCTCAACGGAACCGTAAACATCCTGGACGATCGCTTTCATGGTGCTTCTCCTCTGGGTCAGCTCGCCATTCCGTAACCGCAGGCGCCGGGCGACACCTTGAATGTGAAGAAATCCTGACATGTTGTCAAGCTCTTTCGCCGCTCCCCCGCCGGTTGGGGTTCGACGGCGGCGGCGGCCGGCTCCGCGCGCGGGGGCGCCGCACAGTCTGAAATCAAAGACACGAAGTTCCCGTGAGACTCCTCACAGCAAGGCCGGACATGGTCTGCTGGATGGCGATCCCCCTCCCAATGACGAGAAGGTATTCGCATGCAACAAGCCCAAACCGCTACGAAGGCGGCTCCTGCCGAGGCCGGCACCGGCAGCGCTGCCACCGCCGTCGGCGCAGCCGTCGACTCCGTACTCAGCCGGGGACTCAACGTCCGCCACATCCGCTTCATGGCGCTGGGCTCGGCGATCGGCACGGGGCTGTTCTACGGCTCCGCCTCCGCCATCCAGAAGGCCGGGCCCGCCGTCTTGTTGGCCTACATGATCGGCGGCGCCGCGGTCTTCATGGTGATGCGCGCCCTCGGCGAGATGGCGGTGCGGCATCCGGTGTCCGGGTCCTTCGGCCAGTACGCGAGCCGCTACTTGGGACCGCTGGCCGGGTTTGTGACCGGTTGGACCTACGTCTTTGAGATGGCGATCGTGGCCATCGCGGATGTCACGGCGTTCAGCATCTACATGGGATTCTGGTTCCCCGGCGTGGAGCGCTGGGTCTGGATTCTGGCCATCATCTTCTTCCTGGCTGCCCTGAACCTGCTCAGCGTCAAGGTGTTCGGCGAGCTGGAATTCTGGTTCTCCCTGATCAAGGTGGCGGCCATCATCGCCATGATCGCGGGCGGGGCGGCGATCATCGTCTTCGGTTTCCAGGCCGGCGGCGCCACCGTGGCACCAGGGCTCGGCAACCTCGTGGACCACGGAGGCCTGTTCCCGAACGGATTCGAAGGACTCCTTGCCTCCTTCGCCGTGGTGATGTTCGCGTTTGGCGGCGTGGAGACCCTCGGCATCACCGCCGGTGAGGCCGCCGATCCGAAAAAGGTCATCCCCAAGGCCGTCAACACCGTGCCCGTCCGGGTCCTGCTGTTCTATGTGCTGACCCTCGGCGTGCTGATGAGCCTGTTTCCGTGGGACGAAATTGGCAGCAACGGCAGCCCTTTCGTGCAGATCTTCAGCGGCCTGGGCATCCCCGCCGCACCCCACATCCTCAACGCCGTGGTGATCACGGCGGCGCTCTCGGCAGTCAACAGCGACATCTTCGGCGCCGGCCGGATCCTCTTCGGCCTGGCCCGGCAGGGCCACGCACCGGCGAGCTTCGGCAAGGTTTCCCGTCACGGGGTGCCGTGGATGACCGTGGTGATGATGACCGGCATCCTGCTGGTGGGGGTGGTGCTGAACGCCGTGATCCCGGAAGACGTCTTCCTGCTGATCGCCTCGATCGCCACCTTCGCGACCGTCTGGGTCTGGGCCATGATCCTGGCCTCCCATGTCGCCATGAAACGCGAGATCGCCCGCAAGTCCCTGCCGGCGTCGGAGTTCCCGTCGCCGTGGTGGCCCGCCGCCTCCATACTGACGATCGCGTTCATGGCCCTGGTGATCGTGATTCTGGGCGCCTTCGAGGACACCCGGGTGGCGCTGTACGTGGGCGCCGCCTGGCTGGGCGTCCTGGTACTCGCTTACCGCCTCTGGGTCCGCGGCCACGGCAGGGCGCGGGCGGAACTGGTCGACGAAACCGCCCAGCTCCCGCAGGTTCCCGCCGGGCGGTGATGGTGCCTCGCCCCCAAGGGATTAAGACGCTCCCGGGCGGGCCCTCACGGGGTTAGGATCAGGCATGGTCCCCGCCACCAACCTCTTGGCCTTTGCCCTTGCCGCCCTGGTGCTCATCGCCATCCCGGGGCCCAGCGTGCTGTTCGTGATCGGACGGACGTTGGCCCTGGGACGCAGGGGCGGGCTGTTGAGCGTTCTGGGAAACGCGGCCGGAGAGGTGGTGCAGATCGCCGCCGTGGCCCTGGGCGTCGGCGTGGTGCTGGCCCAGTCCCTGCTGCTGTTCAGCGTGGTGAAATTCGCCGGCGCCGCCTATCTGGTCTACCTCGGGATCCAGGCGATCCGGCACCGCGGCGGCGGCGCGGCGACGGCGTCGACCTCGAACCCGGCCTCGACCGCCCGCGTGCTCCGGGAGGGCTTCATCGTCGGCGCGACCAACCCCAAGTCGATTGTGTTCTTCGTGGCCGTGCTTCCCCAGTTCGTGGACTACTCGGCCGGAGCGATTCCCGTGCAGCTCGCCACTTTGGGTGCGGTCTTCCTGCTCATTGCCCTGGTCTCGGACAGCACGTGGTCCCTCGCGGCCGGGACGGCCCGGCACTGGTTTGCCCGCTCCCCCCGGCGGATCGCCGCTCTCAGCACCACCGGCGGCGTGATGATGATCGGGCTGGGCGGCACGCTGGCCCTGACAGGCACCAAGGACTAGCACGCTGCTCCAGCCGCTCAACTCCAGCACAACGCGGGGTCAATTAGCGCCCATTAATACCCTCCGAATGGGCCGTAGCTGACCCCGCGTTGGTTTGAGCGGCGACGGGCTACCGCGCGGACCAGCCGCCGTCCATCGTGTAGCTGGCACCGGTGACCATGCCGGCGTCGTCGGATGCCAGCCACGCCACCAGGGACGCCACTTCCTCGGGCTCCACGAGCCGCTTGACCGCTGATTCGGTCAGCATGATCTTGGCGAGCACCTCGGACTCCGGGATGCCGTGCACCTTGGCCTGGTCCGCGATCTGCGATTCAACCAGGGGCGTGCGGACGTAGCCGGGGTTGATGCAGTTGGAGGTGACGCCGTGCGCCCCACCTTCGAGGGCCGTCACCTTGCTCAGGCCCTCGAGCCCGTGCTTGGCCGAGACGTAGGCGCTCTTGAACGGCGAGGCCCGGAGCCCGTGCACGGAGGACAGGTTGATGATGCGGCCGAAGTTGTTGGCGTACATGTGCGGCAACGCGGCCCGGATCAGCAGGAACGGGGCCTCCAGCATGAGGGTGATGATGCGGCGGAAGTCGGCCGGATCGAACTCCTCGATGGGGCTGATGCGCTGGATTCCGGCGTTGTTCACCAGGATGTCGCAGTCCAGGCTGAGCGTCTGGAGGGATTCGACGTCGAGCAGGTTGACGGCCCACGCGGTGCCGCCGATTTCGTCGGCGAGCGCGGCGGCGGCGGCCTCGTCCCTATCCGCGATCACCACTTTGGCCCCGCGTGCCGCCAGGGCCCGGACGCTCGCCGCGCCGATCCCGCCGGCGCCGCCGGTGACCAGGGCCTTGCGTCCGTTCAGCGTGTTTTCCATAACTCAGCCTTCCGTGTCAAAAATTCGATGAGGCGGCCGGCTCCAGCGTGGCTGGAGCCGGCCCAAAACTCAAGCAGCTCAGCGGGTGGCTGCTACGGGCAGGCCTTCGCGTTCGGCGTCGGCCCGGTCCACGTCCTCCAACGCGATGCCCTTGGTTTCCTTCAGGCTCAGCACTGCGACGGTGGTGATGGCGCAGGCGACCAGGAGGTAGATCGCGGTGGGCAGCCAGGAGCCGGTGTCCTTGAGCCACTGGGTGGCCAGGAGCGGCGCCAGCGAACCGGCGAAGATCGAGGTGACCTGCGAGCCAAGGGAGACCCCGGCGTAGCGCATCCGGGTCGGGAACAGCTCCGACATGAGGGCCGGCTGGCCGGCATACATGAAGGCGTGCAGGCACAGGCCGATCGTGACGGCCAGGACGATGATCACCGGGTTGCGGGTATCGAACATAGGGAAGGCGAAGAACGGCCAGGTGGCACCGGTGACGGCACCGATGAGGTAGACCGGCTTCCGGCCCCAGCTGTCCACGAGGCGCCCGACCTGCGGGATGACCAGGAAGTGGACGACGTGGGCGATCAGCAGGGCCAGCAGCAGCGAGGAGGTGTCGTACTTGTGCACGGACTTCAGGTAGACGATCGCGAAGCTGACCACGAGGTAGTACATGATGTTTTCCGCGAACCGGAGCCCCATGGCCTGCAGGATGCCCTTGGGGTATTTGCGGATGACTTCGCGGACGCCGTAGCTGGCGGACTGATCCTCTTCCAGCTGGGCTTTGGCCTCGAGGAAGATGGGCGATTCGGAGACGTGGGTGCGGATGTAGTAACCGACGAACACGATCACGGCGGAAAGCCAGAACGCCACCCGCCAGCCCCAGCTGAGGAAGTCGGCGGAGCTGAGCACGTTGGACATGATGAACAGGACCAGGGTGGCCAGCAGGTTGCCGACGGGAACGGCGGCCTGGGGCCAGCTTGACCAGAAGCCACGGGACTTGTTGGGGCTGTGCTCGGCGACGAGCAGGACTGCGCCGCCCCATTCGCCGCCGAGGGCGAAGCCCTGGATGAAGCGCAGGAGGACCAGCAGCGCCGGCGCCAGGTAGCCGAGGGTGGCGAAGCCCGGGAGGCAGCCCATCAGGAAGGTGGAGACACCGATGATGATGATGGTGAGCTGCAGGGTGGGCTTGCGGCCGAGCTTGTCGCCGATCTGGCCGAAGACAATGCCGCCCAGGGGGCGGGCCACGAAACCGACGGCGTAGGTCAGGAACGCCTGGATGATGCCGTCCAGTTCGTTGCCCGTGGCGGGGAAGAAGTACTTGCCGAACACCAGGGTGGCGGCGGTGGCGTAGAGGAAGAATTCGTACCACTCGACGACGGTTCCCACCATCGATGCGGCGACGATTTTCTTGAGCCCGGAACCCTTGGATGCGGGTGCTGCGGCGGTTGTTGCAGAGCGTTCGTTTACGCTCATCTGATTCTCCTTAGTGTCCACGGTGACACGCGCTGTGACGCACAGCACTGAAATGGCTTCATTGAGTATTGCCGCACATCCACGGCGATTCAATGGCCAAACCAGCACCCGCTATGTGCAGAATTGCAGATATGAACGCCAATCCTGATGACCTGCTGGTCCTGCTCGCGGTCTCCCGTTCGGCGAAATTCACGACGGCGGCACAGACGCTCGGACTGAACCACACCACCGTTTCCCGCCGGATCGCGGCGCTGGAGAAGGCGCTGGGTGGCCGCGTGCTCTCCCGCGCCTCGGGAGGCTGGGAGCTCACCGAGCTCGGTGCCGAGGCCGTTCGGGTGGCCGAGCAGGTCGAGAGCGCCGTGCGCACCCTGGAGCAGCCCGGGCACACCCCGGACCCCATCACCGGCGTCGTACGGATGACCGCGACGGATGGATTCAGCGCCTACATCGCCGCCCCGGCCGTGGCCCGGCTCCGCCGCGACCATCCCGGCCTCAGCGTCGAGATCATCACCGTGACGCGCCGGGCGCTCCAGCAGCGGTCCGGCCTGGACATCGAGGTGGTGGTCGGCGAGCCGCAGGTGCACCGGGCAGAGGCCGCGCGGCTCGGCGAGTACATGCTGGGAATGTATGCCTCCCGCGGCTACCTCGCCGAGTACGGCACCCCGGCCACCGTGGAGGAACTGACGGCCCACTCGCTGGTCTACTTCGTCGATTCGATGCTGCAGGTGGACGATCTGGACGCCCCGCGGCGGCTGGTGCCCACCATGCGGGACGGGCTGAGCTCCACCAACGTCTTCGTCCACGTGGAGGCCACCCGGGCCGGCGCCGGGATTGGGTTCCTGCCCTGTTTCGCGGCCGACCTGCATCCGGACCTGGTCCGGCTTCTGCCGGATGAATTCGCGGAGCTGCTGCCCTACTGGATGGTGCTCCGGCCCGATTCGATGCGCCGGCCGGCGGTGGCCGCGCTCGTACAGGCGCTGCGGGAGCAGACCGCGGCGCACCGCGATGCCCTGCTGGGCCGCGGAGCAGCCCCATCGATTGCTCCGTAGCCGCCTCTCTAGTGCCGCAAATATGGTGCCGCAAAGGGGCTGCTACGGAGCAGTCGGCGTCCCTGCGCGGGGCCCAGCCGGGGGCTCGGCGGGCGGCTGAGCGAGAACGGGCGGTTCCGCGGCCGGCTCAGCGAGAACGGGCGACTTCGGGTCATGCCGGACGGCGGCGCCGGCCGCGAACGCCCGCACCTTTTCGTCGTTCCAGATTTGGGCCGGCACCGCACCGCCGAGCAGGCGCCGCGCGAGGCCGGGGTCGTCGTCGAACGGGACATCGCTGCCGGCCATGACCATGTTGCCGTAGCGCCGGCCCTTCAGCATGGCCGGATCCGCGATGATCACGGTGTAGGCAAAGGCGTCGGCGATGGTCGCGGCGTCCTCGCGGGCATTCTTGAGGTCCGGGGCGTCGCCGGAGTTGACCACATATATCCCGCCGGGGGCCAGGACGCGCTTGGCGTGCTCGATGAATTCCCGGGTGGTCAGCGGCCGCGGGGTCAGCGAGCCGGCGAAGACGTCGCGGATGATCAGGTCCCGGGTCTGCGGGGTCAGGCTCTCGGTGACCTCGCGGGCCTCTCCCACGCGCAGGCGCAGCAACGGCGCCTTGGGCAGGTCGAACCAGCCCCGGACGTAGTCGGCCAGCTTGCCGTCCAGCTCCACCACCACCTGGCGGGCGTCCGAGTACGCGGCGTGGAAATAGCGCGCCATTGAGCACGCTCCCCCGCCAAGGTGCAGGGCGCGCAGCTTGGGCCCAGGCTCCCGCGGCCAGCGCGACTCCACCAGGGCTGCCATCCAGCGCATGTACTCGAAGTCGAGGAACAACGGGTCCGCGAGGTCAATGTGCGAGCTCATGACGCCGTTGATGCGCAGGAGCCAGCCGGTGGAATTGTCCTGGTCCGGGATCAGCTCGCAGTCCCCGGTATCGATGTAGTACACCCCGGCCAAAGGACCGGCCGGGCGGGAACCCTTGGGCACTTCCACCACTCCCGGCCCGGCGGTTTGGGCGCCCCGCCCTTTGCCCCGCTTGGCCATCAGCTATCCCCCGCATTGTGCATGTTTCAACCCTAGTTCACCGGCGGCCCCGGGCGCGGCCCCGGAGGCGGCCAGCCCGCGGGACCAAAGCCCCTACACATTCCCGGGCCGCAGGGTTCTACTGGGGCTGCACATAGTGCCGGGCGAAGGGGTGCGTCCGACGAGCCGGGAGGAATAATGTCGGCACCCACAGGGCAGCAGGGCGGCACCGTGGCGGTCGGTTACGGCGGGTCCGGGGCCGCCCAACTCGCCGTTCGCTGGGCGGCCGAATACGCGGCCGCGGCCGGGCTGGACCTCCTGGTGATCCATGCCTGGGTGTGGCCGGTTTTCACCAAGAACCTGGGCCCTGTCAAGGGCGTGGCCGGCAGCGGGCTGCGGCATTCCGCGGAAGCCGTCCTCGCCGAGGGCATCGAGCTGGCACGCGGCGCCGCCCGCGAAGCGGCCGGCGGCGCACCGCTGGGGGCCGAGCGCGCCGTTACCGGGCAGGAGCCGGAACGTCCGGGCCCCGCCGTCGACGGCGTCATGGAGGCCGGGCTCCCGGCACCCGTGCTGCGCGACGCCTCCCGGGACGCACGGCTGCTGGTAGTGGGCAGCCGGGGCCTCGGCGCCGTCCTGGGCCAGGTGGCCGGCTCGGTCTGCATCGATCTGGCCGGCTCGGCACCCTGCCCGGTGATGATAATCCGGCGCCCGCGCCGACGGGCCCACCCCGTCGTGGTGGGAGTCGATGCCTCGCCCCGCAGCCCCGCCACGGTGGCCGAGGCCATCCGGTTGGCCAAAGTCCTCGGCGCCCCGCTGCACCTCGTCCACGTCGATCCATTGCGCGGCGGGGCACGGGAAGAGCACGGCCGCCATGCCCTGCTCCACGGCCAGGAGCTGCTCGACCGCGCCATCGACGAGGCCCGCGGGATGGCGCCCGGGCTGGAGGTTACCGGCGCCCTGCGTGAGGGCCATGGGGCCCGGGAGCTCCTCGACGCCGCGGACGACGCCGACGTCCTGGTGCTCGGGACCCACAACCCTGCGGCCGGAGCCGGCAACACGGTCTCCGCCGTGCTGCACAAGGCGCGCTGCAACGTGCTGGTCACCCGCTAGCCGCCGCGAGCGCAACCGATTCGGACCTGCAGACGCTGCAAAGAAGGAGGCCGCGGTGCGAGCATGGCAAGTTGGACTTCCGGGGCCCATGTCCAGCGGCCCCCTCGTGGCCACCGACCGCCCGGATCCTGTGCCGGGACGCGGTGAAGTCCTGCTGAAAGTGCGGGTCTGCGGTGTGTGCCGCACGGACTTGCACCTGGCCGAGGGCGACCTCACGCCGCGGCACGCCGGGGTCATCCCCGGCCACGAGGTAGTGGGTGAGGTGATCGGGCAGGGACCGGGGGCCGCCAGGTTCGGCATCGGCGAACGGGTGGGCGTGGCCTGGCTGGGCGGCACCTGTGGCGCCTGCCGGTTCTGCCTGCGCGGCCAGGAAAACCTCTGTCTGTCCCCCACGTTTACCGGCTGGGACCGCGACGGCGGGTACGCCGAGCTCATCACCGCGGCGGAGAACTTCGCCTACCGGATCCCGGAGACGTTCAGCGATGAGGAGGCTGCGCCGCTCCTGTGTGCAGGCATCATCGGCTACCGGGCCCTGACCCGGGCCGAACTGCCGATCGGCGGACGGCTGGGCATCTATGGGTTCGGCGGCTCCGCGCATCTGGCGGCCCAAATCGCCCTCTACCGGGGTGCCCGCGTGTACGTCATGACCCGGTCCGCGCAGGCTCGCGCGCTGGCCCTGGACCTCGGCGCGACGTTCGCGGGCGGGGCCGAGGAACAACCGCCCGATCCCCTGGATGCCGCGATCCTCTTCGCCCCCGCGGGCGGCCTGGTGCCGGTTGCGCTCCGGGCCCTGGACCGCGGCGGGACGCTCGCCGTCGCGGGCATCCACCTGAGCGATATTCCGCCGCTGCACTACGCCGACGAGCTCTTCGAAGAGCGCCAGCTGCGCAGTGTCACAGCCAACACCAGGGCCGACGGCGAGGAGTTCTTCCGGATCGCCGCCGAGATCCCGCTCCGCCCGACCACTGTGGCCTACCCGTTCGAGGCCGCGGACCGGGCCCTGCGGGACCTGGCGGAGGACCGGATCACCGGAGCGGCCGTGCTGCACATGGACACGACATAGCCCGGAACCATCGCAAGCAAGTCACCACGACAACGCCGGGGACACGCTTCGGCGCGTCAGCCGGGCGTCCCGGCGTCCCGGCGGAACTCGTGCTCCTGGCCCGCCCGGAGCAGCACCTTCTCGACGCCCACCCGCACCAGCACCGGAGCCGCGTCCCCCGGGGCGGCGGACACCCGCAGCCGGTCCGGCCCGAGGTGCACGGACAGCAACTGGTCACGGTAGCGGACCTGGAACTCCACCCGGGACAGCTCGGCCGGCAGCCGCGGGGTGAAGTCCAAGGCGTCCCGGGTGATCCGTAGCCCGGCGAAGCTGCGCTGGACCACGTCGATCGAGCCTGCCATGGCGCCCAAATGGATGCCCGCGCGCGTGGTGCCGCCCTGGGTATCGTCCAGGTCCGTGTCCAAGGCTTCCCGGAATGTCGCCCACGCCCGCTCCGGATCGTGCTGCGCCAGCACCGAGGCATGGGTGACCCGGCTAAGGGTGGAGCCGTGCGCGGTCCGGGCCAGGTAAAAGTCCACGGTGGCCGCGATCTGCGCCGGCTCGACGTCGTAGCCCATCCGGCGCAGGAACCCCAGGAGCTGGTCCTCGCCAAGAACATACAGGAGCATCAGGACGTCCGCCTGTTTGGCCAGCCGATAGTGGTTGGTGCTGTCCCCTTCGGCTTCGAGAATCAGGTCCAGCCGTTCGATGTTGCGGTAGGCGCGGCGGTAGTGATTCCAGTCGAGTTCCCGCAGGGCGCCGTAACCGTCGAACTGGCTGATGATTCCGCCGCCGTGGAAGGGAACGAACATGCGCCGGCTCAGGTGCGCCCAGGCGTCGATTTCCGTGCCCGTGATCCCCAGCCGTGCCCGGAGTTCCTCCATGTCGAAACCCTGTACTGAATGCATGATCCAGACCGCCTGGTCAAATACCCAGGCCGCCATGATGTTGGTGTAGGCGTTATCGTCCAGGCCGCCGCCGGGGTTGCCCGGGTGGCCGGTGTGGTATTCATCCGGGCCCATGACGCCCTTGATGTGGAACCGGTCCTGGGCGGCGTCGTGCTCCGCCAGGGAGACGAACAGCCTGGCGACGTCCACCACAATCTCGGCGCCGTGCCGGGTCAGCCAGCCCCGGTCCTGGGTTGCTTCGAAGTACTGCCAGGCGTTGTAGGCGACCGCCAGTCCGACATGCCGCTGCAGGCGTGAGTAGTCCGGCATCCAGTGCCCGGAGAGCTTGTTGAACAGGAACTTGGGTGTCTGCTCGGTGCCGTCGCTGCCGCTCTGCCACGGAAAAAGCGCGCCGCGCAGCCCGGCCTTCCGGGCCGCGTCCCGCGCGGTTCCCAGCCGCCGCCAGCGGTAGTCAATCAGCTCGCGGGCCACCGCGGGCAGCCGGGAGTTCAGGACCGGCAAGACGAAGAGTTCATCCCAGAAGATGTGCCCCCGGTAGCCTTCACCGTGGAGCCCCCGGGCCGGGACCCCGGCATCGAGCTCGGCTGTGTGGGTGGTGAGTGTCTGCAGCAGATGGAAAACGTGAAGGTTCAGTATCAGCTGGGCCTGGGACGTGGCATCGGATTCGATGATGAACGGTGCCAGCAGCAGGCGCCATGCCGCGTCGTGGTCCGCCAGCAGCGCGTCGAACTCCTGGGGTGCGCGCGACAGCACCGCGAGCGCCCCCGAGAGCGGCGAGGCGACGGCGTGGTCCCGGGAGGTGGCGACGGCCGCTGCCTTGGTGACCGTGACGGGGATACCGTCAGTGACCTGCAGCTCGAAGCGGTGGCTGTACATCCCTCCTGCCACCTCGGGAATTGCGCCGGCCCCGACGGGCACCCCGCCGCCGGAAATCCGGGTCCGCAGTGCCAGGGCGATCCCGATCCTGCTCCCGGACGTCTGCACCTGAACCGTCAGCTCAGCAGCGTCCGAACCGTCCTCCGACGAAGACTCCGACGAGGACACCGCCACCCCTGTCAGGTGCCGGTTGGCCAGTTGGGCGTCCTCGGGCACGTTGGAGTTGGTGACGCCGGTGTCGCACCCGCTGCGGATGCTGATGGACCCGCTCCACCCGACGGCGGTCAGCGTGGTTTCCAGTGCGGCCAAGTGGGGCTCGGCCATGGACACGAGCCGGCGCTGGAGTACCTGAAGCTGCCGTCCGGCGCCGTCCGCCACGAGTGCTTCCCGGCTCAGCAGGGCCCGCTTGAGGTCCAGGGTGCGCCGCTCGCTGCGGAGCGTCAGGCCGCCGCCGGACCACCACGCACCGTCGCCCACCCGGACATCCAGCGGCAGCCAGTCCGGGATGTTAACCATGTGCTCATCCACGGTTTCTACGCCCTGGACGACGCTCGCGACGCTGTTGTAGACGCCCGCAAGGTAGCTGCCGGGATAATGGGCGTCCCCCGCGCGGTGTTCCGGGGCGGCGCCGCGGGTGGCGAGGTAGCCGTTGCCGAGCGTGGTCAGCGCCTCCCGGTGCCCTTCGTGGGCGGGATCGAAACCCTCGTACACCAGCAGCCACGGGTGCGTAATGACCAGCCCGATGTCCAGTTCGCTGACGTCTTCAACCACGACGTCGGCGCCCGCGGCTTCCAGCGCAGCCCGCCGCCCGGCCCGGTCGAGGCCGACCACGAGCCCGAATCCCCCACGTCGCCCGGCTTCCACGCCGGCTGCGGCGTCCGCGATCACCATGGCCCGGGCGGGGGTGATCTCCAGCCGGCGCACGGCTTCGAGGACCAAAGCCGGCGCCGGCATTCCGGCGACATCGTGGTCCAGGGCCGTCTGGCCATCCACGATGTGGTCAAAGACCTCGCCAAGGCCCGCGGCGGCCACGATCGCGGCGGCGTTCCGGCTGGAGGTGGCGAGGACCACGGGGATCCGCCCGGCCCGGAGCCGCTCGAGCAGCGCCACGGTGCCGGGGAAAACGGGCACGGGCCGGCCCGCGAGCATGGCTTCGAAATTTCCGTTCTGGCGCTGCGCGAGTCCGAACGCCGTCCACTCGTCCGGGCCGTCCGCGGGCGAGCCGCGGGGAATGGGGACCCCGCGCGAGGCCAGGAATGCGGCCACGCCGTCCTCCCAGGTCCGGCCCTCGATCCAGCGTGCGAAGTCATCGTCCGTGAAGGGCGCGCGCCGCGCGTCCGAGGGAAGCCGGGGGTCCGTCATGACGTCGTCAAAGAGTTGTTTCCAGGCTGCCGCGCGGAGCTCGCCGGTATCGGTCACGACGCCGTCGAGGTCAAAGATCACGGCATCGACGGGAGCCAGCGCGGCGGCAACTGTGGGCGACTCCGTCATGGCCCTGTCCTATCAGCGATCAGTGCGCCGCGACAGTGGCGTTGGGCCCGCCCTTAGCCCAGGAGTGCGTCGAGGGTGGTGAAGCCATAGCCGGCCTGGCGGATGCGGCTGATCAGCTGGGGCAGGGCAGCGGCGTCCAGCGTGGTGCCGTCGTCGGGGTTGGAGCCGATGTGCATCAGGACAATTTCCCCCGGCTGCAGGCCCGCCAGGACGCGGTCCGCGACGAGCTGCGCCGTCGCTCCGCCGCTGGTGCCTTTCCAGCCCAGGGTGTCGACGCTCCAGCGCACCGGAAGGTAGCCGAGGTTGTTGACGGTGGCGATGGTCCTGGCGTCGCGGTCGCCGAGGGGAAACCGGAAGAGCGGCCGCGGGTCAGCCCCGGCCGCCCGGATGGCCTGTTCGGCCGATCGGACCTGGTCCTTGATGCCGGCGTCGGGCAGCCCGGTGAAGGCCGGATGGGTCATGGAATGGTTGCCCACCCGGTGCCCGCCGGCGACGATCGCCGCCACGCTTCCGGGGTTCGCGGCGGCCCAGCTGCCGGTAAGGAAGAACGTGGCCCGTACGTCCGCGGCTGCGAGACTCTGCAGGATGCTCGGCAGTCCGGCAGCGTTGGCGCCGGCGTCGAAGGTCAGGGCCACTACCGTCGCGGCGCCCGGGATGGTCTCGACGTCGTGGCCGGCGAGCGCGGCGGGGAACCGCGCCGCGGGGGGCACGGGAGCGGGAGCCGTCGGTGCCCGGCTCGGCGGGGGGACGGGAACCGGCTCGGCCGGAACTGGCACGCTGGTGTCCGGGGCCGGCGATGCCGAGGTCGGTTCAGGGGACGGGGAGGCAGGGGGCGCGGTCCCGGAGGCACTTGCGCTGACGGGTCCGGATACCGGGGCGGTGACGGGCGCAGATGGGGGCGGTGACGCCGTCGGCGCCCCCTGAAGCAGCACGACCGCGGCACCGGCGGCCAGAAGCAGCGCAACCACCACGGCCGCGATCACCAACAGCCGGCGGCGGCCCGCGGTCATGGACCCCATGTTTCACCTTGGCACCACGCACTACGGCAGGCTAGGGCTCAAAGGCCCCGCCCGTGCCGCAGCCTAGGAGGCCGCCGGAATCAGGCCGTCCGCACGGTACCGGTCGAACAGCTGCAGGAAGGCGTCTTCCGTGCGGCGGTACCCGGTGAAACCGGCAAGCCGGCTCTTGCTCATGTCCGTGACCACCTCGAGGTTCCGGCCCAAGTCGCCGTCCGTGTGCCACCAGGAGGCGACCTGCGCGAGGTCGGGTTCGGCCAGCCCATGGCGGGCGGCGATGGCCGACCACACGCCTTCCATGCCGCGCATTTGCTGCTCCAACGGCCGCGGTTCGTTGCTGTAACCTACCGGCTCGACCCCGAAGTAGTCGGCCAGCGCAGGCCACATGCGCCGCCAGCGGAAGACATCGCCGTTGACGATGTTGTAGGCCTGGTCGCCAACGTTGTCCGCTGTGGCCGCCCAGATCATGTGGTCCGCCAGCAGTCCGCTGTCGGTCATGTCCGTGAGGCTGTTCCACTGCGTCTCGGAGCCCGGGAAGATGAACGGTTGGCCCAGTTCCTTACAGATGGATGCCTGAACGGCGAGGGTGAGCCCCATGTTCATGGCGTTCCCGACCGCATGTCCGATCACCGTATGCGCCCGGTGCACGGACCAGCCAAAGCCCTGCTTCGCGGCCGCAGCCCACAACTCGTCTTCCTGGGCGTAGTAGAAGTTCGGCGTCGGCAGCCTCGGCTCGCTCTCCCGAAAGGGGGTGTCCGGCATTTCCCCGGCCGCATACGCTTCAAACGGGCCCAGATAGTGCTTCAGCCCGGTCATGAGGGCGACGTGCTTCACAGGCTTGCCGTTGAGGCTGGCGAGGACGTTCCGCAGCATGCCCGCGTTTGTGTCGATGTTCTCTTGTTCGGTCTTCCGCCTGGACCAGGCGGTGTAGAACACATGGGTGGGCGAAACACCTGCCAGGGCCTCGCGCAGGTTCTCCACGGATGTCAGGTCCGCGCTCACATGGCGCACGTCACGGCGGCGAAGGGGATTGCGGGAGAGCCCCACCACGTCCCAGCCCTCCTCGGCGAGCCTGTCCACCAGGGCGGATCCGGCAATTCCG
Source organism: Arthrobacter sp. 05T45 (assembly GCF_056395875.1). Classification (NCBI taxonomy): domain Bacteria; kingdom Bacillati; phylum Actinomycetota; class Actinomycetes; order Micrococcales; family Micrococcaceae; genus Arthrobacter; species Arthrobacter sp. 05T45. The sequence continues at coordinate 235,823 of NZ_JBFTKI010000003.1, read as the reverse complement.
CTTGCCCCCACCACCAGGGCGGTCCGGGTGTCGACGGTCTCTGAACTGCTTCGCACGTCATTCCTCCTGGCATCGCTTGTGCTGCGCCGCGCCCATTGCATGTATCGGGTCCCTGCGCGCCGGCCCGCTTGATCGGGACGGATGCTCTTCCAGCCTCTCATGCCGGGGTCCGGGGACGGTCCGGGAGGCCGTCCCCGGCAAGCCGGGCGCGGCCGCGCAGTAGGATTCAGGGAGACGCCAAAACTGATACGAAGCTAAGGCGGAACATCCGTGAAATTCGTACTCCGGTATCCGCTCGTGGCCGGGACCCTCGTCGTCCTGCTGGCGGTGCTGGTCTTGCTGTTCTCCGGGCAGGAAGGCATAGCCCGGGCTGCTGCGAGCGTCTATGCCCTGGCTGTGGCGGCCTACCTCGCCGTCGGGATGGCGCGCCGGCTCGCAGGCGGCCAGTTCGGCATCGACATCCTGGCCGTCACCGCAATCGTCAGCACCGTGCTGGTGGGCGAATACATCGCCTCGATGATCGTCGTACTCATGCTTGCGGGCGGCACTGCCCTTGAGGACTACGCCGCCGGCAGGGCCAAGGGCGAACTCACCGCATTGCTCGAACGCGTCCCGCAGACGGCCCACCGGGAGCGCAACGGCTCTGCCGCCGTCGGAGACCACACAGCCGGCTCTCCCGCCGCCGGAACCCACACAGCCGGAACCCCAACGGAGAGCCAACACGAGGACGTGGCGGCCGCCGACGTCGAGATCGGGGACGTCCTGCTGGTCAGGCCCGGCGAGGTGGTCCCGCTGGACGGCGTCCTGCTCTCCGAGTCCGGCTCTTTCGATGAGTCCTCGCTCACCGGGGAGAGCCTGCCGGTGGAGCGGTCCGCCGGGGACGGGCTCATGAGCGGGTCGCTGAACGGTGAGGCCGCGGTCCGGATGCGGGTCACGGCGCGCATGGAGGATTCGCAGTACAGCCGGATCGTCGCCCTCGTGCAGGAGGCGGCGGACAGCAAGGCGCCCATGGTCCGGCTCGCTGACCGCTATGCCGTGCCGTTCACGGCCCTCGCGTACGTGCTCGGCGCCGTGGGCTGGATCATCAGCGGCAGCCCGGAACGCTTCGCGGAGGTCCTCGTGGTGGCCACGCCGTGCCCCCTGCTGATCGCAGCGCCGGTGGCGTTCCTCGGCGGCATGAGCCGCGCCGCGCACTCCGGTGTCATCGTCAAGCACGCCGGGGTGCTGGAACAGCTGAGCCGGATCAAGACGGCCGCCTTCGACAAGACAGGAACCCTCACGTACGGCCGCCCGTCCCTGCTGCGTATCCGGACCGCCGGGCCCCTCGCAGAGGACGAGGTCCTGCAGTTGGCGGCGTCCGCGGAACAGTATTCCTCGCATGTCCTGGCCGCCTCGGTGATGGAGGCCGCCCGGAACCGGGCCCTGCCCTTCGCGGCCGCCACCGAAGCCACCGAATTCGCCACCCACGGGGTCCGCGCCAGGTTCGACGGCCAGGACGTGGTGGTGGGCAAGCCCGCGTTCGTCGCAGAGTGGGCGTCCGGCGTGGTGGAGGCGGGGCTGGCCAGCGGCGAGCTCGCCATCTACGTCGGTGCCGGCGGAAAATTCGTGGGCGCCCTGGTGATGAGCGATCCCATTCGCAAAGAGACCCGCCGCACCCTCGCCGACCTCAAGGCCCTGGGCGTACGCCGAACAGTCATGCTGACCGGTGACGCGCTCGCCACGGCCCGGCACATCGCGGACGAGGCAGGGCTCACCGACGTCCGCGCCGAGTGCCTGCCGCGGGACAAGGTCGAGGCCATCAGGTCGCTGCCGGACCGTCCGGTCATGATGGTCGGCGACGGCGTCAACGATGCCCCCGTCCTGGCGGTCGCCGACGTCGGAATCGCCATGGGCGCCCGCGGCTCGACGGCGGCCGGCGAGTCGGCCGACGTCGTGATCATCCTCGATGATCTCTCCAAGGTGGGGACCGCTGTCCGGATCGGGCAACGCACCGTGCAGGTGGCCTTGCAGAGCATCTGGATCGGCATCGGCCTGAGCGTGGCCCTCATGCTGGCCGCGGCCGCGGGCTACGTGCCGGCCATCGCCGGCGCCCTGTCCCAGGAACTGGTGGACCTCGCCACGATCCTCAATGCCCTGCGTTCACTCGGCCCCGGCCGCCACGGCGCCGCCAGCCCGGTGCGGTCCCGGGAAAGCGCGCGGCAGGCCCCGCTACCGGGATGACTATTTCCTGGCTGACTCTGTCTCCGCTGCCGCGATCCGCGGCACGGTCTTGAGGTAGCTGTCCGGGTTCAGGGAGATCGAGTCGATCCCTTCGCGCACCAGGAACGCGGCGAACTCCGGGTGGTTGCTCGGTCCCTGCCCGCAAATGCCGATCTTGATCCCGGCAGCGTGGGCCTTGCGGATGGCCTCGCTGATCATCGCCATCACGGCCTCGTCCCGCTCATCGAAGAGCGCCGCGAGCTGGCCGGAGTCACGGTCCACACCCAGGACCAGCTGGGTGAGGTCGTTGGAGCCGATCGAGAACCCGTCGAAGCGGGTGGCGAACTTCTCGGCCAGGACCACGTTGGACGGGATTTCGCACATCATGTACACCTGCAGCCCGTTGCTGCCGCGGACCAAACCGTGCTCGGCCATCACGGCCAGGACCTTGTCTGCCTCCTGCGGCGTGCGGCAAAACGGCACCATGACAATCACGTTGGTGAACCCGAGCTTCTCGCGGACCCGTTTGAGCGCGGCGCATTCGAGCGCGAACCCCTCACGGTAACGGGGGTCGTAGTAGCGCGAGGCGCCGCGGAACCCGAGCATGGGATTCTCTTCCGGTTCCTCGAAGGCGGCCCCGCCGAGCAGGTGGGCGTATTCGTTGGTCTTGAAGTCGCTGAGCCGGACAATCACGGGGCGCGGATAATACGGCGCGGCGATCTTGGCGATCCCCAGCGACAGGGCGTCCACGAAGTACTCGGCCGGGTCCGCATACCCCTGCGCCAGCTCCCGGATCTGGCGCGCCTCGGCGGGATCCGTGACCCGTTCCGGGTGGACAAGCGCCATGGGATGGACGCGGATCAGGCTGCTGATGATGAATTCCATCCGGGCAAGCCCGACGCCGTCCGCCGGCAGCCGCCACCACTGGAAGGCCGCGGCCGGGCTGGCGATGTTGACCATGACGGCCGTGCGCGTCGCAGGCAGCGCACCGAGGTCCACATCTTCGGTTTCGAACGCCAGGGTGCCGTCGTAGACCCGGCCCAGATCACCTTCGGCGCAGGAGATCGTCACGGACCGGCCCTCGGCCAGGACGGCCGTGGCGTTGCCGGTTCCGACGACGGCGGGGACACCCAGCTCGCGGCTGACGATCGCCGCGTGGCTCGTGGGGCCGCCGTGGTCCGTGACGATCCCGGCTGCCCGTTTCATGATGGGCACCCAGTCCGGGTCGGTCATTTCGGTCACGAGGATGGCGCCGTCGCGGAACGCCGCGATGTCCGCCGCGGTCCGGATGACGCAGGCCGTGCCGTGCGCAATCGAGTCGCCGATGGCCGATCCGGTGGCGAGCACGGGCCCCTGTTCCAGCAGGTGGTGGATGGTGAACTGCGGCCCGGTCCGGCGTGACTGGACCGTCTCGGGCCGGGCCTGGACCATGAAGAGTTCCCCGGTCTCGCCGTCCCGGGCCCATTCCATGTCCATGGGCCGGCCGTAGTGGTTTTCGACCGTGACGGCCCAGCGGGCGAGGGCGAGGATCTCGGCGTCGCCCAGCACGAAGGCCCGGCGCTCGGCCTCCGAGGTGTCCACCATCCGGGTGCGGGCGCTCCCGCCGCGGCTGTAGACCATCTTCCGGGCCTTGGAGCCGAGGGATTTCTCGATGATCGGGGTGATGCCCTCCGCGGCCGCGGACTCTGTCAGGAGCGGCTTGAAGACCAGGTACTTGTCCGGATTGATGGTGCCCTGGACAACTGTTTCGCCGAGGCCCCAGGCCGCGCTGATGACGGCGGCGCGGGGAAAGCCCGAGTCGGTATCGATGGAGAACATCACCCCGGATGCCCCGACGTCGGAGCGCACCATCCGCTGGACGCCGATCGAGAGGGCGACGTCCATGTGGTCGAAGCCCTTGACCTCGCGGTAGCTGATGGCCCGGTCCGTGAAGAGTGAGGCGTAACAGCGGCGGCAGGCGTCCAGCAGTTCCCGCTCACCCGCAATGTTCAGGAAGGTCTCCTGCTGCCCGGCGAAGCTCGCGTCCGGGAGATCCTCCGCCGTCGCGCTGCTGCGCACCGCCACGGCGAGCCGGTCCATGCCGGCCCGGTCCCCCAGCGTCCGGTAGTGGGCGCGGATGGCTTCGGCGATGTCGCCGGGGAACTCGCTGGCCAGGAACAGGTCCCGGATGGCCTCGCCGGTGGCGCGCAGCGTGGCGTCCCCGGCCCGGTAGGCGGCAATACGCGATCGCATGGCGGCGTCGATCCCGTTAGCCACGACGAACGAGCGGTACGCGGCGGCTGTGGTGGCGAACCCGTCAGGAACCCGTATCCCCTCGCTCTGGAGGGTCCGGATGAGCTCGCCGAGCGAGGCGTTCTTCCCGCCGACCCGCGGGACGTCGGCCATGCCGATCTCGTCAAACCACATCACGGGCGATTCAGCCATGTCAGTACTCCTGCGGATTGTCGGTGGACCCATACTGCGCGGGACCGGTGTCCCGGGGTCAGGGGCTTTGGACCCGCGCGCCGCCGCCGGCTACTGTGCCGCCTGGGGGAAAGCCTCCTGTTCCCGCGCCGGGCCGGGCGCCGCCGGCGGAACCAGCCCGGCGGCGGCGGACGATCTTGTACAGCCAGTCGGCGAGCAGGACGGCAGGGACGGCGGCCAGCGCCACCGCCAGGCCTCCCGGCGTCGGCGGCGCGTGGCCCAGCAGCGCCGCCAACGGCCCGAGGAACAGGAACACGCACAGCAGCCCCAGCTCGGCCAGCACGGCCCACAGCAGCAGCCTGTTGGTAAACCAGCCCAGCCGCCAGGGCGGGACGGTGGCGCTGCGGCAGGCGAAGGCGTTCGCCAGCTGGGCCAGGACAACCGTGGTGAAGGCCGCGCCGGACGCCGCCAGGAGCACGTCGCTAGCCGGCAGCTCGGCGCCGGGCCGCCACCCCGCACCGAGCAGAACCACCGTAAACGCCGTCATCTCCATCAGCGCCTCGACCGGTCCCAGCAGCCCAAACACCCGAAACATGAGGGCGCGGTCCATCAGGTGCCGGCGCTCGGGCGGCCGCTTCAGCGTCCCCTTGCTTGGCGCCTCGCTGCCCAGGGCCAGGGCGGGCAGCAGGTCCGTGCCGATGTCCAGGGCGAGGATCTGCAGCACGCCCAGCGCCAGTGGGAAGTGGCCGCCGGACAAGGCCCAGATAATGAAGGGCGTGAGCTCGGCGACGTTGTCCGTCAGGTGGTACGTCAGGAAGCGCCGGATATTCGCGTAGGTGGCACGGCCCTGCTCCACCGCGGCCATGATCGTGGCGAAGTCGTCGTCCAGCAGCACGAGGTCGGCGGCCTCACGGGCGACGTCGGTGCCGCTGCGTCCCATCGCGACCCCGATGTCGGCCTGCTGCAGCGCCGGGCCGTCGTTGACGCCGTCGCCGGTCATGGCCAGGACATGCCCGCGGCCCTGCAGGAGCCGGGCCACGCGGAGCTTCTGTTCCGGCGTCACCCGGCTGACCACCACTCCGTCGCAGTCCAGCAGTGCGGCCAGGACGGCGTCATCGCCGGGCAGGTCCCCTCCCTGCAGCACGGTTTCCGTGGGGCCGAGCAGCCCCGTCTCCCGGGCGATGGCGGCGGCGGTGAAGGCGTGGTCGCCTGTCACCATCGCCACTTTGATTCCTGCGTCGCGGGCCGCTTGGAGTGCCACTTTCACCTCGGTCCGGGGCGGATCGTGCAGGCCCATCAGGCCCAGCAGCGTCAGCCCGGCCTCGACATCCTCCAGCTTGAACGCGGCGCCGGGCGGCCCGGGCAGGCTGCGCTGGGCGACGGCGAGTACCCGCAGGCCACGGGCGGCCATCTCGTCAACCATGTCCATTGCGCGGTTCGAGCCGGGATCCGAAGCCCCGCCGCCGGTGGCCAGACACAGCGGAATCACGGACTCCGGGGCCCCCTTCACGAAGAGGGCGGTGCCGACGATTGCCGACTCCCGCAGCCGGCGGGAGTCGAACGCGAACCGGTGCGACGGCGTCGGCCATTCCGGCTGCTCACCCGGAAGGGCGAGGCGGACGGCGAGCGCGTCGATGGCCGCCTCCATCGGGTCCCCCTCGGCTATCCAGCGGTCTTCGTGGAGGACGGCGCGCCCCACCGAGGCGGCGCGGGCAGCGACACTGAGCCGCCGGGCTTCTTGAAGGCCGCCGCCCGTCATCTCGGCTTCGGGGCCGTAGCCCTGGCCATTGATGGTCAGCAGCCCGGCCGGGGTCCAGACCTCGACGACGTTCATCCGGTTCTGCGTCAGGGTTCCGGTCTTGTCGGTGCAGATGAAGGTCGTGGAGCCGAGGGTCTCCACGGCTTGGAGGTTGCGCACGAGGGCGTTGCGCCTGGACATGCGCTGCGCGCCGACGGCCAGGGAGAGCGTGACGGTCGGCAGCAGGCCCTCGGGGACCAGCGCGACGGCCACCCCGATGGCGAACAGGAAGGCGTCGCGCCAGGAAATGCCGATCACGAGCGAGAGGACGAAAAACAGGGCGCCGATGCCCAGGGCCATGGTGGCGGTGATGCGGACGATTCTTTGCAGTTCCAGCGACAGCGGGCTGGTGGGGGCTTCGACTTTACCTGTCAGGGATGCGATCTCCGCGAGCCGGGTCTGGCCGCCCGTCACCGAGACCACGCCTTCGGCGTGCCCGTTAACCAGGAAGGTACCGCCGAAGGCGGTGTCGCCGGGGGTTTTGGCGACTGCCTCGCTTTCGCCCGTGAGCATGGACTCGTCCACCTCGCAGCCGGTGGCCAGGGCCAGCCGGAGGTCCGCCGGAACGCGGTCGCCGGCCACCAGCACCACGACGTCGTCCGGCACCAGTTCGGTGGAGTGGACCTTGATGACGCGGCCGTCCCGGCGCACTGACACCATGGCCGGGAGCAGCTCGCGGAGCTTGGCGGCGGCATGCTGGGCCCGCTCCTGCTGGATGTAGGCGAACACCCCGTTGACCAGGATCACCGCCACGATGGCGATGCCCAGTTCCGGCATGCCGGCAATAATCGCGAAGAGGGCCGCCACCCAGAGCATAATCGCGAAGAAATGGGTCAGCTCAGCCAAGAGCCTTCGCCAGCCGGGGACCGGACGGGGCTCGGGCAGTTTGTTGGCACCGAATTGCTTCAACCGCCGGGCAGCTTCGTCGGCGCTTAGTCCGGCGACGGCTAACAGCGAGTCCTGCCCCGGCCCGGGATTCACCCCCGCGCTCCGCCCGTCACGGGCACTGCAGACCGCCGGCCGCCGCCGTCGAAATCGCCGGACAGCTGCGGGATCGCCGGAATTTTCCGGCGGTGTGGCGCGGATCCGGCGAACTCGGGGGTGCCGGGTGGCGCGGATCCGGCGAACTCGGGGGTAGGGGGCGGCGTCACGTGCGTTAGTCTTCGGCGGCGCTGATCCCGAACTCGCTCTTGAGCCGCACGCGGGCGCCGCGCTCAACCAGTGTGGGTATGTAGGTCCGGATCCGGCCTGCGTTCAGGGCATCGAATTCCTCGCCGACGATCCCGGCGATGTGCCTCCGCGGTACGTGCGGAAACCTGGCAGCCAGACGCTCGACAACCTGATCAATGCTGGGTTCTTTCGCATCGTCCGTCACTTCTTCAGTGTGGAGCGGCCTGGTCCCGGCGTCAATGAATCCTCAGCTGGCAGGCGGCAGCAGGTGGCCCAGGCTCCGCAGGTAGGTGCCAAAGCCGTGGGGCGCCCGGGCATGGGTCCGGCCGGAGGTCATGACCCTGATGCTGTCCGTCGCGGTGACCGTAAAGGCGCGGCTGCGGAGGCTGTGCACCAGGGTCCGGTCTTCTTCGGACGTGACCCGGGCGAACCCTCCGGCGGCAAGATAGGCGGAAGCCCGGACCCCGAAATTCGCGCCATAGATATGGGGGTGGTCCTCGCGGAAGGGGTGGCGTTCGTGCCAGCGCCGGAGCAGCTCAGGGTCCATCCCGGCGGGGTCGGGTTCCACGGAACCCAGCACGGCGTCGGCCCCGGCCTCGGCGAACTCCAGTTGGCGCACCAGCCAGTTCTCCGGCACCCGGGAATCGGCGTCGGTGTTGGCCAGCCAGGTCCGGCCGGCCCAGGGCGGCGGCGTCCAGCGCTGGCCGGGCGGCCGCCGCCGGGTCACGCCGATGCCGGAGGCCCGGACGCCAGCGGCCCGGCTGGCGCCGGCGCTGTGGTAGCTGACCTCCAATGCGCTGAAACGCGGGTCCGAGGCTGCGAAGCCGGCCATGACGGCGGCGGAACCGTCCGTGCAGCTGTCCAGCACCACCGTCACCCGGGTCTCGACGTCGGACCGGACCCTGCGCAGGGCGTCCGCGGACCGCTGAACGGCCTCCAACGCCAGTTCCAGGTGGTCTTCTTCGTTGTTTGCGGGCATGACGACGGCGACCCGGTCGATGCGGTGCCCGCGCGGCAACGGCAACGCCGTCATCGGGGTCACCGCATCCGTTCCGGGCCGCCCAGGCCCGGCACGGCACCCGGTACAGCGTCCGGGGCAAGGAACACCTCGAGCACAAAGTCGCGCTCCTGGTAGGTCCCGCCGCCGGCCCAGCCCAGGTGCCGCCGGGCCGCGGCGTGGACCGCGTCGCCGTCGAGTTCCCAGCCGGAAATGGGGTGCCGCCAGTGGCACAGCGCGAGGGTCCCGCCAGGCATGAGCGAGCCTTGAATCCGGTCGAACAGTCCGGCGAGCTCTGCCGGTGAGAGGTAGTAGCCCACCTCTGAAACCACGATCAGGTCGAACGATCCGTCCGGCCACTCGTTCGGGACGGTCAGGTGTCGCGTCGTCGCCGCGGGCAGGTGCGCGAGCCGCCTGGCGGCACGGGCCAGCGCGGTGCCGCTGGCATCGACGGCGAGGAAGCTTCCGCACCGCGGCGCGAGTTCCACGCTCAGGGTCCCGATGGAGCAGCCGATCTCCAACCCGGACGTGTAGCTGCTGCCGGGCAGCGCGGCGAGCGTGAGGGTGCGTTTGCGCTGCTCGTACCAGCTCGAGGTGTACTGCCAGGGGTCCTCCTCCCGGGCGTGGACGGCATCGAACACGCGCTCCGCGTCGCCCGCGGCGAAGGGCCGCCGGGACCCGCCATCCGCCCCGCCATCGCCCGGGCCGTCGCCCGGTCCATCGCCCGGGCCATCCGCCGGGACGACCGCGGGGTGCCAGGCAAACGTCTCCCAGGTCCGCTCAAAGTGTGTCAGGAAGGCCGGAGACAGGAGCACCTCGTCGCCCGGCAGCCCGGAGAGCGGGCGCACCTGGGACACATGTGCCGCCATCGCGGCGGCCTTGGCCTCAAGCTCTGCCGGGCGCAGCGGCAGCCGGAACCAGCCGCGCCATGCCCCGCCGTCCGGGTCGCCGGGTCCGGTCAGGCCGGCCGCCCCGGCCGGGCCGCCGCCGGCGTCCGGCGCGCCTGGTGCCGCCCATAACCAGTACCAGATGGGGTATTCGAGGAGGGCGTGGCCCGCCGCGGCGCTGAGCCCGGCGGCAACGGATCCGAGGACGTCGTGGTCGGTGTGTCCATCGGAGCGGTAGGGCGCCACGAGAACCACCTCGTCGGCGGCGCGACCGCACACGGCCGCTGCCTCCCGGACCGCGTCCCGGACGGCGGCCCGGATCTCTTCCCGGTGCCCGGCGAGGTGACCGTCGGGCAGGCCCAGGCACTGCCACGCCACGTTCCCGGCCCCGTTCCCGGCTCCGGAAAGGCGTTTCAGGGCGTCGCCGAACTCCTGCAGCCGGACCGCGGCGAGCTGTTCCGGCGTCGTCGTTGGCGAGCCGGGGTGGGATCCTTCCCCCGCCGTGCACAGCAGCACGCGGACCGTGGCGCCGACGGCGTGCAGCCGGGCCAGCAGCCCGCCAGCCCCGAGCGATTCGTCGTCCGGGTGCGCGGCCAGGACAATGAAGGCCCGGCCGGCGAGCGCCGCGTCATCCAGCGGCAGGTCCGGCAGCCTGGCGGCGGGGCTGCCGGCCCAGGCGGCCTCGGACGTCCCGGCGTCGTTGTGTGTGAAAGTCACCATGGGTTGCTTTCGGCCAGTGCCAGGGCGCCCAGCTGCGCGTCGTCGCGCATCGCGTGGTGTTGGCGGATGTACAGGGCGAGATCGGCCATCCGTTTTCCGTAGCGCTCGTCAAAGGCGAGGGGGGCCGGACCGAGATTTTGGCTCACGAGCGTCTGGACGCGTTCGACGGCGGCGGCCACGCTGCCGCGCACACGCAGGGCTTCCTGCCACGCACCGCGGTCCGAGAGTTCGCCTGCGTCGATCCTTGCGGCCGTGCCGGCCAGGTAGGCGGTGAGGGCGGCAAGCGTTCGGTCAATCTCGCCGAGGTGGGCCAGCGCAATCTGGTCCGGTTCCCGTCCGCCGTCGGCGGCGTGCCGCAGGGAGTCGGCGAAGCTGCGCGCCACGGCGACGGCGCCGCCGAGCCAGCAGGCGGCCACGCCCATGCCGCCCCACGCGAAACCAGGGCGCTGGTAATACCAGCCGGCGCCGCCGAGGGGCACGGCGGGAACGGCCTCGAAGTGGACTGTGCCGCTGGGAATCTCGCGCAGTCCCAGGCTGGTCCACTCCGGATTCGCGAAGCCCACGCCGTTCGCGTGGAGGTCGACGGCGAAGGCGGCCCGGCCTCCGGCCTCCAGATGGGCCGTCAGCACGGCATGGTCCAGTTGGGCGGCGAGCGAGCACCAGGGCTTGGATCCCTGCAGGATCCAGCCGTCTGCGGATTCCTTGGCTTCAAGCCGCAGGCCGGGCGCCTCGGCGGCGAACACACCCCAGGCCCCCTCGAAGTTGGCATCGTCGGGGTCCGGGCAGTCCCGGCCGTGCCGTGCCGCCTCGTCGCCGGCCTGGGCCAGGATCGCCACGGCGTCCAGGTGGGGTTCCAGCACCCGTCCGGCGGCGACATCGACGGCGGTTACGGAGGCCAGAATCTCCCACAGGAACGCGGTCCGGCCGTCCCCGGGTTTGGGCGCCGCCGCCGCGGCCGCCTTGGCCAGCTCCAGCAGCCCCGGGACATCGCGGACGGCGTCCTGCGCCTCGGACAGCAGGGGGCTGATCGTCTCCAGGTCTGCGGCCGCGGAGCTGATCCGGACGGGTAGGGGGTGGTCGGAGATGGGGATCCCGTTCATTTCGGCTGCCTGTGTTCCTTCGGGCTGGGCGGATTCGGGCTGGGCGGATTCGGGCTGGGCCCGGCCACGTGGCTGAAGTCCTGCGCGTCCGCGGCCGCGCCGCCATCACTGGCGCCGTCGACAAGTAATCTAAGCATACTTAGCACTTGGGGGTGGCCGGGGCTTCACGGGGTCGGCTGCCACCGGCGCGTTCGCCCCGGCGGACAGTCTCTTGCGCCTAGCGGACGATCGCGAGGGCGAAGCCGTCCCAGCCTTTCGAACCCACAGTCTGGATCACGGTGCCGTCCAGCCGCGGGTCATCGCCCATCATCTGGAGCGTGCTGATGATTCCGGGGGCGTTGACCGGGTCCATCGACGCGTCCAGCACCGCACCCTCCCACACGACGTTGTCCACCACGATGGTGGTGCCGGGCCGGCCAAGCCGGATGGCCCAGTCCAGGTAGTGCGGGTTGTTTTCCTTGTCGGCATCGATGAACACGAAATCGAAGGGCGGCCCGGCCTCGCTTTCCAGCTCGGGCAGGGTGTCCAGCGCCGCGCCGACCCGGATCTCCACCTTGTGGCCCAGGCCGGCGTCGTCAACGTTGGTCCGCGCGACGCGGGCGTGCAGGGGGAGGTATTCACAGGTGACCAGCCGGCCGTCGTCGGGCAGTCCCTGGGCCATCCAGATGGTGCTGAAGCCGGCCAGCGTGCCGATCTCCAGGACGCGGCGCGCACCGGAGAGCTGGACCAGCAGTTTCAGGAGTTTGCCGGCGTTGGGGGCCACTTCGATGGCCGGCATGCCTGCCTCAAGTGCGCTGGTCACGGCGCGCTTGAGTGAACGGTCCGGGCGGACCACCGCGTCGGAGAGGAAGTTCTCGACGGCGACCCAGCCGGGGGCGGACTGATGCTCGATCATGCCCCCAGTGTTCCAGCCGCCCGCGCCTGGCGGTACCCCTCCGGGCGCGCCGTTCCCGCCCGCGTTTCGGCGTGCGGTCCGGCTCAGTACACCTGGTTTCCCGGCCGGGTTGGGATTTGCGGGCCGCTCCCGACGGCGCCCTGCCCGTCGATGGCGTTTTCCAGCCGTTCCACCTTGCCGGTCAGCTCGCCGCTGTAGCCCGGCCGGATGTCCGCCTTGAGGACCAGCGAGACGCGCGAACCGTAGGCGCCCACGGCGTCCGTGGCCCGCTTGACGACGTCCATGACCTGGTCCCACTCGCCCTCGATCTCGGTGAACATGGAACTCGTCCGGTTGGGCAGGCCCGACTCCCGGACGATCCGCACCGCGGCCGCGACGGCGTCGTGGACCGACGCGTCGCCGGGCGCTTGCCCGTTGGCGGGGTCGCCGGAGGGTGCTACGGAGAATGCGACCAGCATGTGGTGGTTCCCTTCACTCAGTCAGGACACCGGGGGCGAAAACTTCCGGGCTGTCCGGCACCAGTCTTTCACGCGGTTCAAGCCCGGCAGCGGCCGGGCGCACCTCCGCCACCGTCACATAAGTCACTACCCGCCGGTAACAGGTTCGCGCACCCTTCGCGTTGCTACCCTAGGCAAATGAACCGGGCAGTAGACCGCAGGCCGCTCCGCGCAGATGCCGCGCGCAACGTGGACAAAATCATCGCCGCGGCCCGCCAGTGCTTCCGCGAGCACGGCCCCGAGGTGCCGCTGCAGACCATTGCCGTCACCGCCGGCGTGGGTCCCGCCACCCTTTTCCGGAATTTCGCCGACAAGGAAGAGCTGGTGCTCGCTGCCCTGAACCAGCAGCTCCGGCTGCAGGTGGATCCGGCCATCGATGAGGCCCTGGCCGATCCTGACGCCGCCGCAGGGCTCTTTCGGGTCATCGATGCCACGATGCATGTCGCCAGCGAAGAGGCCAACCTGCTGGGAGCTGTCGCGGGCCGGCGCGGGCTGCTGACCGGGATTACGGGTGGCCTGATTGAATCCATCGCCGTGCTGCTGGGCCGGGGCCAGGGGCAGGGCACCCTGCGCAGCGATATTTCCATGACGGACATGATCCGCCTGCTGGCCATGCTGATCGGCGTCGTGGACACCATGGAGCCGGGCTCCGACGCGTGGCGCCGGCCCGTGGCGCTGGTTGAGGACGCCATCCGGACGGAGCGGCCGGACCGGGCGTTGCCGCCGCAGGCCCCGCTGACGGGCACCGCGTTCGACGCCGTTCTCGGCTAGCACCCATAAGCGCCGGATCCTGCAGGTGCCCCGACAGTCCGGTGCCCGGCGCTAGTCTTCGGCCGGCTTTTCCTTGGCTTCGAGAAGGTGTTGCTGAAGCTTCTCTTCGGCTTCCCGACGGCGGCGGGACATTTCGCGCATTTCCCGGGTGGACTCAGCCCCGCCGGAAACATACGGCTCGTGCTGCTTGGTGCGCTGATCCTTGCGCGGCTCCGCGGCCTGCTGCTCCACGGCCTGCTGCTCCGCGGCCTGCTCGTCGGCAGCCTCCCGGCCGGCAGCCGGCAGCTCGCCGTCGTGTTCAGTCATGTTCGAATGCTCCCATGCGATCCCGGCACCAAGTAGGGACTAAAGACCGTTCCGGCGGCACCCACAGCCCATCCGCGCTCCAGCGCGGTCAGGCGTTCCACTGGCGGGTCAGTCCCAGCCGAGCAGCCGGAGCCCGGCGGCCGTGGCCGCGCCGGCGATCACCACCACCAGGAACGGCGCGCGCAACCACAAGGCGATGCCCGCCGCCGCCAATGCGCCCAGCCGGGCGTCCAGGACGAGCGACTGGCCGGAGGCGACAGCATTGACCACCGTCAGGGACGCCAGCAGCCCGATTGTCATGGTCCCGGCAATCCTGGACATCCGCGGGTTGCGGAGCAGGCTGGCCGGCACCAGGTAACCGAGCAGCTTCCAGACGTAGGCGAGCAGGCAGGAGAGCAGCAGCCACATCCAAAGATTCATGCGTCGTCTCCGGGGCGGTCACCGCGGGATTCGCGGGCCGGGTCGTGGTGGTGGTGCACGTGGTCCTCCGCGTACGGATCGACGTCCGGTTCCAGGCCCTCGTCGCTGCGGCCGTGGCTGAACCAGCCGATCCCTGCCGCGACCACGGCGGCGACGAGGATCGGCACTCCCGGGGGCACGAACGGCACGGCCAGCACGGTGGCCAGCGCGCAGACCACCGCGATGGCCACAGGTTCCCTGCCTTTCAGCCGCGGCCAGAGCAGGCCCAGGAAGGCCGCCACGGCGGCGCCGTCCAGTCCCCACTGTTTGGGATCCCCGAGCGCCCCGCCGGCCAGTGCGCCGAGGGCGGTGAACAGGTTCCAGAGGACAAAGACGCCGATTCCGGCGGTCCAGAAGCCGCGTTTCTGCTCGTCGGGGTCCGTCTGCCCTGTGCTGGTGGCGGTGGACTCGTCGATGGTCAGCTGGGCCGCGGCAAACTTCCGCCACCCGCGCGGCTGCAGGAGGGCATTGATCTGCATGCCGTAGATGCCGTTGCGCATGCCCAGCAGCGTCGCGGCGCCCATCGCTGCGACGCCGGACCCGCCTCCGGCCACCACGCCGATGAAGGCGAACTGCGAGCCGCCGCTGAACAGCAGCAGGCTCAGCGCCATGGTCTGCCAGAAATCCAGGCCCGAGGTTACGGACAGCGCGCCGAAGGAGACGCCGTAGAGACCGGTGGCGATGCTGATCGACAAACCGATCCGCACCGCCGGTGACTGCAGGATTTTCACGGGCGCCGGTTCCGCCGCGTCAAAGTCCAGGCCCATGCGATGAGGGGCGCCTGGAGCGGGAGCCGCAGGGTGTGCATGCGTCGCCGGCGCGGCGAGCCCTCCGGCCCGTAGGCTTTGCGCAGGGCATCCACGTGGCCGGCGAGGAAGGCGGCGAACATCGCCGTGACGCATCCCGCGGCGGCCCTCCGGGTGGCCGGGACCAGGAGCCCGACGGCGGCGGCGGCTTCCAGCAGCCCGCTCACTGCCACCCATTCCTCACGGGACAGGACGGCCAGGGGCCCGTTCGGCTGCTCGCCTGAGTCGTCCCGGCACAGGAAGTCAGGTACCACCGGGTGGAAAAATTCAGGCTCGCGGAAGTGCTTGGCGGCACTTGTGAGCAGCAGCGCGCTCATCGCTGCTGCGGACAGCGTCTGGAGGTCCGGGACGGGCCGGCGAAATGGCATGCAACAACTCAACCACAGCGGCCACGCCGGCCGTAATCCGCCCGGGACGCGGGGGATGTGAAGATGTCAGCCCGGGATCCGTGGAGCGGCCAGGCAGCTACCGTGGGGGCCGGCTGTCCGCCATGAGCTGGGAGAGGACCTGGGCGGGCCAGTTGGTGGTGATCTCCTGGATCCCGAGTTTCCGGCACCGTTCGACGTCGTCCTCGGTGTCGACCGTCCATACCCGGCACCGCAGCCCCGAGGCGAGCCAGCGCTGAACGGCCGGGGCGTGCGTGCGGACGTACCCGATGCCGGGGCCGGCAATGCCCGCCTCAGCCGCCGCCAGGATCCGTTCCCCCTCAGCCTGGGCGGCCTTCATCACGTTGGCCAGCGCCCCGCCGGTCAGGGCACCGAGGCCCAGTTCCTCCCGGATGTCCGCCACATTGACGTCATCCACGAGCTGGCAGACAGCCGCGGCCGGTACGGACTCCAGGAGGTGTTTTACGGAGTCGGGGCTAAAGCTCATGAAGGAAACCGTGATGTTCTCCAGCATCGACGTCCGCGGATCCCAGCCCTGGGCCCTCAGGACCTCGAGGGCCCGGTCCTCGAGTCTGAGCTGGTACGGGCTCGGGTGTTTGAACTCGATCGCCAGCCCGATCCCGCGGCCGGCCGCACGCAGGATGTCGAGCAGGTCCGGCAGGGTCAGGAACTGCCCGGACTTGGCGCCGTAGGCCTCCGGGATCCGGGCTCCCTTCCAGGAGGAGAAGTCCAGTTCCTGGAGTTCTTGCAGGGTCCGGTCGGCCACCTGGCCGGTGCCGTCCGAGGTGCGGTCCAGGGTGGCATCGTGCAGGAGCACCACGTGCTGGTCCCGGGTCAGGTGGACATCGCATTCGACGCCGTCGGCGCCGTCGGCGATTGCCTGCAGGTACGCGGCCCGGGTGTGCTCGGCGAATGTTCCGCTGGCGCCGCGGTGGGCATAGACCAAAGGCCGGGCGGCGGCAGGCTCATCAGTGGTCATGGTGCCACGTTAGCGGACCGTCCGTTTCCGTGGCGGGCTAGGCTGGGCTCATGCAGGTGAATACTGAGTCAACCTCCCTGACCGGCGCGGCGGGACGTCCGGGCGGCGCCCGGCCGGACGGTCCCCCCGGGCAGCGTTCCGCTGCCTCCAGCGACGTCGAGAAGGCCGCGGCGCTGCGCCGGATGAAGCTCCTCGCCCTCTCGCTGCTGGCCGTCATGGCGGTGATCTTCATCGTCGCGTTCGCCCTGCAGAAGCAGTATCCGGGGCTCGAATACGTCCGCGCCGCGGCCGAGGGCGGCATGGTCGGGGCCCTCGCGGACTGGTTCGCCGTCACGGCCCTGTTCAAGTACCCCATGGGCATCAAGATCCCGCACACCGCGATCATCCCCCGCCGCAAGGACCAGATCGGCGCCTCGCTGGGCGAATTCGTGGAAACCAATTTCCTCTCCGAACAGGTGGTCCAGGAGAAGCTGGCGTCCGCAGACATTGCGCGCAAGGCCGGCGCCTGGCTGTCCAGCCCCGGCGGCCCGGACCGGGTCGCCAAGGAGGGTGCCGCCGTCATCCGCGGCGCGTTCAAGGTCCTCAACGACGACGACGTCCAGGCCGTGATCGAGTCCATGGTCCGCAAGCACCTGCTCACCCCGCCGTGGGGGCCGCCGGTGGGCCGCCTCGCCGAGCGGATTTTCGACGACGGGCACCACCATGCGCTGGTGGACCTAATGGTGGACCGCACCGTGGACTGGGTGCGGGACAACCAGGAGACGGTCAACAGGCTGGTCACCGACCGGTCCCCGACGTGGGTGCCCTCGTTCGTGGACGGGCTGGTGGGCGACAAGGTGTACGTGGAGATCCTCAAGTTCACCCGCGCCGTGCAGTCCGACCCGCAGCACCAGGTCCGCCTCTCGATCGACAAGTACCTCAAGGAACTCGCGCAGGACCTGCAGCATGATCCTGTCATGATCGCCCGCGCCGAGGGCATCAAGGCCCAAGTGCTCGGCGACCCGGAGGTCCGCGAGCTCGCCTCCCGCACCTGGGACACCATCAAGACGGCCCTGCTCACCGCCGTCGATGACCCGCACAGCGAACTGACCGTCAAGTTCAAGGCGGCCGTGCATGACTTCGGCACCCGGCTGCTGGTCGATCCCGAGCTCGCCGGCAAGGTGAACGCCTGGATCGGCGACGCGGCCGGCTACCTCGTGAAGACCTACCGCTCGGACATCGCGGGGGTCATCACGGACACCGTGGCCCGCTGGGATGCCGACGAGACGTCGCAGAAGATCGAGCTGCAGGTCGGCAGGGACCTGCAGTTCATCCGGATCAACGGCACGGTGGTGGGCGCCCTGGCCGGGCTGGCCATCTTTACGCTGGCCACCCTGCTGTTCGGCTAGCTGGGCCCCGCTCCGCGGCACCGGCTAGGCGGCCGCGACCTTGGCCTTGGTCCTGCCGTGCATGGCGAAGATGGTGAAGACCAGCGCCGCGAACGCTGTGGCGACGAGCAGCAGCAGCCCGATCGCGTAGCTGTGCGCCGCGGCGTCATAGGTGGCGCCCATGATCAGCGGCGGGAAGTAGCCGCCCAGGCCGCCGGCCGCGCTGACCACCCCGCTGATGCTGCCGACCTTGCCCTCCGGCGCGAGGACCCCCACCCAGGCGAACACCCCGCCCGTGCCCAGGCCCAGCGCCGCCGCCATGGCGACGAACGTCAGGCCGGCGGGGACGTCGCCGTCGGGTTGCAGGTTCACCACCCAGGCAAGGACGGCGACGCCGGCGAGGGCAGCGATCACCACTGGCTTGGGACCGATCTTGTCGGCGAGTACGCCGCCCACCGGCCGCGCCAGCACGGCTGCGAGCGCAAACCCCGCGGTACGGGCGCCGGCCGCGCTGGGATCGAAGCTGTAGACATCCCGGAGGTACGTGGGCAGATACGTGGCGAAGGAAACGAAGCCACCGAAGAGGACTGCGTAGAGGAAGCACAGCTTCCACGTGACCGGGGTCTTCGCGGCGTCGATCAGCTTGGGCATCACGGGCGCGTTGCTGCGGGTCCAGCCCGGCGCCTCCTTCAATCGGAACCAGATGATGGCGGCCATGACCGCCAGAATCGCGGCGATCAGCAGGTGGGTGGGAACGTAGCCGATGGCGGCGACAAGCCGGGGGTTCAGGAAAGCGGCCAGGGCCGTTCCGCCCATGCCCGCGCCGAAGACGCCGGTGGCGAAACCCCGCCGGGCGGGCTCGTACCAAGCGCTGACAAAGGGGATCCCGACGGCGAAGACGGTTCCGGCGACCCCCAGCAGCACGCCGGCAGCCAGCACCAGGGCGAAGGAGTCGAGGCTGCCGCCGACTGCCACCAGCAGGATCGGGACGATGGAGGCCATCAGGACAAAAGTGAACATGGCGCGGCCGCCGTACTTGTCCGTCAAGGCGCCGACGACGATCCGCCCCAGCGAGCCGACGAAGACGGGCATGGCCACGAGCACACCGGTGGTGGCCGGATTGAGGTGCAGATGCTGGGTGTAGAACGCGCTCAGCGTGGCGATGGAGTTCCAGGCCCAGAAGCACACCACGGAGGTCGAGGTGGCGAGCGTCAGATTGAGCGCCCGGCCCGCAGGGGCGGCGACGGGCGGGGACACTGCTCCGGCCACGGCGGTCTCCTTCCTGGTTCAGCAAAGCGGTTCAGCAAAGCGGTTCAGCAACGCAGCTTCAGCGATGGCACCGGGTCACCGGTTCCTGGTGTCCCGGTCCCGGGTTCCGACGGCGGACCAGCCCCGCCGCGCGCCGGCCGTGGAGCTCCGGGCGCCGGCAGCGCCGGCTGTGCCTTTGGCCCCGGCCCCACCGGAGTCCCGATCCCGGGAGCGGTAAACGATGTAGGGGCGGAAGAGGTAGTGGAACGGGGCCGTGAAGGCGTGGACCAGGCGCGTGAACGGCCAGATCACGAACAGCGCCATGCCTACCAGGGTGTGCAGGTGGAAGGAGAACGGCGCCGCGGCCATCGCCGCGATGTCGGGCTGGAAGATGAACAGCGAGCGGAACCACGGGGCCACGGTCTCGCGGTAATTGTGCCCGTGCTCGCCCTCGAAGACACTCGCCAAGGTGGTCCACAGCCCGAACACGATGGCCGCGGTGAGCACCACGTACATGGTCTTGTCATTGCCGGTGGTGGCCATGAAGACCGGCCCGGTGGTCCGGCGGCGGTAGATCAGCAGGAGGATCCCGCCCAGCGTTCCGACCCCGGCGATCCCGCCGACCAGCAGGGCGTTGAAGTGGTAGAACTCCTGGCTCATCCCGGCCGCCTGGGTCCACGCCATCGGAATGACCAGGCCGAAGAAGTGACCGGCGATCACGGCGAGCAGGCCAAAGTGGAACAACGGGGACGCAATCCTCAGCAGCCTGGACTCATAGAGCTGGGAAGACCTCGTGGTCCAGCCGAACTGGTCGTACTTGTAGCGCCAGAGAAGTCCGCCGACCAAAACCACCACCATGACGTACGGCAGCACGCCCCACAGCACGATGTCCAGTGCGGTGAGTCCGACGGCGGATCCGGGTTCCGCTTCGAATGCCAGCATGCTCAGGCCCCCTTCACGGGCAGCAGGCGCGGATCGTACGGGTCCAGGCCCACGGCCTCCGTGGGCGGGCCGTAGCCGGCCATCCGCATGACGGCCTGCTCGTCCGCCGGGGATTTCCCGGGCAGCGTGGCGCAGACGGCCTGCAGGATCCGGGCGTGCGGCAGCTGGTCCCGGAGCAGCCCGAAGCGGAGCATCTCCAGGCTCGCCCGGAAGCGCGTCAGCAGCTCGCGGCCGGCCGCGAGGTCCACCAGCGCGGCGTATTCGAGGACCATCGGGAGGTAGTCGGGCAGTTCGCCGTGGGTGTCCACCAGGATGTCGCTTTGCCGGTAGGTCTTCTTGAAGTTGCCCAGAACCTCGCCGCGGCGCCGGGTGTCCCCGTCAGTCCAGTAGGACAGGTGCAGGGCGTGGCGCTTTCCGAGGTCAAACTCGCGCACGTACTGGGACTGGAGCTGGATCGGCGGCGTGGACTCCAGCTGGTCCAGGACCGCAACGAAGTCCGCCGTGGCGCCGGGGAACTCGGCCAGCGCGGCCCGCATCAGCGGGACCCGGCCGGTCAGTTCCTCGTCAGGGTAGGACAGGCACCAGGCCGCGGCGAGGTAGAGGACCTGCTGGCGGCGGGTCATGGCTGCTCCCCCGCCGGAGGGGATTCCGCGGGGCCCGCCGGTTTCGGCGGCGGCGGTTCCGCCGGAGGCGGTTTTTCCGGAAGCAACGCCTTTTCCGGAAAAAGCCCGGAGGGCGCTCCGGTGCCGTCCCAGTTCAGCAGGTTCACCCTGCCGCGCAGGGTGGTTTCGCCGGGCGCGGAGCCGGAGGTCTGCCGGTCCCGGAGGGCGTTGAAGGTTTCCACCGCCACGGGGACGGGCCGGCCGCTGGCTTCGCCGAAGTGGGCGGTATCCTGCATGCCCGGGCCGCCCTCGAAGTCGAGCGAACAGCCCATTTCCTCGAGGTCGTGGGCCTGCTCCACGTGGGCCTTCGGGATGACGTAGCGCTCCTCGTATTTCGCGATCGCCATCAGCCGGTACATCTCGTACATGCTCTGGCTATCCATCCCCACGGCCTCCGGGATGGCGTCGTCCGGGTCGTCGCCGAGGCTGATGCCGCGCATGAAGGAGCGCATCGCCGCCAGCTTCTTCAGCACCGCGGTCACCCGGTCCGCGTCGCCGGCGGTGAAGAGTTCAGCGAGGTATTCCACCGGGATGCGCAGCGCGTCGATGGCGCCGAAAAGGTTGCCGGTGTCCTCGCCGTCGTGGCCCTGGTCGCGCAGCAGGTCCACCACGGGTGAGAGCGGCGGCACGTACCAGACCATCGGCATGGTCCGGTATTCCGGGTGCAGCGGCAGCGCCACCTTGTAGACCTTGGCCAGGGCGTAGACCGGCGAGCGCCCGGCGGCGTCGATCCAGTCCTCCGGGATGCCCTGGGCCCGGGCCTCGGCCTGGACGGCGGGGTCGTTCGGGTCCAGCAGCACGTCCATCTGGGCGTCGTAGAGTTCCCGGGGGTCCGTGACGGAGGCCGCCGCGGTGACGGCGTCGGCGTCGTACAGGAACAGCCCCAGGTACCGCAACCGGCCCACGCAGGTCTCGGAGCAGACTGTCGGGAGCCCCACCTCCACCCGCGGGTAGCAGAAGGTGCACTTCTCGGCTTTGCCGGTCTTGTGGTTGAAGTAGATCTTTTTGTAGGGGCAGCCGGTGACGCACTGGCGCCAGCCGCGGCATTTGTCCTGGTCCACCAGCACAATCCCGTCCTCCACCCGCTTGTAGATCGCCCCGGAAGGGCAGGAGGCCATGCAGGACGGGTTCAGGCAGTGCTCGCAGATCCGCGGCAGGTAGAACATGAAGGTTTGTTCGTACGCGAACTTGATCTTGTCCTCGGATTCCCGCCGGACCTTCTCCACGATCGGGTCCAGGTGGCCGTTCTCGGCGGAGCCGCCGAGGTCATCGTCCCAGTTCGCGGACCAGGTGATCTTGGTGTCCTCCCCGGTGATCAGGGACTTGGGCCGGGCCACCGGGAAGTCGTCGCCCAGCGGCGCGTCAACGAGGGTCTTGTAGTCGTAGGTCCATGGCTCGTAGTAGTCCTTGAGCTCGGGCTGGACCGGGCTGGCGAAGATCCCGAAGAGCTTCTTGACCCGGCCGCCCGCCTTGAGCACCAGCTTCCCGCGCTTGTTCAGCGCCCAGCCGCCGTGCCACTTCTCCTGGTCCTCGTAGCGGCGCGGATAGCCCTGCCCGGGCCGGGTTTCGACGTTGTTGAACCAGACGTATTCGGTGCCGGCACGGTTGGTCCACGCCTGCTTGCAGGTCACGGAACAGGTGTGGCAGCCGATGCATTTGTCCAGGTTCATGACCATGCCCATTTGGGCCATGACACGCATCAGTACTGCACCTCCTGGGAACGACGCCGGACGGTGGCCACCATGTCGCGCTGGTTTCCGGTGGGGCCAAGGTAGTTGAACGCGTAGGCGAGCTGGGCGTAGCCGCCGATCAGGTGCGAGGGCTTGACCAGCAGCCGGGTCACGGAGTTGTGGATGCCGCCGCGCCGCCCGGTGGCCTCGGACTTCGGCACGTCGATGGTGCGTTCCTGCGCGTGGTGGACGTAGACCACACCGGCCGGCATCCGGTGGCTGACGATCGCCCGGGCCACCAGGACGCCGTTGATGTTCAGGCACTCCACCCAGTCGTTGTCCTTGACCTCGATGGCCGCCGCGTCGGCGGGGCTCATCCAGACCGTGGGCCCGCCGCGGGAGAGCGAGAGCATCAGCAGGTTGTCCTGGTATTCGGAGTGGATGGACCACTTGGAATGTGGCGTCAGGTAGCGGACCACCACCTCCATGGACCCGTCCTGGCCGAGCCTGGGTTCGCCGAAGAGCCGGTGCATGTCCAGCGGCGGCCGGTAGATCGGCAGCGCCTCGCCGATGTCCCGGATCCAGTCGTGGTCCAGGAAGAAGTGCATCCGGCCGGTCAGGGTGTGGAAGGGCTTGAGCCGCTCGACGTTGATGGTGAAGGGTGCATAGCGCCGGCCGCCGGTCTCGGAGCCGGACCATTCCGGCGAGGTGATCACCGGAACCGGGCCGGCCTGGGTCTGGGCGAAGGTGATGTATTTTTCTTCGGAGCCCTCGGCCAGGTCCGCCAGTTTCCTCCCGGTGCGGATTTCCAGGTCCTTGAAGCCCTGCACGGCCAGCGCCCCGTTGGTGGTGCCGGAGAACGCCAGGATGGCCTCGGCCATCTTCGCGTCCGTATCGATCGCGGGACGGCCGTCCGCGGCGCCGCCAAGCATCACCCCGTTGGATCGGCTGAGCCGGTCCAACGGGCCGGCAAGTTTGTACGTGACGTTCTTGACCGTGAAGCCCAGTTTGTCCGCCAGCGGCCCCACGGCGGCGAGCTTGTCCGCGATGGCGGTGTAGTCTCGCTCGACGACGGAAAAAATGGGCATGTTCTGACCCGGGACCGCGGGGATGGACATGTCCCGCCAGTCCCGCACGATCCCGCCGGGCTGGGCCAGCTGGCCGGGCGTGTCGTGCTGCAGCGGCACGCTCACCAGGTCCCGGCGGACGCCGAGGTGGGTTTTGGCCTGCCGGGAGAACTCCTGAGCCAGCAGGTGGAAGGTGTCGAAGTCCGTCTTGGTCTCCCACGGCGGGTCAATCGCGGGGGTGAAGGCGTGCACGAACGGATGCATGTCGGTGGAGGACAGGTCGTGTTTTTCGTACCAGGTGGCGGCCGGGAACACGACGTCGGACAGCAGGGTGGTGGAGGTCATCCGGAAGTCCGCGGAAACCAGCAGGTCGAGCTTTCCTTCGGGCGCCTGCTCATGCCATTTCACATCCTTGGGCTTGAGCCCCTCGGCATGGTCCTGGCCCAGGACATTGTTGTGCGTTCCCAGCAGGTTCCGCAGGAAGTACTCGTTGCCCTTGGCCGAGGAGCCGAACAGGTTGGAGCGCCACAGCACGAGGGTCCGCGGCCAGTTTTCCGGGGCGTCCACGTCCTCGATCGCCGGGTTCAGGGTGCGGCTCTTCAGGGCATCGGCGATGTAGCCGGCGGCGTCCGTCGCGGTGCCGGCGGCGACGGCGGCTTCCGCCTCGTCCGCGAGGTCCAGCGGGTTGCGGTCGAACTGCGGGTAAAACGGCATCCAGCCCAGCCGGGCGGACTGGGCCAGCGCGTCGGCAGTGTGCATGCCGTCCAGGCTTCCGGTGGAGAGCGGGGACTTCAGCGCGTCCGCGGAGTAGCCGTCCTGACGCCACTGGTCCGTGTGCATGTACCAGTAGCCGGTGCCGATCATCGTCCGCGGCGGCCGGGACCAGTCAAGGGCGTTGGCCAGCGACAGCCAGCCAGTGACCGGCCGGGTCTTTTCCTGGCCGACGTAGTGCGCCCAGCCTCCGCCGTTGCGGCCCATGCAGCCGGTCAGCATCACCAGGGCCAGCACCGCCCGGTAGGTGGTGTCGCCGTGGAACCACTGGCAGATCCCGGCGCCCATGATGATCATGGACCGGCCCTTGGACTGTTCGGCGTTGCGGGCGAATTCGCGGGCCACCCGGATGCAGGCCTGCGCCGGGACGGAGGTGATCTCCTCCTGCCAGGCCGGCGTGTAGGGTGTCGCTGCGTCCTGGTAGCCGGCGGCCCAGTCCCCCGGAAGCCCGTCGCGGCCGACCCCGTACTGGGCCAGCATGAGGTCGAAGACGGTGGTGACCAGCTGGCCTTCCACCGCCAGGACGGGCACGCCGCGGCGGAGCACGCTGCCGTCCCCGCCGGCGTCCTCGAAGCACGGCAGCAGGATCTCGGCGCTTTCCATTGACACTTCCCGGAGGGACAGCGCCGGTTCGATCGCTCCGAGATCCAGGTTCCACTTGCCCTCGCCGCTCTCTGAGTAGCGGAAGCCCATCGAGCCATTGGGGACCGCCGGCAGCCCGGTCTTCTTGTCGAACAGGACGGTGCGGAACGCCGCGTCCTCGGCCAGCGACTCGGCGGGGAGGTCCTTGGCGGTGAGGAACTTGGCCGGGGTGAGGGAGCCGTCGTCGCGCCGCTCGAGACGGACCAGGAACGGCAGGTCGGTGTACCGGCGGACGTAGTCGGCGAAGAACGGCACCTCACGGTCGACGAAGAATTCCTTGAGCATGACGTGCCCCATCGCCATGGCCAGCGCGGCGTCGGTTCCGGCCTGCGCGGGGAGCCATTCGTCGGCGAACTTCGTGTTGTCCGCATAGTCCGGGCTGACCGTGACCACCTTGGTGCCGCGGTACCGCACCTCGGCCATCCAGTGCGCGTCCGGGGTGCGGGTGACGGGGACGTTGGAGCCCCACATCATCAGATACCGGGCGTCCCACCAGTCCCCCGATTCCGGGACGTCGGTCTGGTCCCCGAACACCTGCGGGCTGGCCACGGGGAGGTCGGCGTACCAGTCGTAGAAGGACGTCATCACCCCGCCGATCAGCTGGATGAAGCGGGTCCCCACCGCGTGCGAGACCATGGACATCGCCGGGATGGGCGAGAAGCCGGCGCAGCGGTCCGGGCCGTAGGTCTTGATGGTGTTCACGTGCGCGGCGGCGGCGATTTCGATCGCCTCCTGCCAGGAGACCCGCACCAGGCCGCCCTTGCCGCGGGCCTGCTGGTAGCGGCGGCGCCGCTCGGGGTCGCCCACGACGTCGGCAAAGGCCAGCACCGGGTCACCCAGCCGGGCCTTGGCCTCGCGGTACATCTCGACGAGGACGCCCCGCGCATACGGAAAACGCACCCGGGTGGGTGAGTAGGTGTACCAGGAGAAGGCCGCGCCGCGCGGGCAGCCCCGCGGCTCGTATTCCGGGCTGTCCGGGCCCACGGAGGGGTAGTCGGTCTGCTGGGATTCCCAGGTGATGATGCCGTCCTTGACGTACACCTTCCAGGAGCAGGAGCCGGTGCAGTTCACCCCGTGCGTGGACCGGACCACCTTGTCGTGGCTCCAGCGGTCCCGGTAAAAGATGTCGCCCTTGCGGCCACCCTCGCGGAACACCGCCCTGCCGTCGTCGGTCTGGTCCCATTTCGTAAAGAATCGGCCCAGCTTCAACATTGCATCCGAGGCGGGCCCGTCCAGCCCCGCCGCGTCTCCGGCAGTCATTCCTTCAAGCTAGGGTGCCCCCTCCGGCCGGAACAGGGCCTTAGGACACTGTGGCAGGCCCGGGTCCGGGCCGTCCGGGAACTGCCCGGCCGGCCCCGCAGTTCAGGGCCACCGGCCGGCCCCGCGGGTCGGGGCTCGCAGTTCAGGCGAAGCTCTCCAGCTCGACGCCGGCAGCCTCCAGCGCCGCACGGATCGCGGTCGCCGCGGCAACGGAGCCGGCGGTGTCGCCCTGGAGGCACAGCGACTGCGGCTCGATCCGGAGCACCGTGCCGTCGACGGCCTCGATTTCGCCCTTCGTGGCGAGCCTGACCGCCCGCTCGGCAACCTGTCCGGCGTCGAGCATCATTGCTCCCACCTCGGTGCGCGGCACGAGGGTGCCGTCGGGGAAGTAGGCGCGGTCGGCGAAGGCCTCGGAGAAGACGGGGTGCCCGGCTTCCTTGGCGATTTCCAGCAGGGCTGAGCCGGGGAAGCCGAGGACGGGCAGTCCGGGATCGTAGGCCTGGATGGCGGCGATCACGGCGGAGGCCTGCTCGCCGTCGTGCACGGTGCGGTCGTAGAGCGCCCCGTGCAGCTTGACGTAGTCCACCGAGGCGCCCACGGCATGGGCCACGCCGTCGAGCGCCCCGAGCTGGTAAAGGACCGCGCCGAAGAGATCGTCAAAGGTCATGTCCAGCGAGCGCAGGCCAAAGCCGGCCAGGTCCGGGTAGCCGATGTGGGCACCGACGTTGACGTCGAGCTCGTACGCCGCCCGGCAGGTGTCCAGCATGGTCACGGGGTCCCCGGCGTGCATCCCGCAGGCCACGCTGGCGCTCGTGACCAGCGGAAACATCGCGGCGTCGGCGCCCTTGGTCCAGGTCCCGAAGGACTCCCCCAGGTCAGTGTTCAGATCCAAAACGTGCCGCCGTCCTTCGTTAAAGTCTTCGGGGCGCCGCTGCCCTGAGTGCCGCCGCCCTGGGTGCCGCCGCCCGGGGCGCCGCCGTCCGGCTGCGCGTCCAGGGAAGTTTCGTAGAGCGCTGCCGGGCCGGTGGTTTCCGCAAGGGCTTGCAGTTCTCCCGGAATCGTGTCCGGGATGGGCCCGAATGCTTCCTTGGCGTTCGCGACGACCGCATGGCCCATCACCCGGTTGCCCACGCCGCCTACGACGGCGCCGATACCGAAGGGCAGGGCACGGCCCAGCCAGGCTGTGCCCTGGGTCTTGAGCAGGGAGCGCAGGAACATCGTCTGGATCTTGGCCCGCACTGTACCGAAGCCGGCGAGGGGGACGCGGCGGGTGAAGGCCGCGGTCCAGGCCTGCGTGGGCCCCTTGCCCCGGCCCGCCGCTTGTCCGCTCAGCGAGCTCAGTAGCTGGGTGCCTTCCTCGCCCAGCATGACCGCCATGACCAGGGTGCTGGCTCTGTCCGGGTCCACCATCCGGATGCCGTGCAGTTCAGCAAGGGCCGTGGAATACAGTGCGGTGGCTTCGAGGAACCCGACTGCTGCGGCGGCCGAGAGACCCAGTGCGGCCGCAGTTCCGACGCCCGGAATCACGGCAGCCCCGCCGACCAGCGCACCGCCGCCGGTGACGGCCAGCAGGTAGTCGCGCTCCAGGATGGCGGCGAGCTGCGCCGCGGTGGCCTGCGGGTGCCTGCGCTGAAGCCTGCGGATATTGGCCAGCACCAGCGGCCGCTGGACTTCAACCGCCCGCAGGAGCACCTTGTGCAGGCCGGGCCGGGGCTGGCCTGCCGCGTCGAACATCGCGCTGTGGGCTGTTTCCTGGGCAATCTTCATTGCCGGGTTGCTGCGCTTGGCCATGATCGCCTCTCGTCGGAACCATAAAACTAAGTGCACTTAACACTACACACGGGTAGGCAGGCGGGGTCGCCGCTGCGCCCCGGAGGGGTCCAGCCCGGCCGCGCGGCTGGCTACTAGACTGGGCCCATGCCCGCCCTGCGAGCCCTCCGCCCCTTCGCGCACCGGGAGTACCGCGTGCTGATCACGGCGCTGGCCGTCTCCATCTTCGGTTCCGGGATGTGGGCCGTCGCGATGGTCTACGAGGTGATCCATCTGGGCGGCGGACCGCTGGAGCTTTCGGTCGTGGCCGCGGCGGGCAGCGTCGGGCTGGTGACGTTTCTGCTGGCCGGCGGCATCGCCGCGGACCGCGTGCCCCAGCGGCTCCTGATCATCGCGGTCGAGGGCGCCAACCTCGCCGTCGTTGCCACTGTCAGCGGGCTGGCCCTGGCCGGCTTGCTCGAGCTGTGGCATCTCGCGCTGGGGGCCTTCGTGCTCGGCGTCGGGGCTGCGTTCTTCTTCCCCGCCTACTCCGCCATCCTGCCGCGGATCCTGCCGCCCGAGGACCTGCTGGCGGCCAACGGCCTGGAAGGCACGATGCGGCCGCTGTTGCAGCAGGCCGCCGGACCGGCCGTTGCGGGCATCCTGGTGGCGGCCCTGTCCCCCGCCTACGCCGTCACCGGAGTGGCGGCCTGCCATCTGGTGGCCTTCTGCATCCTGAACCTCCTCCACCGCCAGCCCGCGGCGGGAGTCCCGGACAGCGGTGGGGCTACCGAATCTGGCCAGCCGCGGGCCAAGACGTCCCTGCGCCACGACCTCCGCGAGGGCGTCAGCTACACCGTCCGGACGCCCTGGCTGCTGTGGACCCTGCTCTGGGCCTGCATTTCGGTGCTGTTCCTGATCGGCCCCATCGAGGTCCTGATCCCCTTCGTGGTCCGGGACCAGCTCGGCGGGGACGCGCGCATGTTCGGCTTCCTGCTCGCCATCATGGGCTTGGGCGGCGCCGCAGCCTCGCTGGCCACGGCTTCGTTTCCCCTCCCGCGCCGCTACCTCACCGTGATGATGGTGTCCTGGGGAGCGGGAAGCCTGCCGATCGCCGCCGTCGGAATCATGGACAGTTTCTGGGCCGTGGCCGCCGCCCTCTTCATCTTCGGCGCGACCGGCGGCGTGGGCATGGTGATCTGGGGAACCTTGCTCCAGCGCCGGGTGCCGCCGCCTCTGCTGGGCCGCGTCTCGAGCCTGGACTTCTTTGTATCCCTGGCCCTCATGCCGGTCTCCATGGCACTCGCCGGGCCGGCCGCCGAGGTGCTGCCGGTGTGGCTGATCTTCCTCGTCGCCGGGACCGTGTGCCCGGCGATGGCCGTCGTCGCGATGGTCGTGGCGCGGATGCCGGCCGATGAACTGACCCACCCCCTCACCGGCGGTGAGGAACCCGCCGACGGTGAGGAACCCGCCGACGCCCCGGCCTCTGCCGAATCCTCCGGACCAGGGCAGCCCGGCCCAGACCAACGCGGGGTCACCTAGCGCCCATGTCCGGGGGAATCATGGGCGATAGGTGACCCCGCGTTGCTTCGGCGGCGGTTTAGACTGCGGCGCGCACCACCGGGATCGACGACGTCGGAAGGCCGCTGGGGAAGATGGTCGGTTCCGGGGCGGTGACGGGCGCCAGCGGGACCCGGACCGGGCCGCCGTCGACCGTGAGCAGTTCCCCGCGCACGTCGACCTCCAGCGGCGCGCCGTCGCGGACGGTCAGGCTGATCGAATCCTGCTCGAGCCCGACGTGCAGGAGCCTGCCCTGGATCTTCAGGTGGAACTCGAGGCCGTCCCATTCGGCAGGCAGCCGGGGATCGAAGTACGGCACAGCGCCCTGGTCCCGCAGCCCGGCGAAGCCGCTGACCAGCGAGCTCCACACGCCGCCGGTGGAGGCGATGTGGACGCCGTCGATCGTGTTGCCGTGGGTGTCGTCGAGGTCGATGAACAGGGCGTGGGTGAAGTGGTCCAGCGCTGCCTTGCTGTAGCCGACCTCGGCCGCCATGATGCCCTGGACGCAGGCGGACAGCGTGGAGTCGCCCGTGGTGATGGGGTCGTAGAAATCGAAGGCGCGGCGCTTTTCCTCGGCGGTGAAGTCCTGCCACTGCAGGAACATGGCCAGCACGGTGTCGGCCTGCTTAAGGACCTGGTGCCGGTAGATCACCAAGGGGTGGAAGTGCAGCAGGAGCGGGTACTTGGACCGGGGCGTGGTCCAGTCCCACGGTTCCAGGGTCATGAAGTCGTTGTCCTGGGAATGGACCTGGAGGTCCTCGTCGTAGGGCAGCTGCATGCGGTTGGCTGCCTGCTCCCAGAGCTGGCGTTCGGCGTCGTCGATCTCCGGGTGGTCCAGTGCCGCCGCGGCGCGCAGGTTGAAGCGGGCCATGACGTTCGTGTACAGGTTGTCGTTGACGACGGCGGTGTACTCGTCGGGGCCCGTGACGCCGTGGATGTGGAACAGTCCGTCCTTGCCGAAGAAGCCGAGTGAGACCCACATCCGTGCAGTCTCGATCAGCAGATCGGAGCCCAGGGTGGCCTGGAACTCGGTGTCCCCGCTGGCCCAGATGTACCGGTTGGTCGCGAAGGCGATCGCGGCGGCGATGTGGAACTGCGCGGTGCCGGCCGCGTAGTAGGCGCTGGCCTCGAGGCCGTTGATGGTGCGCCAGGGGAAGAGGGCGCCGTCGACGCTGAGCTCCTTGGCGCGGATCTTCGCCTCGGGAAGGAGGTCGTGGCGGAATTCCAGGACCTGGCGGGCGTTGCCCGGGTTCGTGTAGGTCAGGTAGGGCAGCAGGTACACCTCCTGGTCCCAGAAGTAGTGGCCGTCGTAGCCGGAGCCGGACACGCCCTTGGCCGGGATGCCGGCCACATCGGCGCAGGCCGTGGCCTGCGCGAGCTGGAAGAGGTTCCAGCGCACGCCCTGCTGGAGCTCGGTCTGGCCCGCAAGGACGATGTCGCTTGTGCTCCAGTAGGCGCGGTAGTGGTCCTCGCTCTCGGCGAAGATCTCGCTGACCGGCTTGAGGCTGGCTTCGGCGTTGTCGGCGAGGTCCTCGGCGGCCTGGCCCACGGCGTAGCTGACGCTCTTCTCCAGCACGAACGGTGCGTCCGCGCTGACGGCGAGCACGTAGCGCACGCTGCTGTCGTCCTGGTCCACCTGGGTGTCGAACGGCTGCACGCCGGCCGAGGTCCAGTGATCCACGGCCATCCCGAGCCGCTGCTTGGATTCCGAGGCTTCCCAGGACAGGCGCAGGGAGCCGTCCCCGCCGTCGAGCCGCAGGGGCAGCAGCACACGGCCGGCGTGGCGGCCGGCGCGGCGCGGATCATGGGCGGAGTGGTCCTCCACCGGCTGGTCCTGGCGGTTGATGACCGAGGACGTGACGTCCGCGGAGATATCCCGGTCGGCCGCCACTTCGAGGCTGATGCCCAGCGCCCCGCGGGTTGCGTAACCGACGGCGCGCCGTTCGGTGGTGGTCACCGTCGCACCGGAACGGCACTGCCAGGTGATCCGGCACTCATAGATACCCGTGGCGAAATCCACCGAGCGGCGGTAGTCCAGCACGGTGGACTCCTCCAGGCTCAGCGGCTCGCCGTCGATGATGACGGTGAAGTTGTTGGCGTCCGGGACGTAGAGGATCCGCTGGCCGGTGCGGGCGAAGCCGTACGCGTTTTCCGCGTGCTTGATGTCCCAGGTCTCGTGGAAGCCGTTGATGAAGCTGCCCGGAAGTTCGGCGTCCGCGGCACCCCAGTGCGCGCCGCGGATGCCCAGGTGCCCGTTGCCGAGGCTGAACAGCGTCTCCAGGGTGCCGGCATTGCCGGGGAGGTGAACGGTCTCGACCAGCTGCCAGGGATCGTTGGGGAACCGGGCGCGGTCCGAGGTGATGAGAGCCATGGTTTAGGGGGTTCCTTCGGCGGGAGTGGGCAGTGGGCTGGGCGGTGGGGTGAGCGGGCCGGGCTAGAGCAGTTCGGCGAGGTCGTTGACCACGACCGTGGCGCCGGCGTCGAGCAGGGTCTGCCGGCCGGCGCCGCGGTCGACGCCGATCACCGAGCGGAAGTCTCCCGCGCTGCCGGCCTGGACGCCGGAGACGGCGTCCTCCACCACGACGCACTCCTGGCTTGGCAGGCCCAGAAGCCGCGCGGCGTATTCGTAGGTGGCCGGGCTGGGCTTGCCGGGCAGCCCCTCGGCGACGGCGACGACGCCGTCGACCACCACCGGGAAGTAGTCGGACAGGCCGGCAGCCTTCAGCACGGCAGGGGCGTTGCGGGAAGAGGAGACGACGGCGAGCTTGAGTCCGCGGGCCAGCGCGGCCTCAACCAGCCGGACGGAGCCCTCGTACGGCTGGACTCCGCCGGCCTCGACGATGTCGTTGAAGACCTTGTTCTTGCGGTTGCCGAGTCCGTGGACGGTGTCATGCGCGGGCTCGTCGTTCAGCGGGCCCTCGGGCAGCACAATCCCGCGGGAGGCCAGGAAGTCCCGGACGCCGTCAAACCGCGGCTTGCCGTCGATGTGGTCGAAATAGTCGCTCTCACGGTAGGGCTCAGCACCGGGGGCCGAGGCCAGGAAGCCGTCAAAGAGCTGCTTCCAGGCGTGCTCGTGCACCACGGCGGTGGGGGTCAGGACGCCGTCGAGGTCAAAAAGGATGGCGGTTGCACCGGAGAGCGCACCGGCGAGGCCGGAGGTGTCGGGAACTACAGTCATGAGTCGAGGTCCTTTCAGACGACGGGCAGGCAAGACGGT
This sequence comes from Arthrobacter sp. 05T45, assembly GCF_056395875.1. Taxonomy (NCBI): domain Bacteria; kingdom Bacillati; phylum Actinomycetota; class Actinomycetes; order Micrococcales; family Micrococcaceae; genus Arthrobacter; species Arthrobacter sp. 05T45. The sequence goes on along the minus strand of NZ_JBFTKI010000003.1, from coordinate 203,295 downwards.
TTGGTCAAAGCGATGGTCTAAGGCAGGCAGTTCAGGGCTGCTCTGTTGGGGGCCGTTCCGGCGTCGGACACCGTCCGGATCAGCGTCGGCGCGTGCTGGTGCGCTCTACCAATTTGGTGTCCAGCAGATGGTTCGACGGCGGACTGGCAGGCGGCGTGGCAAGTCCTGAGCGATGAAGTCTTTCAATAAGCAGGTTGGCCGCGAACGCGCCCTGGCCGGCCAGTGGCTGGGCAATTATGGTCAGGCCCAGGAACCAACTCATCTGATGATCGTCTATTCCTATGATGGACACGTTTTCCGGCGCTGACAAACCGAGCTCCCGCATGGCCACGAGCGCACCGCAGGCTGTCTCGTCGCAACCGGCGAAGACCGCGGACGGCATCCCGGGGTTTTCCACAGGCTGCACCATGGCCAGCCGGCCGCCTTCGATGCTGGAGCCGGCGTCGAGCACGAGGTCCGGAGGAGACGGTGCAGATGGGGAGTCCGGGGAGCGCGGGGACGTGCTGGATACTCACGCGCGGGGTATTGGCCTGCGGCACGGGCTCAGCCCTTTCTTCCCCCCGAAGTAGTGGGCCCGGTGTTCATGGCCGAGGTCGATTGTAAGCGCTTACATATTTGGCATGCAAGTGGATGATCCGGAGTTTGGCAGCGGAGCGGGAACGGGCTGGCAGGCCTGCTTGGCCGTGGGTTGGCGGGGCCGGGCGGGCGTCCTGGTCAGCGCCCGGTCAGCGCAGGACGTAGTGCCCTGGTCAGCGCAGGACGTAGTGCCGCAGGAACGCACTGACGTCCACGAGTTCGGCCAGCGAGATCGTGTGGCCCATGCCCGGATAGGTCCTGGCTGTGAGCTGGGTATTCCGGTTCAGCCAAGCCTCGGTGTGCTCGGTAGCGGCGTCGTTGATGACGACGTCGCCCTTGTCCCGGCCCCAAAAGAACGGCGGCCGGGCGGTGAACGATTCACTCATCGCCAGCAGTTCGTTGTCCAGGACAAAACCCGAGAGCCCCACAGCTGCGCGGAATTGTTCCGGCCGGAGCCGCAGGAGCGTGCTGGCCATCGCCATCCCCTGCGAAAATCCGAACAGGCTGACGCTGCTGTGCCGGGCTTTGACCGACTCGATCCAGGCGAAGACCGCGTTCGTGGAGGCGATGACGTCGGCAAAGTCATGGGTGAGGAAATAGTCCAGCAGGAACCAGCCGTAGTGGTCTCCAATGTCCTTGGGTCCACGCAGGGCGGCGCAGCTGAACTCGGGCGGCAGGGAAGCGAACAGCTTGGACATGCGGAATTCGTCCGTGCCGTAGCCGTGCAGCATCACCAGCAGCGGGGTGCCGCCGCGTTCGTGTTCGGGTTTTGACCAGATCACCGTCTCCATTGGCTCAGCCTATCCAGCACCGCCACGCGTCCCGCCCCGCACGGGGCCGCGCTCCGCGGCTTCCGCGGCGGAAACGGACCTCCGCCCCCCGGATCCGTGGCGCATCCGTCCGGAAAAGGCGAGGCTGGCCGAAACCGGCGCCGAAATTTTCCCCGCGGGGCGGAGGGCGCTTCATTGAAACAGTAGGAGCGGGGTTGTAGCGTGACGCTGGACAGCATGCTTACCATCATCAGTCCGCCCCCGGGCATCAAGGAGCACGTTATGAGAATCGGTTCCGCAATCTTCCTCATCGCCATCGGCGCCATCCTCGCTTGGGCCGTCGCCCCGGGGCTGATCCCCAATGTGAACCAGGCCATGATCGGCTACATCCTGATGGCGGTCGGCGTGATTGGACTCATCGCTTCTCTCGTCCTCGCCGGCCCCGGACGCGGCCGCACGCGCCGGGTCAGCGAGAGCCGCACGGTAGTGGACCCCAACACCGGCGAGACCATCACCCGCAATGAGAGCCGCGACGCAGGCATCTGAGATTTCCCCGCACCCACTGAGCGGCGCGGAAGCTAACGACCCGGAAGCCGGGCCGGACCTCGAGGTCGGGCCCGGCTTCCGCCATCCCGGCCCACTCCCACCACAACCGCAGCACATGCCCAGTCCCCGCGGCAGCCCATGGACACATTCCCCAAATGCCCACTCCCCGGTCCGAACACTGGACATGTCCCCCGGCAGCAGGCCCGCAACCACCACAACCGCAGCACATGCCCAGTCCCCGCGGCAGCCCATGGACATATCCCCCAAATGCCCACTCCCCGGCCCGACCACTGGACATGTCCCCAGGCGCCCGGCCCGCAACCACCCCATTCACAGCACATGCCCAGCCCCCGCGGCGGCCCATGGACATATTCCCCAAATGCCCACTCCGCGGCCCGAACACCGGACATGTCCCCAGACGCCCGGCCCGACCACTGGACATGTCCCGCGGCGAAAGCCCACCCTTCTGCGTTCATGTGGTTTTTCATTGACAAACCAACAAGAACAAAGATAAAGTCAAATAATTCCACTTCATGTGACGGGAGTCACCGAAGCGGCCAAGGGCGCAATTCCAGCTCAACGCACGGCAAGAACAAGAACCAAGTCAGACGCAGTACGCAATGGAGGGTAAGTGTTCGCCGAAGAACGCCAGCAGCTGATCGTGGGGCTCATCTACGCCAGCGGCCGGGCCAGTGTCACGGACCTGGCCGAGCGCTTCAGCATCACCACCGAAACCATCCGCCGGGACCTCGCCGCCCTGGAAGCCTCCGGCAGCGTGCGCCGGGTGCACGGCGGCGCGGTCTCCCCGGACCGCTTCAGCACCACGGAAGAAAGCATCCTGGAACGGACCGTCCAGCGGCAGCCCGAAAAGACCCGGATCGCCGAGGCCGCCTTGGCCCTCATTCCCCAGGGCCTCACCGGCAGCATCCTGATCGACGCCGGCTCCACCACGGAGGCCCTCGCCGAACTCCTGTCCGCCCGGGCCGCCGGAGCCGCCGCGCAGGGCATCGTTGCGGCATCCGGGTCCGACGCCGAACTCGTCGTCATCACCCACTCCCTGCCCATCGCGTCCCGGCTGTCCGGCGGACCCGGGATCGCCCTGCACCTGCTCGGCGGCAAGGTCCGCGGCCTGACCCAGGCCGCCGTCGGCCAGTCCACGGTGGAAGCCGCCCGCCGGATCCGCCCGGACATCGCCTTCATCGGCACCAACGGCATCCATGCAGCCTTCGGGCTGAGCACACCCGATCCTGAAGAAGCCGCTGTCAAGGCTGCCTTCGTCCAATCAGCGCGCCGCATTGTGGTGCTGGCTGACTCCTCCAAGCTGGACGCGGAAACGCTGGTCCAGTTCGCCTCGTTGAAAGATCTGGACACCGTGATCACAGACTCGCAACCCAGCCGGGAACTCGCCGACGCCCTTGCGGAAGCCGGAGTGGAGGTGGTGGTCGCGTGATTGTCACCCTCACCGCCAACCCCAGCCTGGACCGCACCGTGGCGCTGCCCGGCCCCCTCCTCCGCGGGGAAGTTCAGCGGGCCCTCTCCGTCCGCCAGGAATCCGGCGGCAAGGGAGTCAACGTCTCCCGCGCCCTCGTCGCGTCGGGGCTGAAGACAGTCGCAGTTCTCCCCGGCGCCGAGGCCGACCCCGTCCTCACCGGCCTACGGGAGACTGACGTTCCGTTCGCGGCCCTCCCGATTGGCGAGCCGCTGCGCAGCAACGTGGCCCTCACCGAGCCCGGTGGCGTCACCACCAAGATCAATGAACCCGGACCGGCCCTCAGCGAGGAGCAGCAGGAGGCCCTGATCAGCCTGTTGCTGGACCACGCCCGCGGTGCCGCCTGGGTAGTCCTGGCCGGCTCGCTCCCACCCGGGGTCCCGGCCGACTTCTACGCAACCGTCACCCGGCGGCTGCGGTCCATGTTCGACGGCGAGGCCGCACCACGGGTCGCCGTCGATTCATCCGGCGAACCCCTCGCCGCAGCGGTCTCCGGCGATACCTCGGGAAAGCCGGACCTCTTGAAACCCAACGCCGAGGAACTGGTGGAACTGGCTGCCGCAGCCGGTTTCGCCACGAACAAGTCCGCCGAGGAGCTCGAAGCGGACCCGGAGGCTGCAGCAGCCGCCGCCGCCGCCGTCGTGCGCTCCGGAGTGGGTGCCGTACTGGCCACCCTCGGCTCCAAGGGCGCCGTTCTTGTGACGGCCGACGGCGCGTGGCTGGCCACGCACCCGCCGGTCACCGCGGTCAGCACTGTCGGCGCCGGCGATTCCTCGCTGGCCGGATACCTGCTCGCATCCAGCCAGGGCGCCGCCCCGGTCGATTGCCTCCGTCAGGCGGTGGCCCATGGTGCCGCCGCCGCTTCCCTGCCTGGCTCCACTGTCCCGGCAGTCAACCAAACCACCCCTGATGCCGTAACCATCACGGCCCTCCGGAAGGATTGACAGTGACACAGCTCATTACTACCGAACTGGTCGAGCTCGACCAGAATCTGGGCAGCTCGCCCGAGGACGTGATCCGGCATCTGGCAGGCAGGGTTGCAGCCACCGGACGCGCCACCGAGGCCGAAGGGCTTTTCGCCGACGCCTTCGCCCGGGAATCCAAGACCGCCACGGGCGTCCCGGGCGGCATCGCGATCCCGCACTGCCGCTCGACGGCGGTCACCGAACCCACGCTGGCGATGGCGCGGCTGTCCCAGCCGGTCGACTTCGGCGCCAAGGACGGGCCCGCTGACATCATCTTCTTCATCGCCGCTCCCGAGGGCGCGGACCAGGACCACTTGAAGCTGCTTTCGAAGCTGGCGCGGTCGCTGATCAAGAAGGACTTCACGGCCAGCCTGCGCGCCGCGACCTCCGAGGCGGAAATTGTCGACCTCGTCGACGCCGCCCTGGCGGACAAGCCGGCCGCCCACACCGCTGCAGAAGCGACCGGCGCCGCATCCGCGGCCGGCGCCTCAACCGCGGCGGCCGCAACCGGTGAAGGTGCCGGCGCGGCGAAGGCCAAGGGGCCTAAGCGCCTCGTCGCCGTCACCGCGTGCCCCACCGGCATCGCCCACACCTACATGGCCGCCGACTCGCTCGTCGCCGCGGCCAAAGAGGTCGGCGTGGACCTGCAGGTCGAAACCCAGGGATCCTCCGGCGCCAAGGCACTTGACCCCGCCGTGATCGCCGCCGCCGATGCCGTGATCTTCGCAGTGGACGTGGACGTGCGCGGCAAGGAGCGCTTCGCCGGCATGCCGGTGATCAACGCGCCGGTCAAGCGAGGCATCGACGAACCGGACAAGATGGTCGCCGAGGCACTCGCCGCAGCGGACAACCCGCACGCCCACCGCGTGCCCCACTTCGGCGCCGAGGAGCAGGCTGAGATGGCCGCCGAGGAAAAGAGTGAGCACATTGGCACGAAGCTGAAGAAGGCCCTCCTGACCGGTGTCAGCTACATGATCCCGTTCGTGGCTGGCGGCGGTCTGCTGATCGCCCTCGGCTTCCTGCTGGGTGGCTACAACATCACCGCCTTCGCGGACAAGATCCTGGCGGAGAACAGCCTCACGAACTTGCCTACCGTGTACCCGGAGCTGGCCTGGGGCCCGCTGGGCGCCTACCTGGGGGCCGTGCTCTTCAAGATCGGCGCCCTGTCCCTGGGCTTCCTCGTACCCGCGCTGGCCGGCTACATCGCCTACGCCATTGCTGACCGGCCCGGCATCGCCCCGGGCTTCGTTTCCGGCGCCGTTGCCGTCTTCATGGGTGCCGGGTTCCTCGGCGGCATCGTGGGCGGCCTGATCGCCGGCTACGTGGCCCATTCGATCGGCAAGCTTAAAGTGGCCCGCTGGCTGCGTGGCCTGATGCCGGTGGTCGTTATCCCGCTCGTGGCGTCGCTCGCGGCGTCGGGCCTGTTGTTCGTGTTCCTGGGCGCTTACATCGCCCGGGTCACTGTCGGGCTCAACGAGTTCCTGTCCGGCCTCACCGGTGCCAGCGCCATCGCCCTGGGCGTCATCCTGGGCCTGATGATGTGCTTCGACCTCGGCGGTCCCGTCAACAAGGTTGCCTATTCCTTCGCAGTCGCCGGCCTGGGCGCAGCCTCCATCACCAACCAGGCCCCGTGGCAGATCATGGCGGCCGTCATGGCCGCCGGCATGGTCCCGCCGCTGGCCATGGCGTTGGCCGCGACCGTGCTGAACAAGAGGCTCTTCAGCCTTGCGGAACAGGAAAACGGCAAGGCTGCCTGGCTGCTGGGGGCCTCCTTCATCACCGAAGGCGCCATCCCGTTCGCCGCCGCGGACCCGCTCCGCGTCATCCCCGCCAGCATGCTCGGCGGCGCCGTGACCGGTGCCATCTCGATGGCGGCCGGCGTGGGCTCGAAGGCCCCGCACGGCGGAATCTTCGTCTTCTTCGCGATCGATTCGTTCCTGTGGTTCTGCATCGCCATTGCGGCCGGTACCGTTGTCGGCGCCTTCGCCGTGATCGGGCTCAAGCGCTGGGCAGTCAAGAAGCCGGTTGATACGGTGGAAACGGTTCCCGTAGCCGCCTGAACCGGGACGATTTTCCAAGCAGATACTCACAGCTGACAAACACCCAAGCTGACTTCAAGGAGCAGAAATGACCGAACGTAACGCCACCATTGCCAGCCGGGTCGGGCTGCACGCCCGTCCGGCCGCCATCTTCGCCGAGGCTGCAGGCGAGTTCGACAACCTCGAGATCACGATTGCCCGGCTGGGCGAGCCCGAGGACGAGGCGATGGACGCCGCCAGCATCCTGTCGCTGATGAGCCTCGGCGCATCGCACGGCGAAGTTGTGGTGTTGCGTGCCGAAGGTGAGGGCGCCGACGCCGCACTTGACCGCCTCGTGCAGATCCTTGAGACGGATCACGACGCCGAATAGCCCCACCTTCCGGCCCCGCGCCGGAACACCGGCAGCTTCAGTTGGCCCGGCCGGCCCCGATCAGGGGCCGGCCGGGCCTTCGCGTTGCCTGCCGCTTCGTTCAGAAGCAACGCGGGGTCATTTACGGCCCATTCCGGTGGGGTACTTGGGCGCTAAGTGACCCCGCGTTGCTCTGGCGGCGGACCGTCGGGGCAACTTTTATAAGCGGCCTTAGCAAATGCTTGTCACGGCCCCGCGGCGCGGCTAGTTTGGAATCCCCCGGCGGCACCGACCGCGGGCCGCCGCCCATGTGGTTCCCGGCCGAAGGAGATGATCGCGCAGCCATGCCAACGACGAAAGGCAAGCCACAAGGCTCAGAGAGCCCCAGCATCAAGGACCCCGTGCTCTATGAGAAGTTGCTCGAGGACGGCGCCTCCAAGCAAAAAGCCGCCAGGATCTCCAACGCCGCCGCCAAGCGGGGCCGTTCCTCGGTCGGCCGCAAGGGCGGCAAAGCCGGAGACTACGAGGACTGGACAGTGCCGCAGCTGAAGGCACGCGCCAAGGAGATCGGCCTCAAAGGCTACTCGGCCAAGAAGAAGAACGAGCTCATCTCCGCCCTGCGGAACTCCTGATTAACGTGCACGACGGCGCCAGCCGGCATCCGGGCTCAGGCACGCTTTCGCGCCGTCTTCGACGCCGTCACTTTAGGCGCCGCTTCAGTCTTGGAAGCCGCGGCAGCCTTGGAACCGTTCCTGGCTGCCGCCGTCTTGGTGGCCGTGGATTTAGTGCCTGTGGCATTGGCTGCCGCCGTCTTGGCGGAGGTCCTCGGGGCGGCCTTCGCAGCAGAACCGGAGCCCCCGGCAGGAGTCTCCGCCGGCCCGCCGCCGCGCTTTTTCTCGATGCTGCGCTTGAGGGCTTCCATCAGGTCGATAACTTCGCCCTCGCCGGCCTCGGCGGGGGCGCCGAAGGTCTCCTCCGTGTCCAGCGACTCCCCCTTGTCCAGCTTGGCCTCAATCAGCTGACGCAACTGCTCCTGGTAATCGTCCGTGAACTGGTCCGGCTCAAAGTCGGAGGCCATCGAGTCAACCAGGGCCGCGGACATCTCGCGTTCCTGCGCCGAGATCCGGATGGAGGTCTCCAGTGTGGGAAAGCTGGCCTCGCGGACCTCGTCGGCCCACAGCAGCGACTGCAGCACCAGGACCTCGTCGCGAATCCTCAGCGCGCCAAGCCGGGTCTTGTCCCGGAGCGCGAACTGCACAATTGCCACCCGGTCCGTGTCCTCGAGGGCGCGCCGCAGCAGCACATAGGCCTTGGGCGACTTGGAGTCGGGTTCAAGGTAGTAGCTCTTTTCAAACATCATCGGATCGAGCTGGTCGACCGGAACGAACTGGACCACTTCGATTTCGTGGCTGTTTTCCGCCGGGATGGACTTGAGCTCGTCGCGCGTCAGGACCACCGTGCGGCCGTCGTCCTCGTAGGCCTTGTCGATGTCCTCGTAGTCGATGATCTTGCTGCAGACCTCGCAACGGCGCTGGTAGCGGATCCGGCCGCCGTCGGCGTTGTGGACCTGGTGGAGGCTGATGTCGTGGTCCTCGGTGGCGCTGTAGACCTTGACCGGCACGTTGACCAGCCCGAACGCTATTGCGCCTTTCCAGATGGCTCTCATGGATCAAGTGAACATCACAGTTGCGCGGAGGTGAAGGGTTTTGCCCAACGGTAAGGAACGCGTCCGCGTGGACGGGCGCGAACTGGTGCTCACCAACCTGGAAAAAATCATGTACCCGGAGACGGGCACCACCAAGGCCGACGTCCTGGCCTACTACGCCGCCGTCGCGCCGGTGCTGATCCCCGCCGCCCGCAACCGGCCGGCCACGCGCAAGCGCTGGGTCCACGGCGTCGGGACCGCAGATGCCCCGGGAGAGATGTTCTTCCAGAAGAACCTGGACCATTCAACGCCCGGCTGGGTGCCCCGTGCCGCCATCACGCACAAGGACCGGACCATCCAATATCCCCTGGTCAATGATCCCGCTACCCTCACCTGGCTGGCCCAGATCGCGGCCCTGGAGATCCACGTGCCGCAGTGGCGGGTTGACTCCCACGGCAACGCCATGCCGCCCGACCGGCTGGTGCTGGACCTGGACCCGGGCGAGGGCGCGGGACTGGCGGAGTGCGTGGAGGTGGCCAGGCTGGCCCGCACCATCCTGCAGGACGTTGGCCTGGACCCCGTACCGGTGACGAGCGGCAGCAAGGGCATCCACCTCTACGCGGCCCTGGACGGGTCCCAGAGCTCGGACCGGATTTCCGACTTCGCCCGCGAACTGGCCCGCTCGCTCGAGGCAGACCACCCGGATCTCGCCGTCAGCGACATGAAAAAGACCCTGCGCACGGGCAAGGTGCTGGTGGACTGGAGCCAGAACAACGCCGCCAAGACCACGATCGTGCCGTACTCGCTGCGCGGCCGGCTCCGGCCGACGGTGGCCGCCCCGCGGACATGGCGGGAACTCAGCTCCGCGTCGCTGCACCAGCTGGATTTCCAGGAGGTGATGAAGCGCGTCGCAGCCGGCAAGGATCCGTTCGCCCCGGTTTCCGGCGGCCGGCACGGCGCCGGAGCCCCGGCGGCGCACGCGCCGGACCGCCGGGTGGACCACCGGGACGTCCACCTGCCCGGAGGGCGGGCCGAAATCTCTCCCGAGCCGGCCGGCGACGGCGGCGACACCGATCCGCGGCTGGAAAAGTACCGCACCAAACGGGACAGGTCGGCCACTCCCGAGCCCTTCACCGCGGACCGTCACCACGCCGGGGACGACGGCGGGACACGGCGGGAGAAGTTCGTCATCCAGGAGCACCACGCCAGCCGGCTCCACTACGACTTCCGGCTGGAACGCGACGGCGTGCTGGTGTCCTGGGCGCTGCCCAAGGGCGTCCCGACCAGCAAAACCAAGAACCACCTCGCGGTCCAGACCGAGGACCACCCGCTGGACTACGCCGACTTCGAGGGTGACATTCCCAAAGGCCAGTACGGCGCCGGGACGGTCAGCATCTGGGACCACGGACACTACGAATGCGAAAAATGGATCGCGGGCAAGGAGGTCATCGCCACCCTGACCGGCGCGGAGGGCGGCGGCCTCGGCGGAGCGCGCAGGTTCGCCCTGATCCACACCGGCCGGGCCGATGACCAGTGGCTGATCCACCTGATGGACCCTGCGGGCCCGCAAGGCCGTCCCGGCCCGCGGCCCCCGGCCGGCACAGCGGACGACGGCGGGGAGGACGGCTCAGCGGACGGCCGCGGCCACCGCGAGGGCGGAGCGGAAACCGCCGCCGGCACCGAACGTGCCCCCGACGCCTCCGGATTCAGCCCGATGCTGGCCACATCCGGGACCCTGGCGGACCTTCCGGACCTGGACTGGCAGATCGAGCTCAAGTGGGACGGGGTGCGGGCCCTGGTGATCGGCGACGCAACGACAGTCCGGCTCATCAGCCGCAATGGCATCGACATGTCAGTGAGCTACCCCGAGCTGACGGACCGGTCCTCCTGGCCGGAGCAGGGCTTCGTCGCCGACGCCGAGATCATCGCCGTCGGCCGCTCCGGCCGGCCCGACTTCGGGCTGCTGCAGGGCCGGATGAAACTGAGCAGGGCCGCCGACGTCGCCCGGGCGCAGCAGTCGACGCCCGTGCGGCTGATGCTGTTCGATCTGCTCTTCGACGCCGGCGAGGACCTGCGGCGCCAGCCGCTGAGTGAGCGGCGCCGCCGGCTGGAGCAGTTTTTCCGCCCTTCCGCCGCCCCGGTGGAGCTTTCCGGCGTGATCGATGGCGACGTCGCGCACATCCTGGAAAGCGCCGCCGAGCTCGGACTCGAGGGGGTCATGGCCAAGCGCACGGACGGGCGCTACGTCGGCCAGCGCAGCCGGTCCTGGCTCAAGCTCAAGGTTGAACGGACCCAGGAGGTGGTGGTGGGAGGCTGGCGGCCCGGGAAAGGGGGGCGCCGGGAATCCGTTGGCTCGCTGCTGCTGGGGATTCCGGACGGCTCGAAACTACGGTATGTGGGCCGGGTGGGCAGCGGCTTCAGCACCCGTGAACTCAAGGAACTCAGGCAACAACTCGACGCCCTGCCACGGAAGACCTCCCCGTTCCGGGACGTGCCGGACGCTGACGCGGCAGACGCCAACTGGGTGAGCGCAAAACTCGTCGGCGAGGTCACCTTCGGGGAATGGACCGGCAGCGGGAAGCTCCGGCACCCGGTGTGGCGCGGCTGGCGCCTGGATAAGGCGCCAGCCGACGTCGTGGCTGACCCTGCCGCCGGCCCCTAGTCGTGTGGGGCCAGCGGTGATGGGGCTAGTCGTGGTGGGGCAGCTGCGGACGGCTTTGCCGGTGCATGGCGCCAGCGGCCACCTGCTGGCCCTGCCGCCCGCGGGCGGTGTCGCGGTCCTTGGGGTGCCGCTGCTTGCCGCTGCCGTCCGGCCATTGCTGTCCCTGGCCGGGCCCGGGGGGAGCGTGGTGCAGGGCCTCGGGTCCCGGGGCTTCAGCCATGGACTGCGCCAGATGGCTCGCGACCTCGGGCTCGATTTCTTCTCCGAACTGATGATCCGCCATTGATCTTCCTTCCCGCTGTAATTAACCGCTGTGAAATGAAGTGTCCATCAATCGTAGGACTGCCCCGGGGAGATGTCTGTAGCGCCCGCCGTCGGACTTTCCGTCGGCCCGAATCCCGTCGGAAACCCCCGCAATCGAGGGCTGGCGCGGAAAATTTTGGGCGCGTCGCCGCCCGGATGGCCGGTTCCCAGTATCCGCGCGGCGAAAGCGGGCAAAAGAAATTAGTGAATTGCCCCCAATTTGCACGCGAAATGGGCGATCATACGGCACGCAACTCGGAAACTCCAGAGAATTCCCGTAAAATTGAAAGCCTGCCCAGAGCGGGGCAGCTACAAGTCGCAAGCAAATGATCTCCCTAGGAGCTTCCCAAATGCCCACAGACCGAAGCACGACCGACTCTTCAGCAGGCGTCATCGACGCCAGCAGAACCAACCAAGGCGCACCCAAGGGTGTGAAGAAACCGAAGCTACGTCGCCGTCGACTCCGCGAGTCCGACGTCAACGTTGTCGACCAGCCGATGCTCAAGAAGGCACTCGGCGGCACCATCGTGGGTAACACCATGGAGTGGTACGACGTCGGCGTTTTCGGCTACCTGATCACCACCATGGGACCGGTATTCCTGCCGGAGGCGGACAAGTCCGTCCAGACCCTGTTCCTGCTCGGAACCTTCGCCGCCACCTTCATCGCGCGCCCCCTCGGCGGAGTCGTGTTCGGCTGGCTTGGCGACAAGATCGGCCGCCAGAAGGTCCTCGCCGCGACCCTGATGATCATGGCCGCCAGCACCTTCGCCGTCGGGCTCCTGCCCGGCTACGCACAGATCGGCATCTGGGCTGCGGTCCTGCTGGTCCTGTTCAAAGTTATCCAGGGCTTCTCTACCGGCGGGGAATACGCTGGCGCCACGACCTTTGTGAGCGAGTACGCCCCTGACAAGCGCCGCGGATTCTTCGCCAGCTTCCTGGACATGGGCAGCTACCTCGGTTTCGCCCTTGGCGCGGCCCTCGTTTCGGTGCTGCAGCTGACCCTCGGCCAGGACACCATGGAGCAGTGGGGCTGGCGCATCCCGTTCCTCCTTGCCGGCCCGCTCGGCCTGATCGCCGTGTACTTCCGGAGCAAGATCGAGGAATCCCCGCAGTTCCAGGCAACCCTGGATGCCCAGGAGAACCTCGCCAAGGACGCAACCGCCTCGGACACCACAGCCTCCAAGGGCCCGGTGGGCATCGTGAAGGCGTACTGGCGCTCCCTCATCGTCGCGATGATCCTGGTCGCGGCAGCAAACACCGCCGGCTACGCACTGACCTCCTACATGCCGACGTACCTGACGGAGTCCAAGGGCTACGACGAGCTGCACGGCACGCTGCTGACCATCCCGGTGCTGGTCATCATGAGCCTCTGCATCCCGCTGACCGGCAGGCTTTCTGACCGGATCGGCCGCCGCCCCGTGCTGTGGATCGGCGCCATCAGCACCGTCGTCCTCGCCACCCCCGCCTTCCTGCTGATCGGCATCGGTGAAATCTGGTCCACGCTGGCCGGCCTTTCCCTGATTGCCTTCCCCGTGACGTTCTACGTGGCCAACCTGGCGTCGGCCCTGCCGGCCCAGTTCCCGACGGCCAGCCGCTACGGCGCCATGGGCATCGCGTACAACTTCTCTGTGGCCATCTTCGGCGGCACCACGCCGTTCATCGTTGCCGCCCTGATCAGCGCAACCGGCAACGACATGATGCCGGCCTACTACCTGATGGCCACCTCGGCGATCGGCGCAGTAGCGATCTACTTCCTCAAGGAATCCGCCCAGATGCCGCTGCCCGGCTCCATGCCGAGCGTGGACACCCAGGCTGAGGCCCGCGAACTGGTCGCGACGCAGGACGAGAACCCGCTGATCGACCTCGAGCACATGGACATGCCCATGGTCGCACCGGCCGTCGATTCCACCGCAGGGCGCGGGGAAGCCGAGAAAGTCCCGGCCACAGCCTAAGCCTGCCGGTCCGCCCGGACCGGCAGCAGCAGTCCAGGCTACGTAGCTGACAGCCCCGCCCTTTGAGGCCTGTTCCGGATGCTTACCCGTTGGGGGACGCATCCGGGCAGGCCTTAGGCGTGTCCGAACCACTATCAGCACCCGGGCCCCGCGAACCCCGCAAACCCCGGGCCCCCGGGGAAACCACAGGAACCACAGGAATCGGAGAGGCAGTTGTGAAGTCCCTGCTGCACCACATCCGTTCGCTGCACAGCCTGGCCCCGGCCAACAAGGACCACGTGTCGGCTTGGCGGGTGGCGATCAGCGTGGCCGTTCCGTCCCTGGCGCTCCTGGCGGCCGGTCGCCCCGGGCTGGCGGGCTACGCTGTTTTCGGCGCGCTGACCGGCATGTACGGCCGCACCGAGCCTCACCAGCTCCGGCTCCGGCATCAAGGCCAGGCGGCTGTCCTTTTGGTTGCCGGCGTAGGAGTCGGCGTCTTCCTCTCGGCCCACCACATTCATTCGTGGGCCCTGGTGATCATTGAGGCCGCGTTCGCCGGCGTGGGCTCGGTGTTCACGGACAAGACGGCCCTGAAACCCGCCGGTCCCTTCTTCGGGATCCTGGCCCTGGGCGCGTGCGCCTCCGTTCCCGCCGCCGTCCCCTGGCCTACGGGCGTTCTCATCGCCGCGGGATCGGCCGCGTTCTCCATCATGGTCGGCTTTGGCGGCTGGTTTGTCGGCCGCACCTGGCAGCGCGGGAGGCGGCGGGACGTCACAGTGCTGCGCGGGGCCGGGCGCCGGGCGGCGTGGCTGCATGCCGCCCGCTACGTCACCGCTGTCGGCGGCGCCGGGACCCTGGGGGTCCTCAGCGGCAGCGGCCACCCGCACTGGGCCATGGCCGCGGCGGCGGTGCCGCTTGCCGGTGCGGACCTGCCCAGCAGCGTGTACCGCGGCGTCCACCGGATCGTCGGGACACTGGGCGGTCTCGTGGTGGTCGCGGCGGTCCTGTTCCCGTGGCCGGGGTCACCGCTGCTGGCCTTCCCCGGGCAGGACGCCGCCGTCCTGGTCTGCCTCGTGATCGTGTTGCAGTTCAGCACCGAGCTGTTCATGACCCGGCACTACGGCCTTGCCATGGTCTCCTTCACCCCGGTGATCCTGCTGGTCGGACAGCTTGCCGCGCCGGCCGATCCCGCCGTGCTGGTGACCGAACGGGCCGTCGAAACACTCGTGGGCGCCGCCGTCGGGATCGCCGTCGTCGTACTGATCCGCCGACGGCGCCTAGCCGCCCGCTGATGTACCCGGCGGCTACTTGGCGCGCCGCGCCGGCCCGGCGATGAGCTTTGAGGGCAGCACCCGCGAAACCGAGGTCAGGACTTTGTAGCGCTTGCTGGGGATCGAGACGGCCTTGCCCTTGGCGTTGTCCGCCAGTCCCTCGCTGACCACTTGCCGGGCCTCGAGCCACATCCAGCGCGGCGTCGCCGTCTTGTCCATCCCCATCCGGTCGTGGAACTCGGTGTGGGTGAAGCCGGGGCACACGGCGGTGACCTTCACCCCCCGCGCCGCATAGGCCATGTTGGCCGAGCGCGAGAAACTCAGCAGCCAGGCCTTCGCTGCGGAGTACGTGCCGCGGGGCAGGAAGGCCGCCACGCTGGCGACGTTGATGATCCTGCCGGACTGGCGCCCGAGCATGCCTTGCAGGGCGGCGTGGCTGAGCTCCATGGCGGTTTCGACATGGAGCTTCAGGTGTTTCTTCTCCTCGGCAATGTCGTTGTCCTCGAAGGGCCGCAGCAGGCCGATTCCCGCGTTGTTGACCAGGATCTCCACCGGCCGCGCGGGGTCGGTCAGGCGCGCGACGACGGCGGCAATCCCTGCGTCGTCGGTCAGGTCCGCGGCGATCGTCTCCGTCCCGGTCCCGTAGCTGTTCTCCAGCTCCGCAGCGGTGGCCGCGAGGCGGCCGGCGTCGCGGGCCACGAGCACCACGCGGTGGCCCTGCTCGGCGAGCTGGCGGGCGAACTCGGCGCCAAGGCCTGCCGTCGCGCCCGTGACCAGGGCTGTGCTGCCGGATGTAGAGGCTGTTTGAGGGTTCATAGCGACAGCCTAGTCTCGTCCCGGCTCAGGCCAGGGCCGTGTCCTGCGCCAGTTCGTCCCCTGCCGGGTCACCGTCATCGAGCAGGTGGCGGTTTTGAAGCTCTTCGGCCGCAAGCTCGTACCAGGTGTGCGCCCCGAAAGAGGGGCTGCTGGTGTCGAGGTGGCGGTAGAGAGCGTCCGCGAGCCGGCACAACGCCGTGTCGGACAGTGCCCGGACCGTGGCCACAGGATCCAGCGTTCCCTCGAAGTACTCCGAAAGCGCCAGCCCGTCGATGGAGCCAAGGTCGCTGGCGCCGCCGGTTTCCGCGGCCAGCGGGCTGTTGGCCTCCCCCAGCCCGGAGTCGGATCCGGAGCCGGGCCCGACGTCGAGCAGTCCGGCAGCTTCGCTGTCTCCGTTCCCGGCGACGGCGACGGGGGCCGGGCGGTCGTCGGTGTCGAGTCCGGCGAGGACTTCGGCGTCGGCACCGACGTGCACGAGGCAGATTGGCAGCACCGCCGGCTCGTCGAGGGCGAAACGAAGCGGTCCGGCCTCTGCGGAGCCCCCGGCATCGGGAGAGTGCAGGTGTCCGGCATCAGCGAGACGCCGGAGGTCCAGCAGCACCTCAGGGTCCAGGTGGGAGGCGCCGTGGAGATCGATGACCACGGCGGCGCCCGGTTCGAGGCGGCAGGCGCGGCGCACGATGTGCAGGAGGGTTGCTGAGTCAGACTGGGTAACGCAGCCGGTAATTTCGAGGGTGACCTGTGCGGGATCGACGTCCACCCGGACAAGCACACGCAGTTTATGGTTCATGGGGTACTCCAAAGTCACCTGTCCAAGAGCCAACTGCATAACTCTGGTCAAACTTTACGAGGTTGGTCCGCTGCCCACAAGCGGGCAGGCCGATGACTTCGTTCCGGCCCCCGCGCCAGGCGCTCAGGCTCCCTCTGGGACCCGCTCCGGCCAGTCCACATACTGGTGGTACGACTCATGTTTGCGCAGGTAGCGGTACATGAACGGGCAATTCGGGATGATCCGCTTGCCGGAGGCAACCACGTCATCGAGGGCGAAGTGCGCCAGCACTTTGGCGAGCCCTTGGCCCTGGAACTGCTCTGCGGTATCCGTGTGGATAAAGTCGATATGGCCCGGCCTGTCGATGAAGCGCACCTGGACGGCCAGCTTCTCGCCGACACGGAGTTCGTAACGGTGCAGCTCGTCGTTCCGGGTGGTGGAGACGTCCGGGGTGAAGGTGTCTTCCGTGGTTGCCGAGTTCTCCGTCATGGTTCGACATTGGCACTTAATGGCGGGCGTGGCAATGGCGGTTCCGATCCGCCCTGCCCGTCAGGTGGCGTCGTGAGCTGAACCGGAATCCGGCCCAGGAGCACGACGGCGAGCGCGAAGCAGGCGGCACCCCCGCCGAGGAGCCCGGGCGTGAGCCCGGTGAGCGCGGCGTTGACTGCCGGAACAAAAACGGCGACTGCGGCCAGCAGCACGGCGGCCGCCGGTCGGCTCGGCGACGGGCCGGACGCCGTCGGCCGCTCCTCCAGCCTGCCAAACAATGCCACCACCGGCAGCAGCAGGGCGATGACCCCCAACAGCACCAGGGGCCGCCCCCACCACCAGGCCGCACTCCCTCCGTCGGGCTGCGGGAAATCCGTCAGCAGCAGCAACCCGGACATCGCCGCCAGCAGGGGCAGATGCCACAGATAAACAGTCATGGACCGCCGGCCGGCCACGCCCATCATCCGGCGCACCCCGGCCACGGACGCGATCCGGGACAGCACCGGCCGGAAGAGCTGGAGGGCGGCGGCCTGCGAGATGCCCAGGAGCAGCAGCGTCACATTGGGCGGATTGAGGTTCACCAGCATGTTCCCGGAATACAGCCCCAGCAGGACTATCAACCCCAGCAGCATGTTGCTGGCAACCATGATGCCCAGGTGCGCCGGCCGGCCCGGCAGCAGCCGCGGGCCATCCGCCACGATGAATCCGAGCTGCTGCACGGCGCACCACAGGAACAGCATGTTCAGGTATGCCAGCAGCGGCAGCACTCCCCGCAGGCAATCGACCGTCACCACCAGGGCGGTGAGGCCGGCGAAGGTCAGCCATGGCGCGCGGGTGTGGAGGGCCGCCAGCCAGGGAAGGTTGAGTTGCGCGGCGAGGTACGCGGCCAGGAACCACAGCGGCATGCCGGCTCCGCTGGTGAGCAGCTCGATGACCTGAGGGTCAACCCCTGCGAGGCGGGCCGCCGACAGGCCAACGAACATGACCGCCAGCAGGACGGCGGCCGGCCGGATCAGGCGCAGCAGCCGGGCCTGCATGAAATCGAAGGCGTTGCCGCCCCTGGCGCGGAGCCGGCGCCAGGACTGCAGCCCGGTGATGCCTCCGGCCACAAAGAACAGCGGCATGATCTGGAAGACCCACACCACTGGTTCAAACCAGTGCTGATCGCCCAAGGTGTTCTCGGACGTCACGGTGCCGTCCGGGTGCAGTACGGGACTCACCATCATGGTGTGCGCGACCACCACCAATGCCAGGCAAAAGAACCGGACAAGGTCGATCACCGGGTCTCGGTCCGGCATCGGCGCCGGGTCGCCGGTTGGCCGCTGCTGCGCAAGCATGGCACCCCTCGGGAAGACAGGCTGTGTTGCCATCATTGTCGGGCCGCGGCGCCCTGGCTGCCAGAGCAGTATGGCCCGGATGCGCGCCGGCTGCGGGCCATACTGCTCTGGCAGTCACAGTGTCAGCGCGAGAGTGTGGCCAGGGCGGTGGCCGCGAAGGTCCTGGCCGAGGCATTCCACAGGCCCAGCAGTGCCTGGAGGTTCTCGCCGTCGGCCCGGTGCGCTGTGGTCTGTTCCTCAAGGACCGCCAGGACGCCGGTGCGCAGCTCCGTGTTGAAGTTGACCTTGCCCACGTTCATCGCGGCGGCCTTGACCAGTTCCTCGGCCGGAATGCCGGAGGCGCCGTGCAGGACCAGCGGGATCCGGGTCCGCACGGCGATGTCCTGCAGCACGTCCCAGCGCAGCCGGGGCTCCCCTTTGTACTTGCCATGGACATTGCCCACAGCCACGGCGAGCAGCTGCGCCCCGGTGCGGGCCACGAAGTCCTCCACCTGGGCGGAGTCGGTGAGCCCGGCGGGGGCGTCCGCCACTGTGCTGCCTCCGTTATCCGCGGCGTCGGTCCCGAAGGCCCGGTCCTCGTCGCCGGCGAGTCCGCCGAGTTCTGCTTCAATGACGACGTCGGCCCGGCCCTGCGCTGCCAAGGCCGCGCGGACGTTCCGGACCAGGGCGATGTTGTCCTCGTACGGCAGCGAGGACCCGTCGACCAGCACCGAGTCGGCCCCGGCACTGACGGCGTCGGCGATCACCTGCGGGTCGGTGGCGTGATCCAGCTGCACCGCAATCGGCACGGAGGCTGCGTCGGCGAGTCCGCGCAGGGCGGCGATCAGCCGCAGCCCGTTGGGCGTTGCCGCGGTCTTCGGTGCGACCAGCAGGATGGCGCCCCGGCCGGATTCCTCGGCCGCCCCCACAACGGCGAGCGCGGTGGTGAAGTCGTAACAGGTGAACGCCGGAACGGCAGAGCCTTGCTGCAGGGCGCCGGTCACCAAGGTGTCCAGTTGGGTACGCATCAGGCGCTCAGTCCCCCCACCAGCATCCAGGCGACGAATGTCAGGGCGAGGCCTGCCAGTCCCAGCACGGTGGTGAGCACGGTCCAGGTCCTGAGGCCGTCGGCGACGGTCAGTCCGTAGTAGCGCACAACCACCCAGAAACCGGCGTCGGTCACGTGGGAGAGGCCGAGAGCGCCGAATCCGATGGCGATCACGATCACGGCGGTCTGCGCCGGCGTGTAGCCGCCGCCGGCGACGGCGGAGGAGAGCAGGCCGGCCGTGGTGACGATCGCGACGGTGGCCGAGCCCTGGGCTGCGCGGAGGGCGAGGGAGATGATGAAGCCAAGCAGCAGCAGCGGAACGCCTAGCGTGTCGAGGGATTCGGAGAGAGCCTTGCCGATTCCGCTCACCTGCAGGACGCTGCCGAACACGCCGCCTGCCGCAACAACCATCAGGATGGACGCGATCGGAGGCAGCGCGCCTTCGAAGATTTCGCCGGTTTCCGTCAGCGACCACTGCCGGCGGACGGCCAGAAGGAAGAAGCAGAGCGCAACGGCCACCAGCAGGGCGAAGACGGGGTTGCCCACGAACGCCGCGACGCCGTACCAGAAGTCGTTCTTGTCGATCACCAGGGTGCCGACGGTGCCGAGGAGGATCAGCACGATCGGGGTGGCGATGAGGAAGATGATCAGTCCCGGACGGGGCGGGGCGATGGCTTTGCTGCCCGGGCCCTCGTGGCCGACGCGGACCATGGTGGCGGAGCCGAACTCGTCCACCTGGGTTTTGACGGCCGGCAGCAGTTCGTAGGTCTTGCGGTTCATGATGGACGCGACCCAGTAGGACAGGAAGCCCAGTGGCACGCAGATCGTCAGCGAGATCAGGGCGATCAGTCCGATGTCGGCGCCGAGCACGCCGGCACCGGCAACAATCCCCGGGTGCGGGGGCACGGCCACGTGGATGGCCAGCATGATGCCGGCCATGGGCAGGCCGAACTTCACCGGGTGGACGTTGGCAATTTTAGCGAAGGCGTAGACGACCGGCACCAGGACAATGATGCCGACCTCGAAGAACACCGGAATCGCGACCAGGAAGCCGACTGCGGTGAGGGCGACGGCCACCCGGGTGGCCCCGAGCTTGGCGGTGAAGTGGTCGGCGAGGGACTGGACGCCGCCGGAGACCTCGATCATCCGCCCCAGGATCGCGCCGAGCGCAATCAGGAGGGCGACCTTGCCCATGGTGCCTCCCACCCCGGCGGCCACCACAGTGAACACGTCCTTTAGCGGGATCTGCGCGGCCACGGCCACCAGGATGCTGACGGTCAGCAGGGCCACGAAGGCCTGGATCTTGAAGCGGATGATCATCACCAGCAGCAGGGCGACGCCGGCCGCCGCGATTGTCAGCAGCAGCGGAGTTCCCAGCTCCACGGCCGGCTTGATGACGGGCGCGTCGGCTGCGCGCACCATCAGGGAATTGAGCAGGGGGGTCATGAAGAGGTGTCTCCTTTGACAGGAAGGTCGCCCAGCGAGTCAGTCGCCGGGAACAGTGGGGTGGGGACCCGGCGACGGCGGAGGGGGGACCGCCGTCGTCGGGGATGGGGGTGGCTGGTTAGGCGGTGCGCCTGGTGGGCGCGACGACCTTGATGACGGCGGAGTCATCGGCGGCGGCGAGGCCCTGGGCCTGGCCAAGGAGGTAGAGCTGCTCGGCGGCGGCGGCCACCGGGGCGGCGAGGCCGGCGGCGCGGGTGGCCTTGCCGACGATCCCCATGTCCTTGACGAAGATGTCCAGCCGGCTGAGGACTTCGGCGCCGTCCTCGGTGTAGGCCTCCAGGATGCGCGGTCCGCGGTTGGAAAGCATGAAGGAACCCGCCGCGCCGGCTTCAAGGGCGGCGAGGGTCTTGGCCTGGTCCAGGCCGAGGGCGTCGGCCAGGGCCATCGCCTCGGCGGCGGCGGCGATGTGGATGCCGCAGAGCAGCTGGTTGACGGTCTTGAGAGCCTGGCCGTCGCCGGGCTTGTCGCCGACCACGGTCAGGGTGGAGGCCAGCAGCTCAAGGGCCGGGCGGGCCTTTTCCTGGGCCTCGGGCGAGGCGCCCACCACGATCAGGAGGTCGCCCTCGCCGGCACGCTTGGGGCCGCCGGACAGCGGGGCATCAACCAGTTCGACGCCGTATTCGGCCAGGCGGTCGACGGCGGCCGGGATGGCCTCGGTGCCCACGGTGCTGCCCAGGATCACGACGGCGCCCGGCTTGAGCACGGAGGCCACGCCGTTCTCGCCGAACAGGACATCGTTTAGCTGTTCACCGTTGCGCACTGCCAGCAGCAGCGCGTCGGCGCCTTTCGAGGCTTCCCGTGCGGAGGCGAAGGTGCGGATGCCGGCCTCTTCAGCCAGCTTCAGGCGCGGTTCGGCGATGTCGAAGCCGTGGACGGTGAGCTCGCTTGCCAGGCGCGTGGCCATGGGCAGGCCCATGGCGCCAAGGCCAAGGACGGTGATGGTGTAGTTGCTGGTCATGGTGTTCTCCATCGAATGACGTTTGGTGCTGGGGGGATTAGAAGGTGTTGCTGAGCTTGCGCGTGACATCGGCGAGGGACTGGTCGTCGCCCACGTTGCCGGCGAAGACGATGTACGGGATGCCCTTGGCCGGTCCGTCCACCGGTTCCCACAGGCTGACGATGCCCGGCAGCATGGGCCCGCGGACTATCGCGTGCCGGATTTCCAGGCCGTGTGCGGCCACGTCCGAGGATGTGATGCCGCCCTTGGCGATTACGAAGCGGGGCGGGAAGGTCTTTAGCGTGCGGTTCACCACGGCGACGACGGCGGCAGAGACGGTGCGGGCGATCCGCAGGCTTTCGGCGGCGTCGGAGGTCTTGATCAGGAGCCGGCTCGTGTGCACGATCACGTCGCCGCCGCGGAGGGCAGCGACGACCGTGTCCACGGTTTCGTCCAGGTACTCCCCCGCGTTGTCGCCGAGGAGCTTCTCGACGTCGATCTCCACGATCCGGGCCGCGCTGTGCTGCTCGGTGAGGGCGTTGAGCTGGCGGGTGGTGACACCGACGTGCGAGCCGACCACGATCAGGCCACCGGCTTCCGAGGGGATGTTGCCCGCATAGGCTTCCTCGCCGCTGAGTTCGGTGCGGATTTCCTGGCCGATCCGTGCCCGCACAAACGGCGGGCCCACGCGGTAGAGCAGCTTCTTGCCGCGGCTTTCCGCTTCTTCCAGGCCCAGGGCCAGCGCCCGCAGGTCGTTTTCGGTGACGATGTCCGCCACGATCGGAGTCGAATCCGTGGCGGCGTCGATGGCATCGGCAATGGCCTTGGCGGAGATCATCGGATCGGCGGATGCCCGGATGATGTCCAGATCCAGCACGATCACCGAATCCGCGGGGAACCGGCCGTTCGACTTCTCCTCGACATACTTGGCCATCTCCGAGTTGGCGAAGCCGAAGCTGGCGTCCCGGGCGAATTCGGTCTCGGCCACGGGGGTGAGCTGCCCGGCGTCCGTGCCTGTGCCGCGGGTGAAGTGCACGCCGCCGACCGTCACGCGGCCGGCGTCGGGGAACGCGGGAACGATCACGACGCCGTCCGTCTTCTCGCCGTTGACGGCGGTGACGGTGGCTGCGATGACGTCCGGTTCGAGCGGGTAGTGTCCGCGGAGGGTGGAGTCGCTGCGGCTGACAAAGCTGAGCCGAAGCGCGGGTTCAGCGGACGCTGCGGCCGCGAGTGCGTTGCGGACGATCTCCTCGTTGCGGGCAGCCGCCTCGGCAGGGTCAAGGCTGCGGGTGTTGGTGAGCACGTAGACCGCGCGCTGGCGCTGGCCGTCGACTTCGTAGGCGAACGCCCAGGCAAAGTCCGCCACTTCCCAGCGGGTGAGGACCGGCAGGTTCGCCACGGACTGGGTGCCGGTGGGGTCGTCGTCGAGTACGACCAGGACACGGGGGGATGCCTCGGAGGAGGCGGCCACGCTGTCTGCCACCAGCCGGGCGGGGATCTGTACTTCCGCGGGGAAAGCGGCCAGCACGTCTGCTTCGAGGGGCACTATGCACTCCATTGTGTGTGGATCTGTCAGTGGAAAACTGCGGTTCTCCGCGAGCCGCAGCAGGAACAAAATGTAAGATGTCAGACATCTTGCATATGAATGCTAGTGTGGCATATGGCACAACGACGCGCAAGTAGACTTGGCCATCACGGAGCACGCCATCAGGCAACAAGTCGCTGAACGGGGAGAATTGGCTAGGAAATCGCTGGTCGGCGTTGTGGCCGACGAACTGCTGGACCGGATTATTGGCGGCGAGTTCCCGCCCGGCGCGAGCGTCCCCGGCGAACTGGAGCTCAGCTCCCGGCACGAAGTCAGCCGCATGACCGTGCGCGAGGCCATGAAAACCCTTGAAGCCCAGCGGATCCTCAGCGTGGAACGCGGCCGGGGCACGTTCGTGAACCCCGTGAACCGCTGGGGCTCCCTGGACGCCGTGCTGCGGGCAGCCTCGGAGGGCACAAACGACGCCTCGGCCGCCATCCAGCTCATCGAGCTCCGGCGGATGCTGGAGACGGGCGCCTGCGAACTGGCTGCCGGGCGGATGTCGGACACGGACATCCAGGCCCTCCGCGCGCACGTCGACAGGATGCGGCTGGCCCACGAGAGGAATGATCTCGCGGCATTCGTGGAGGAAGACCTCGCTTTCCACGACCTCATCCTGCAGGCCTCGGAAAACGTCTTCGTCGCCGTGTTATTCGAACCCTTGCACCGCGTGCTGGAAAAACGGCGGACGGAAACTTCCAAGGTGCCGGAGATCCAGGAGCACGCCATCGGGCACCATCAGAACATCGCTGACGCCCTGGCCTCCCGCGACCCGCACCGCGCCCGCGACGCCATGGACGCCCACATGCAGCAGACCCTTGACGATCTAAAGACCTTCGTGCTGGCCGGAGGCCCCGCCTGACGCGGACCCGCGCTTTGCCCGGATAATGAACTCAGGCGAGCGAGAGGAAGAGCTTCTCGAGTTCGGCGCGGTCCAGGCTGGGGTCTTCCTGCTGCATGCACTGCTGCAGGCCCGTGGCAATGATGGAGAATCCAGCCTTGTCCAGGGCACTCGACACGGCCGCCAGCTGGGTCACGACACTCTTGCAGTCACGGCCCTCCTCGATCATCCTGGTGACGGCCGCGAGCTGGCCCTGGGCGCGGCGAAGCCGGTTAATGACAGGCTTCATGTCGGTGGGATCGAGTTCCATTGGTTCCTCCGGTTCGATGCGTCAGGCTCCACATTATACCCCCCTGAGTATTCCGCCTCCCGGGTGGCGGACGGCCGGGGGTGGCCTCGCGGCCGCATGCCGCCCCGCTAGGGGCATAAGTACCTAGCGAGGCATGGAATATCGGCGTATTGCTGGTGATGTGAACGCCGCCAGGTTCCTAGAGCCGGACGCCGGCGGTACCGGCGTCAACCTCCCCGCCGCGGGGCCGTGGCATCCAGGGGATCAGAGCTCCGCACGCGGCCGTGCCGGTGACCTGCGTTCCCGGCCCTGGAGCCGGTATGTCGCTTTGGGCGACTCGTTCACGGCAGGCGTCGGCGACCCGGAACCGCTGAGCCCCGGGGGCATTCGGGGGTGGGCGGACCGCATCGCCGAGGAACTCGGCGAGGGCCGCCGCGAGTTCGGGTACGCAAACCTTGCCATCAGCGGCCTGGTCCTGCGCGAAATACTCGACCAGCAACTCGGACCGGCCCTGAACCTGAAGCCTGACCTCGTCTCGCTCTCCGCCGGCGGGAACGATCTCGTGTTTCATCGCGGCGATCCGGACCGGATGGCCGCGGCCCTGGACGACGCCGTGGCAGCCCTCTCTGCCACCGGGGCCACGGTGGTCCTGTTCACCGGGCCGGACTGGGGCGAAACCGCTGTGTTCGGACACATCCGGGGGAAGGTCGCGGTATTCAACGAGAACATCCGTGTCATCGCCGCCCGGCGTGATGTCGTCATCGCCGATTTGTGGGCCCTGCGGCAACTGAGCGATCCGCGGATGTGGGATCCGGACCGCCTGCACTTCTCGCCGCTGGGACACCACACCATTGCGGCCATGGTCCTGGACACGCTCAGCGTGCCACACCGTCTGCGGCCGCTGGAACCGAAGCCGATGCCGCCGGGCAACTGGCGGGAGACCCGGGCCGGTGACCTGGCATGGATGGCGCACTACATGCTGCCCTGGATGGTGAGCCGGATCAGGCCGCGCGCAGACACCCCGCCCCGGCAGGCCAAACGCCCGCTGCCCGGACCGCCTCCCGGGGTCCCGGACTCCGGGCACAAACCCCTAGTCCGGCCGGGTTCGGTCGGCTAGTCTGCAGGAACGGCCCACAGCCGGGCATCGATGGCGATCACGAGGAGCGAAGTTGCCTAATCACACTTACAGCATTTCTGAAATTGTCGGAACCTCGAACGAGGGCGTCGATGCGGCCGTCCGGAACGGCATCGCCGAGGCCGCCAAGACCCTCCGGAACCTTGACTGGTTCGAAGTCAAGGAGATCCGCGGCCACCTTGAAAACGGGCAGGTCGCCGACTGGCAGGTCACCATCAAGCTCGGGTTCCGCCTGGAGCGTTGACGCCAGACTCCGGAGCGGGCCGGCACGCACCGTCCCGCTCCGGAGAAACCCGCAACCCGTCAGGGCAGAGGAGGCCAGGGCGGAGAGGAAAACTTCATGCGCTATACGCATCTGGGCCGCTCCGGCCTGACAGTCTCGCGCCTTTGCCTGGGCACCATGAACTTTGGCCCGCAGACCGAGGAGACGCAGGCCTTCGCCATCCTGGACACCGCGCAGGCCGCCGGCATCAACTTCGTCGACACGGCCAATGTGTATGGCGGGTCCAGCCACCGCGGCTGGACGGAGGAAATACTCGGCCGCTGGTTCGCCCAGGGGGGCGAGCGCCGCGAGCGCACGGTGCTTGCCACCAAGTTGTTCGGCACCATGACCGACCGGCCCAACGAGTCCAAACTCTCGGCACTGCACATCCGCCGGGCGCTCGATGCCAGCCTGAAACGGCTGCAGACGGACTACATCGATCTGTACCAGTTCCATCACGTGGACCGGAACACGCCCTGGGATGAGATCTGGCAGGCTATCGAGGTCGCCGTCCAGCAAGGCAAGATCCTGTACTCCGGCAGCAGCAACTTCGCCGGCTGGCACATCGCCCGGGCCCAGGAAACCGCCGGCCGCCGCAACTACAACGGGCTGGTCAGCGAACAGTCGATTTACAACCTGCTGACCCGGGACGTGGAACTCGAGGTCATCCCGGCCGCCCAGCAGTATGGCCTGGGGATCCTGCCATGGTCGCCGTTGCACGGCGGCCTGCTCGGCGGAGTGCTGAAAAAGGAGAACGACGGCGTCCGCCGCATCGCGGGCCGTGCCCTTGAGGCGCTCAAGTCGCACCAGAAACAGATCCGGCGATACGAGGAATTCGCCGCCGAACTGGGTCAGGAACCCGCGGACCTGGCACTCGCGTGGCTGCTCCACCAGCCGGCAGTCACCGCTCCGATCATCGGCCCGCGTACCCTCGAGCAGCTCGAAGCCTCCGTCAGGGCGCACAAATTGAAGCTCGACACCGATGCGCTCAAGCGCCTCGACGAGATCTTCCCGGGCCACAGGACGGCTCCGGAAGACTACGCATGGTAGGGCGCAGTCGGCTGTTTTGGCACCCCGCCCGGCGAACCCACGGGTGTCGGGTGGCTCTTTGATACTAAGCATGATTAGTATTAGGGCAGAAGGATGTAGCGCACCCGGCGATCCGGGTGCCTCCTCTATGAAAGAAGAAGGAACGAAAAATGGGTTTTCTCGCATTTCTGATTCTGGGCCTCATCGCCGGCGCCATCGCTAAGGCTATCCTCCCGGGACGTCAGGGCGGTGGCATCATCATCACTCTGATCCTGGGCGTCGTCGGCGCCCTGCTCGGCGGATTCATTGGCAGCGCACTGTTCGGCGTTGGCATCAACGAGTTCTTCTCGCTGTCGACTTGGCTGCTGGCCATCGGCGGTGCGATCATCGTCCTGCTCGTTTACGGCATGATCAGCAAGCGCTCAGCCCGCTAACACGGAAGCTGACCGGAAACCGGCCCTGGGTTATTCCCGGGGCCGGTTTTTTGCACTATTTTGACAGCAAGGCGGCCTGCCGGCCGCATGGTCCGGCACTGCCACCCACTGTCCACGAACTGTTCAACAACGTCTACTTTTCACCTACGTCAGGGAGCAGGAGCACAGCATGAAGGGCAAATTTCTTTTCGCCACCGGACTGGCAGCAGGGTACGTCCTGGGATCGCGGTCAGGCCGCGCAGCCTATGACAAGCTCAAGGCCAGGTCGGCAGAGCTCTGGAACAGCAAGCCGGTCCAGGACAAGGTGGCCGCGGCAGCAGAAACGGTCAAAGACAAAGCCCCCGAGGTCTCCGAGCATCTCGGCGAAGCCGCGCGCCGCGCCGGTACCGTCATAAGCTCCGCTGTCCACCGCGATGCCGGCCACGGAAGCACGTCCGCGGCCACGCCCGGAACGGCCACGCCCGGAACGCCGGCACCCGCGGCCCGCGATGTCCATTCCGACCCTGCGCTCACCGACCAGACCGGCCAGGACTGGTCAGACGAGGGCGGCGCCACCCCGGCGGGCCCCGCCACCAACGTGGACGGGGACAAACTGCCCTAGGAGTTTCTTTGAGGGGCCACCGTCGCCGCCCCTGCCGGCTACCGCCCGCCGGAGGGCAGCAGCACGCCGGCCACCACGGTGGCCCCCAGTTCCTCCGAGCGCAGCACCCGGGCCGCCAGTCCGTGCCCGCGGAGGATTCCGGCCGTCTGCGCGGACTGCCGGCGGCTGGTCTCTATCAGCACGTGGCCGCCGGGCGCCAGCCACTGCCGCGCGCCTGCGGCGACCCGCCGCTGCACCTGAAGCCCGTCGACGCCGCCGTCGAGGCAGGCCCGCGGCTCGTGGACGCGCGCTTCCTGCGGCATGGTTTCGATGTCTGCCGAGGGAACGTAGGGGGCGTTGACGGCCAGCAGCCGGACCCGGCCCCGGAGGCCCGCCGGGAGGGGAGCATAGAGATCACCCTCGTGGACCTCCCCGCCCAGGGGCAGGACGTTGGTGCGTGCACAGGACACGGCCGCGGGGTCGATATCGGCGCAGTGGAGTTCGGCGGGGCCGGCGAGGGCCGCGAGCGCCGCACCGACAGCGCCGGACCCGCAGCAGAGATCGACCACGACCGGTGCCGGGGCGTCGCCCCGCACCATGCGGCTTGCGTCCAGGAGCGCAGCGGCCTGCCGGACGAGGAATTCCGTCCGGCGGCGGGGCACGAAGACTCCGGTGTCGACCGCGATGCGGAGTCCGCAGAATTCCGCCCAACCGAGAATGTGTTCAAGGGGAAGGCCGACGACCCTCCGGCCGGCCATCCGTTCGAGCGCCTCCGGGGTCGGGGCCGCGTCGATCAGCAGGCGGGCTTCGTCTTCGGCAAACACGCAGCCGGCTGCCCGGAGCCTGGCCGTGAGTATCTCGTGCGGGGAAAGATGGCGGATTACTGGCATGGGTGCGCCTTTCGGTCGGGTGTCAGACGCCCTCACCGTGAGCTGGCCGAGGCCGGCACTGCTGGGCGGGCATCCTTTCTGGACTTGCGTGAACGGGACCCACCTCCTTTTGCTGCAGTTGCTCGATTGCCCCATGCTACCGAAGCCGCCCGCGGCCAGCTGTGATTGGGTCTGCTGTGATTAGTCCGGGTTTTGCGGCGGACTGCGGCGGCGGATTGTGACGCCTGCTTGGGATGCCTTGGCGGCGGCGGC
The DNA here is from genome assembly GCF_056395875.1 of Arthrobacter sp. 05T45. Lineage (NCBI taxonomy): Bacteria > Bacillati > Actinomycetota > Actinomycetes > Micrococcales > Micrococcaceae > Arthrobacter > Arthrobacter sp. 05T45. Next base: position 174,571 of record NZ_JBFTKI010000003.1, on the reverse strand, counting down.
TGGCAGGATGGCAGCATGGACTCCCTCCCTGCCCACGATCTCATCTGGACCGGCTCCTACACGGCAGATTCCGGCGGCCGCGGCACGGGGATCGGCGCGGTTGCCGCGGCGGCCGACGGCACATTGCGCTGGTTGGGTGTTGCGGCGGCGGCCGACTCGCCGTCCTTCCTGGCGGTCCACCCGTCTCTCCCTGTGGTCTATGCCGTGGCCGAGCAGGCCAGGACCGTCCGGGCCTACCGCCGGGCCGGCGCGTTTGGACTGGAGTCCGCGGGCCCGGCGTGGCCGGCCGGTGACGCGGCCTGCCATGTCGCCGTCGAGCCTTCCGGCCGTTTCCTCGTTGTCTGCTGCTGGGGCGACGGCCGGGTGCTGTTCTATGAGCTCGACGCCGACGGCGGCATTGTTGACCGGACGGCCGGCGTCGAATCGCGCGACCCGTACGGTGAGACTCCCGGCGGCGGCCCCGGCGAACGGGAAAAACGGCCGAGCCGCGCTCATGCGGCACTTATGCTGGCCGACGGCAGGGTGATGACCACCGACCTCGGCCACGACCTGCTGCGGATCTGGAATGTCGGATCCGGACCGGGGCTGGCTCTGGGGCCGGCCCTGGACCACGAGGTGGTCCTGCCGCGGGGCAGCGGCCCCCGGCACCTGGTCCAGCATCAGGGCGGCCATGTCTTTGTGGTGACCGAGTATTCAATCGAGGTGGCTGTGGCCGGGTTGTCGCCGGACTCCGGGGACTTCCGGCTCGGATTCGTCGGGCCCGCCGGCGCCGCCGGGGCGCAGCCGGATGATTCGGCGGCAGAGATCGCGTTGGCGGCCGACGGCAGGTACGCCTATGTGGGCGTCCGCGGTTCGAACCGGGTCTGCGTGCTGGAGGTGGAGGCCGGGGGCGCGGCGCTGCGTCCGGTGGCCGACGTCCCCAGCGGCGGCGACTGGCCCCGGCACCACGTGGTCCGCGACGGCTTGCTGCACGTCGCCCACGAACGCTCCGGCGACATCGTGACGTTTCCTCTAGACGCGGCATCAGGGTTGCCGGGTATCCCTGCGGACCGGCTGCAGGTGGCCTCCCCCACGGCGCTGGTGCCGGCCCGGCCCCGGCTGGCGCACCGGGGGTGAGGAGCCGGCGCCCGGCTGACGCGGTGCTGCGGCGAAGAGCAGGCCGCCGGGTCAGCAGGCCGCGGCAAGCCCCGCAGCAGCCTGATGGACGCCCTGTTCGCCCCCATCCAGCTGGATCCCGCCCAACTGAAACCCTCCCTCCGGCTGGAACACGCTCTCCGCCTGGAAACCGTCGGCGAAGTGGAGTCCGTCCCCCGGCTGGATACCGCCGTCGAGCTGGAAGCCACAGGGACAGCGCCACAGGGCCGGAAGATCGAGGGACGGGTCCGCGGGCCCGAACGAGTAGGAGGGCATCGCCGGCTCCGGCGAGGTCCACTGCATGGGTGCGCCGCAGTGCAGCGGGGCGCCGGGCGGGAGCACTGTCGCAGGGTCCCCGGTCAGGGTTGCGGATTCAGCCACGGCGCCTACTCTCGTTGAGATCTAAAAAACAAGTAGTAAGCATACATATAACTAGTTAAACGAGCTAGTTATGCCGCTCGGCGCCGATGGCCGCGCTCATCCGGCGGAGGAAAGTGATGACCACGCGGGCGTCCTCCGCGCTCATGGACTCTGCCACCTCCATCATGCGCCGGTGCATGTGTCCAAGCGTGGCGCGGACTTCGGAGTCCGTCGCCACCGTCGGCACGATCACAAGGGAGCGCCGGTCCGTCGGGTGCGGCTCCCGCCGGACATGCCCGCTTGCTACCAGCCGGTCGATCAGGGACGTTGTGGAAGCGGTGGTGATGCCCAGGACGCGGCTGAGATCCTTCGGGCCAACCCGTTCGCCTGTCGCCTTAGCCCGCAGCAGGTAGCGCAAAGCCAGCAGGTCCGTCTCACCCATGCCCATCGAATCGCGGGTGGACCGCCTGGTCGCCACCTCCGAGATCCGATAGTCGCGGAGGGCCTGCAGGATCGCCGCCGGAGGATCCAGGCTGTCATCGGGGCCATACCAGTATCCGGAGGCGCCGTGGGAGTCCATTCGCCAAGCCTAGCGGAACTGGTAACTAGCCAGCCGTGCAATCCGGGTGGCTGCAGCCACACGGCCCCAGGGCGCCGGAGCCCTGGCGGCTAGGGCCCCGGACCGCCCGGACTGGACCCCGGTGGCGGGCACAAAAAAACCCCGGCCTCCTGTTGCCAGGAAACCGGGGTTTTTCCACTCTTCGCTAAAAGAGTGGGCCCTGTGGGGATCGAACCCACGACCCACGGATTAAAAGTCCGATGCTCTACCAACTGAGCTAAAGGCCCCAGCCGACAGCCCCGAACCAGCGGATAAATCCGCTGATGCAGCGCGTTTCGGCCCAGTCCATTTCTGGACGTTAACACTGTACCCCAGACCCGGGCCGGCTTTTTTCACGTTGGCCGCACCGGCGGCGTCGGCCCCCGGCGTCTACGGCAGCAGCGCGCACCGATCCTCGATTCCCTTGCGGCACTGGAGTAGCGTGGGGGCATGAGCGAGCAAGCAGGATCAAGCGCCCCCGGCCCGCGGCACCACAAGCCGAAACCCTTCGCACCGATCGACTTTGAGCCTTTCGCCGGAGGGGCCGATCCTGCCCGCGTCTCGGAGGCGGCCCATCTGGCCGCGCAGGCTCTCGTGCGCCGCGGCCGGGACAGCGACGATCCTAAAGTCACCAAACGGCTCGTCAAACTCGCCGATGAGCAGGGCCTGGAAGCAATCGCTGAAATGTGGGCCGAAAGCCCCGCCCGGTCCCTCCCCGGCGCGCTGTGGCGTCTGTACGCCCTGCGGGCCGCCACCATCCAGGATCCCGAGCGGATCTCCGTCTACTTCAAGGCGGGCAAGGACACGGCCCAGGTTTCGCATGTGGTCGCCGGCGCGGCCGAACCGCCCGGCGCCGATGAGATGAAATCCATGGCGGACGCCATCCTCTCCGGGGCGTTCGACGGCGAATTCGACGTCGCCCTGGAACGCTCCGCAGCGTTCTGCCGCGTGGTGGCCCTGGGCCAGGCAACGCTTGCGGATAACGCCGAGCACAGCAACGAAAACCACGCCAGCAAACTCACCCGCAACTCGCATCTGCTCGTCAAGACGGCCGAGGACCTCGAGCACGCCGCCAACGCGTGGCGGCTGGGCGAGCTGGACTGAGGGGCCTGGCGGCAGGGGCCCGGATGACGGGCCCGCAGCACCCAGGACACGCACGACGCGGGCAGGCTGTCAATGTTGACTTGCATGAACCTACGTAGAAAACTAAAAGCGGTGCCGAACCGCGAAACCCCCGGGCTTCAACATTTAGCCGCCTAGAGCGGCCTACCGCCGAGAGGCGTATCCGGTTCGGCACCATTTTCATGCCTTCTTACCCTGATGTTCGCCCGGTTTTCACCTGCGCCGTCACACGCCGCGTCGGGCCGGGCCGGACCCGCCGGGGACGGTAAAGTGATGTATGCACTGGTCACCGTCAAGTCACACGGCCGGCCGGCTCCACCCGCGAACCTCCTCCCGGAAGACCGGTGACACCACGTGAAGCTGCGCCTGTTCCCCCAGGAGTCCGCCGGACTGAACCTGCTCTCCCAAATGGCGCGCCAGATCGTGCTGGGGACCGGAACACTCTCGGAGATCCTCGGCGCCCCGGCCAGCGAGCATGCCCGGCTGGTGGAGGACATGCACAACCACGAGGCCAAATCCGCGGAGCTGCACTTTGCCCTCCTGACCCACATGCGCACCAGCTTCGTGAACCCGCTGCCGCGCGAGGACATGTACACGCTGTCCCGGTTCCTCAACGAGGCCATGGAGAAGCTCGACGCCGCCGCCGAGCTCGTCTCCCTCTACAAGCTCGAACGGCTGCCCAGGCGGGCCGCCGACCAGCTGGAAATCATCAGCCGCCAGGCCGAACTAACGGTCGATGCGATGCGGCGGCTGAACAATCTGGACGACCTCGAGGACTACTGGATCGAGATCCTGCGCCTGGCCAAGCGTGCCGAGCGCACGCACCGGGTCTGGGTCGCGGACATGCTCCACGAGATGAAGGCCATGCAGTACGCGCGCAACCGCGACGTCGCGAACCAGCTCGTGGAAGTCACGAAGGACATGCGCCGGATCGCCACCCAGGTGGGCAGCATCATCGTCAAGGAATCCTGACGTGGTGCTCTTCTTCCTTGCCCTGGTGCTGCTCTGCGCCGGGGCCTTTGCATTCCTCAACGGGTTCAGGGACGCGTCCTCGTCGGTGGCGCTGGCCGTGCGGACGCGGGCGCTGACCCCAACAGTGGCGGTGATTCTGGCCAGCCTGTTCAACTTCATCGGTGCCGGGCTGAGCGCCGTCCTGGCGCTGGCCGTCAGCCAGGCGTGGCTGTCGCTGCCGCCGGGCACAAACGGCCTGACGATTCTGCTGGCCGCGCTGCTGAGCGCCATCCTCTGGGGCGTCTACTTGTGGTGGCGCGGCATTCCCTCGTCCTCCACCCATGCCCTGGTCGGCGGCCTCGCCGGGGCGGGGGTCGCGAGCGTCGCCGTCGGCGGAAACCCCGTCATGGGCGTTGACGCCTCGCTCCTGTCCCAGGTGGTGCTCCCGCTGCTGATCTCACCGGTGATCGCCTATGCGGGGTCGTTCCTGCTGGTCTGGCCCGCGGGCTGGGCGGCCCGGTACACGCCGCCCAATGTCGTCAACACCCGCTCCCGGCGGGCCCAGGCCATTGCCGCGGGCGCCGTCGCCTTCGGGCACGGGCTGCAGGACGGCCAACGCACCAGCGCCGTGGTGATCCTGGCGCTGCTGGCGGCCGGTCTCTCCGACGGCGGTTCGGTGCCGGCGTGGGTGGCCCTGCTGACGGCCGTCTTGCTGTCGGCGGGAACCCTGGCGGGCGGGTGGCGGATTTCCTACACCATCGGCTACCGGCTGACCCGGGTCGATCCCCTGCGCGGATTCGTCGCGCAGATGTACAGCGCGGTGATGCTGCTGGTGGGCGCGATCGGGCTGCACTGGCCCGTCTCCACCACGCACACGGTGACGGCGGCAACCCTTGGCGCCGGCGCCAACCAGAGTTTCCCGGGCACCGACCGGCGGCTGGTGATCCGCATCCTGGTGTTCTGGGTAGCGACCCCGGTTGTCACCGCCGCCGCCGCGTTCGTCCTGCAGTTGGCGCTATCGACGGTGGCCGGCCTGTAGGACTCGGTTGGTTATCCGAAGCGGCCGGAGACGTAGTCCTCGGTGGCCTTCTCGGTCGGGTTGCTGAAGATCGTGGGGGTGTCGCCGAACTCGATCAGCTTGCCCGGCTTGCCGGTGCCGGCAATGTTGAAGAAGGCCGTCTTGTCCGACACGCGGGCCGCCTGCTGCATGTTGTGCGTCACGATCACCACCGTGTACTGGTCCTTGAGCTCGTTGATGAGGTCCTCAATGGCCAGCGTCGAGATCGGGTCCAGGGCGGAGCAGGGCTCGTCCATGAGGATCACCTGGGGTTCAACGGCAATCGCGCGCGCAATGCACAGGCGCTGCTGCTGGCCGCCGGAGAGCCCGGAGCCGGGCTTGGCCAGACGGTCCTTGACCTCGTTCCAGAGGTTGGCCCCCTGCAGGGACCGCTCCACCAGGACATCGGCCTCGCCCTTGGAGATCTTCGTGTTGTTCAGCTTCACGCCGGCCAGCACGTTGTCCCGGATGGACATGGTGGGGAACGGGTTGGGGCGCTGGAACACCATGCCGATCTGGGACCGGACGGTGACCGGATCGACGCCGGGGCCGTACAGGTTGTCCCCGTCCAGCAGCACTTCGCCCTCAACCCTCGCACCGGGAATGACCTCGTGCATGCGGTTCAGGGTGCGCAGGAAGGTGGACTTGCCGCAGCCCGAGGGGCCGATGAAGGCCGTGACGGACTTGGCGTCGATGTTGATGTTGACGCCTTCGACGGCCAGGAATTTGCTGTAGTAGACGTTCAGGTCCTTGACGTCGATGCGCTTAGACATGGTGTTCCTTCACTTGCTGGAGGTAGGGGCGGCGGGCGCGGATGGCCTAGCGGCCTGTCTTGGGGGCGAAGATGCGGGCAATCAGGCGGGCGCCGAGGTTGAGCAGCATCACCAGGATGATGAGCACCAGGGCCGCCCCCCAGGCCCGTTGGGAGGACGGATCCGGGTTGGACGGCGAGGTGGGGTTCAGGATCTGGGTGTAGATGAAGGTCGGCAGCGAGGCCATCCAGCCGCTGAACACGTTGGTGTTGATGGTGGTCGCGAATCCGGCGGTGACCAGAATTGGCGCGGTTTCGCCGATCACGCGGGCGATCGCCAGGGTGATGCCGGACGCGATGCCGGAGATCGCCGTCGGGAGAACCACCTTGAGGATGGTCCGCCACTTGCGGACGCCGAGGGCGTAGGCGGCCTCGCGGAGTTCGTTGGGCACGATCTTGAGCATTTCCTCGCTGGAGCGGACCACCACCGGGATCATCAGCACCGACAGTGCGACGGCGGCGACGGCGCCGGTCTTGGTGCCCGGGCCGACCACCGCGAAGAACGCGGCGGCGGCGAACAGACCGGCGACAATCGAGGGGATGCCGGTCATGACGTCCACGAAGAAGGTGATGGCCCGGGCCAGTGCGCGGTCCTCGCCGTATTCCACGAGGTAGATCGCGGTCAGCAGGCCCACGGGGACCGAGATGAGGGTGGCGAGCACCGTGATCAGCAAGGTGCCCATGAGCGCGTGGTAGATGCCGCCCAGCAGGGGGGCACCTTCCTCGACCGTCTTGTTGTCAAAGGCGCCGGTGACACCGTTCATGGAGGTGGTGAGGAAACCGGGATCCAGGAGCCCGGGTAGCCCATTGATCAACACGGTCCAGATCACCGAGAACAGGGGCAGCAGGGCAACCAGGAAGGCCCCCACAACCAGGCAGGTGGCCAGCTTGTCCTTGGCTTTGCGGGCGCCTTCCACAATAAGGCTCCAGCCCACCAGGCCGGCGGCGAAGAGGACGGCGGAGACGATTCCCCAGCCGAAGGCATTGAAGCCGATCAGCGCGAGGATCGCGGCGCCGAGGATCAAGGCAACGGCCAGGACGATGTACGGCGCGGCCTTGGGCAGTTGGCCCCTGGTCAGCGCCGAGCGCTTGCGTACCGGAGTCAGGGTGGAGGTCATTTAGTTGGCTCCCGAGAATTCTTTGTGCCGGCTGATGATTCCCCGGGCAATCATGTTCACTCCGAGGGTAATGACGAACAGCACCAGGCCCGCGGCGATCAGCGTGCTGACCTTGAGCCCGCTGGCCTCGGGGAAGTTCAGGGCGATTTCGGCGGCGATGGTCTGGTTGCCGGTCTGGATCAGGCTGGCGGTCAGGGCTCCGGAGGACAGCACCAGCGCGACGGCCATGGTCTCGCCGAGGGCCCGGCCCAGTCCCAGCATCACGGCGCTGATGATTCCCGGCCGGCCGAACGGCAGCACGGTCATCCGGATCATCTCCCAGCGGGTGGCCCCGAGCGCCAGCGCGGCCTCTTCGTGCAGCTTGGGGGTCTGCAGGAAGATTTCGCGGGTCAGGGAGGTGATGATCGGCAGGACCATGACGGCGAGCACGATGCCGGCCGTCAGGATGGTCTTGCCGGTGGCGGAGGCGGGGCCCTGGAAGATCGGCAGCCAGCCCATGTTCTCGGCCAGCCAGTTGTACGACGGCGAGATTTCCTTGGCCAGGAACGCGACGCCCCAGGCGCCGTAGACCACGGACGGGATGGCGGCGAGGAGGTCAATCACGTAACCCAGGCCGGAGGCGAGCTTGCGCGGCGCGAAGTGCGAAATGAACAGCGCGACGCCGATCGCGATCGGCGTCGCGATCACGAGAGCGATCACCGAGGCGATGAGGGTGCCGATGACGAGCGGCCAGATGTAGGTGAAGAATCCTTCGCCGCCCTGGATCTTGTCCGCCGGAGCCACGAGGGCGGGGAGCGCCTGGATCACCAGAAACAGTGCCACGCCGAAGAGCACGACGAGGATCAAACACCCTGCTGCCAAGGTGGCTGCGGAAAAGACTTTGTCACCGGCGTGGCCTGCGCCCCGGGACTTGGTCAGGGAGGTGGTGGTCACTTCACGGTCCTTCGGTTTGGATGGGATCCGGGCGCCGGGTGCGGAGGCCTCCGCGGCCGGTGCCCGGCAAATCTTGATGTATGGAACAAACGCGTCAGTTCCCTGCTCCATGGCGGCCGCCGGTGACGGCCGCCATGATGCAGGGAACCTCGATCAGGCCTGTGTTTCCACTATGCCTTTTTCCACTTCGCCTCGCGGCGCAGCGTATCCCTAGGCCTTGGCCTTGACGGAGTCGACGGCAGCCATTGCCTTGTCCTGAAGGGTCTTGGACAGCGGCGCCGACTTGGCGGCGTCGGCGGCGGCCTGCTGGCCCGCGTCGGAGGCGGCGTACTTGACGAAGGCCTTGACCAGGTCAGCGGTGGCCTGCGTGTCGTAGCTGGTGCAGACGATGTGGTAGGACACCAGGACGATCGGGTAGGCACCCGCGACCGTGGTGGTGCGGTCCAGCTTGATGGCGAGGTCGTTGGCGTTGCGGCCCTCGACCGGCTTGCCCTGGTCGACTGCCTTGGAAGCTGCCTCGGCGGAGATCTTCGTGAAGGAGTCGCCGACCTTGATCTGCGCGGTGCCGAGCTTGCCGCTGACAGCGGAGTCGTCGGCGTAGGTCACGGCGCCGGGGGTGTCGGTGACAGTCTTGACGACGCCGGAGGTGCCCTTGGCGTTCTCGCCCTTCAGGCTGGCGGGCCAGACGCCGGCTGCCTTGTCGGTCCACACGGAGGGGGCTACGGCGGACAGGTAGTCGGTGAAGTTGGTGGTGGTGCCCGAGTCATCGGAGCGGTTCACCGGTGTGACCTTGAGGTCCGGCAGCTGGACGCCCGGGTTCATGGCCGCGATGGCGGGGTCATTCCAGTTGGCGACCTCGCCGCGGAAGATCTTTGCGACGGTGGCGGCGTCGAGCTTCAGGTCCGTGATGCCAGGGACGTTGAAGGCGACGGCGATCGGGGAAATGTAGACCGGAATGTCAATGGCTCCGTCGGGACCACACTTTTCCTTGGAGCTGGCGAGTTCGTCATCCTTGAGGTAGGCATCGGAGCCGGCGAACTGGGCCGAGCCGTCGAGGATCGCCTTGCGTCCGGCGCCGGAACCGTCCGGGGAGTACTGCACAGTTGCGCCCTGGTTCGCGGTAGCGAAGTTGGTCTTCCAGACATCCATGGCTGCGCCCTGGGCGGAAGAACCGATGCCGGTCAGGGTGCCGGTGACCGCGGGACCCGAGGCGGACGGCGCCGCGGTCTGGGCCGTATTGGTTGCGTTGTCCGAACCGCAGGCGGTCAGCGCAAGTGCGCCGACGGCGATTACAGCGATAGCCGCGTTGCGGCCGAAGCGGAGAGCCTTCACTGAGTTGTACCCCTTCCAGGGCTGTGAGTGCCGGGCCCGGAGAAGGCCCGCAGGGATGCGTACGGGTTTGTACCTTTACCGACCGTAAGTGGCCCAGGTGAAGAGAATTGCGGACCAAAGTGAACGGCCGGTGAACGACGCGGGACTATTGGCTTACATATGCCGGGCCGCCATTGTGTTCTGTGCGTCACAGTCGTATCAGCCACACAGTGCCCGCGGCCCGTGCCGTGTCCTGCCGCGCCGGCCGTCCCGGCGCAGCAAATAGACTGGAGGGCATGGCCTCCGCGACTGGACTCTCCGCAAGCGCACGATTCCTGCGCGGCCGGGTCCGCACCGGCTTTGTCCGGAGCCGGAACTCCCTGGGCCCGGCCATCCAGATGACCACTTGCGCCGTGGGCGCTTACGCTTTCGCAGAATACGTCCTGGGTCACAGCGGGCCGTTGTTTGCGGCCACGTCATCCCTTATTGCGCTCGGTTTTTCCCGCGACCCCAGACTGCGCCGCGTCATCGAGGTGGGCTTGGGCTGCACGCTCGGAATCGTGGTCGGAGACCTGCTGCTGCACTGGCTGGGCTCCGGAATCTGGCAGGCCGCCGTCGTGCTCCTTTTCTCCATCCTGCTGGCCAGGTTCCTGGACAGCGGGACGATTTTCACGACGCAACTGGGCCTGCAGTCGGTCCTCGTGGTGCTCCTGCCCGCACCGATCGGGGGCCCGTTCACCCGCAGCATCGACGCCGTGGTGGGCGGAGTGTTCGCGCTGCTGATGACCGTCCTCGTTCCCAAGGATCCGCGGCGTGAACCCCGCAGCGACGTCAAGAAGCTCCTGCACGAGCTCGCCGAGGTGCTGCGGGAATGCGCCTCGGCGCTGAGCTACAGCGATTCCACCCAGGCCTGGCATGCCCTCATCCGGGGCCGGAACTGCCAGCCGCTCGTCGACGCCATGCGCCAGTCGCTGCGTGCCTCCGGCGAAGTGGCAACCCTGGCCCCAGCCTACCGGCGGCACCGGGACGAGCTGGACCAGATGGAGCAGTCGCTGGACTACATCGATCTTGCGCTGCGCAACAGCCGGGTCTTTGCGCGCCGCCTGACCAGCGCCATCAACCATGCGGCGCTCTCGGACGAGGCCACCCAGAACATCGCCGAGGTCCTGCAGGAGACGGCCGCCGCCGTCGACGAACTCTCGCTCGGTCTGGCGGAAGTACACGACGGCGCCCGCCGCGCCCACCTGCGGACAGCACGCTCGGAGCTGCGCGAGATCGCCGTCCGGCTGCATCCGCGGATACTGGACGTCCAGCGGCTGGAGGGCGAAACGGTGGTCATGCTGTTCCGCCCGCTCATGGTGGACCTGCTCGAGGCCGCGGGGCTGGATTCCAAGGAAGCCCGGGACATCCTGCCCCCGCTGTAGCTGCTGCAGCTGGCGCACGGCGCGCTTGTTGTCGCTGGCCCCCCGCCGGCGCACTTGTTGTCGCTGGCCCCCGATAGTGTGGACCAATGGCTACGAAGACTTCCCGGGGGCCGAAGGCGCCCGGCTATAAATGCGCCGAATGCGGCTGGACGACGGCCAAGTGGGTGGGCCGCTGCGGCGAGTGCCAGGCGTGGGGCAGCGTGGAGGAGACCGGCACCGCCGTCGCCCGGACGACGGCGGCCACGACGGTCCTGGAACCGGCCCGCCGGATCGCCGACGTCGACGCCACTACCGCCGCTTTCCTGCCCACCGGCGTGGATGAACTCGACCGTGTGCTCGGCGGCGGGCTGGTGCCAGGCGCCGTGATCCTGCTGGCGGGCGAGCCCGGGGTGGGCAAGTCGACGCTGCTGCTGGACGTTGCGGCCAAGTTCGCCCGCACGGCGCAGGACGTCCTCTACATCACCGGTGAGGAATCCGCGGCCCAGGTCAAGCTCCGCGCGGACCGGATCGACGCCGTCGCCGAATCCCTGTACCTGTCCGCCGAAACTGACCTGGGGCAGGCCCTGGGGCAGGTGGAGAAGCTGGAGCCGCGCCTGCTGGTGGTGGACTCAGTGCAGACCCTCAGCAGCGCCGACGTCGAGGGCAGCGCCGGCGGCGTGTCCCAGGTGCGCGAGGTGGCGGCGTCCCTGATCGCCGCGGCCAAGCGCCGCAACATGACCACGCTGCTGGTCGGGCACGTGACCAAGGACGGCTCCATCGCCGGGCCCCGGCTGCTGGAACACCTCGTGGACGTCGTCTGCCAGTTCGAAGGCGAACGGCACTCGCGGCTGCGGCTGCTGCGCGCGGTCAAGAACCGCTACGGACCCACCGACGACGTCGGCTGCTTCGATCTGAACGAGGACGGCATCGAGGGCCTCGCCGATCCCAGTGGGCTGTTCGTCTCCCGGACCAAGGAGCCCGTTTCGGGAACCTGCATCACGGTCACGCTGGAGGGCCGCCGGCCGCTGCTGGCCGAGGTGCAGGCGCTGCTCGCCGAGAGCGCCAGCTCCCAGCCCCGCCGCGCCACCAGCGGGCTCGACAGCTCGCGCGTCGCGATGCTGCTGGCCGTCCTGCAGCAGCGCGCCGGCTGCCTGCTGAACAAGGACGACTCATACGTGGCAACGGTCGGCGGGGTCAAGCTCAGCGAACCCGCCACGGACCTCGCCGTGGCCCTGGCTGTGGCCTCGGCCAAGGCCAGGAAGCCGCTCCCCCAGCGGCTCATAGCCTTCGGCGAGGTGGGCCTGGCGGGCGAAGTCCGCCCGGTGCCCGGCATCAACCAGCGCATCCAGGAGGCGCACCGGCTCGGCTTCACCCATGCCGTGGTACCGGCCAGCCCCAACGGGCACGGACCGGTTCCGGCGGGCTTCTCGGTCCGCGAGGTCGGCCACCTGGCCGAGGCCCTGGGACTGCTGATCAGCTGACGCCGCAAATGCCGGGTGGTCTGGTGGTCTGGGACCTCGGGACGATGGGCGTTATCGAGGTCCGCTGAGGCTGGAAATGCCCTCTTGCCAAAGATACCCCCCGGGGGTATGTTTGGCGTAGCCGCAGATGACTGAGCATCCGTCAGGAGCACACACCATGGAACACCGGCACAGCAGCCCCGGCGCGGACCAGGGCCTCAGGAACCACAGCCCGGGCGGGACGCCGCACGGCAACCATGCCGTGGGCTCCGCCGCGGATGAGCACACGGTACACAGCCACGGCCAGCATGCCGGGCACAGCGTCGCGATGTTCAGGGACAGGTTCTGGCTGTCACTGGCCCTGGCCGTGCCGGTGGTCTTCTTCAGCCCCATGTTCGCGGAACTCCTGGGCTACGCTCCTCCCGCCTTCCCCGGCTCAGCGTGGATCCCGCCGGTGTTCGGCACGGCGATCTACCTCTACGGCGGCCGTCCGTTCCTCAAGGGCGGACTCAATGAACTGAAGACGCGAAAACCGGGGATGATGCTGCTGATTGCCATGGCCATCAGCGTCGCCTTTATCGCCTCGTGGGTGACCAGCCTCGGCATCGGCGGTTTCGATCTCGACTTCTGGTGGGAGCTGGCGCTGCTGGTCCCCATCATGCTGCTGGGCCACTGGATCGAGATGCGCGCCCTCGGCTCGGCGCAGGGTGCGCTGGATGCCCTGGCGGCGCTGCTGCCCGACGAAGCGGAACGCGTCACGGCCGCCGGCACGGAGACCGTCAGCCTCGCCGAACTCCGCGCCGGGGACACCATCCTGGTCCGCCCCGGCGGCCGGATGCCGGCCGACGGCACCGTCAGCGGCGGGCAGGCCGAATTCGACGAATCCATGATCACGGGCGAATCAAAAACCGTCCTGCGGGCCCCGGGGGATCCCGTGGTGGCCGGAACCATCGCCACTGACAACTCCGTGCGGGTCCGGGTGTCGGCCATCGGCGAGGACACGGCCCTCGCCGGGATCCGGCGCCTCGTGGCCGAGGCGCAGGCGTCCTCCTCCCGGGCCCAGGCCCTGGCCGACCGGGCTGCGGCCTTCCTCTTCTACTTCGCAGCCGGCACCGGCGTCCTGACGTTCATCTTCTGGACCCTGATGGGCAGCATAGGAGACGCGGTCACCCGCACCGTGACGGTCCTGGTAATCGCCTGCCCCCACGCCCTCGGCCTTGCCATCCCGCTCGTCATCGCCATTTCCACCGAGCGCGCCGCCCGGGCGGGCGTCCTGATCAAGAACCGGATGGCCCTGGAGCGCATGCGGACAGTCGATGTCGTGCTGTTCGACAAGACCGGAACCCTGACCAGGGGCGAACCGGAACTCAAGGAAGTCGCCGCCGCAGACGCGGGCACAACCGGCCAAGACGCCGCGCAGGATACGGTGCTGGCACTCGCGGCCGCCGTGGAGGCTGACAGCGAACATCCCCTTGCCCGCTCAATCGTTGCCGCCGCCCGGGAACGGGGACTGAAGCTTCCGACGGCGGACGGGTTCACGTCGCTGACCGGCCGCGGGGTCCGCGCCACGGTCGACGGCCGCACGGTCCAGGTGGGCGGTCCGGCCCTGCTCCGGGAGCTGGGTCTGCAGGAGCCGCCGGAGTTGGCCGCCACGACCGGCGCCTGGCTGGAGCGCGGCGCAGCGGTGCTCCATGTCGTGGACGGCGGCAGGGTCCTGGGTGCTGTCAGCCTCGAGGACGCTGTACGGTCCGAGTCCCGCCAGGCCGTCCGGGCCCTGCAGGCACGCGGCATCAAGGTGGCCATGGTCACCGGCGACGCCCGGCAGGTTGCGCACGCCGTCGCCGCCGAGCTCGGCATCGACGAAGTGTTCGCCGAGGTCCTCCCCGCCGACAAGGACAAGAAAGTGGCGGAGCTCCAAGGCCGCGGGCTGAAGGTGGCCATGGTGGGCGACGGCGTCAACGACTCCCCCGCGCTGGCACGGGCGGAGGTGGGGATCGCGATTGGCGGCGGCACGGACGTGGCCGTGGAATCTGCCGGCGTGGTCCTGGCCGGCAACGATCCGCGGGCTGTGCTGTCAATGCTCGATCTTTCCAGGGCGAGCTACCGGAAGATGTGGCAAAACCTCGTGTGGGCCACCGGATACAACATCATCTCGGTGCCGCTGGCTGCCGGTGTCCTCGCCTTCGCCGGAATTGTCCTGTCCCCCGCCGCGGGCGCCGTGATGATGTCGGCGTCGACCATTGTGGTTGCCCTGAACGCCCAGTTGCTGCGCAGGCTCAAGCTCAACCTGGCCGCGGTCAGCTGAGCTGGTGGAGGCCCCCATGCCGGAAATCACCCGCCGTGAGTCATCATTCGGGAGATCGTATGCCCGGGTGGGTCCTCGGATGGACGCCCGCGGCGCAGCAGAGCACCGCCGCCGGCTCGTCGCGCCGGCGCACGGCTTCGTCATCGAAATCGGGGCGGGCTACGGGGCCACCTTCCCGTTCTACCCTTCCACGGTGTCCGGCGTGCTGGCCCTCGAACCGGACCCCACGCTCCGTGCGCTGGCCCTCGCCGCCGCCGGCAAGGCGCCTGTGCCCGTCACGGTGAGGGACGGCGTGGCGGAAGCGCTGCCGGCGGCGGATGCCTCGGCCGACGTCGTCGTCTCCAGTTTGGTGCTGTGCAGCGTGGCGGACCCGTCCCTCGCCCTGGCGGAGGTGGTCCGGGTCCTGCGCCCCGGCGGCCTGCTGCTGTTCTACGAACATGTCCGCTCAGCGCACCGCCTGCTGGGGGCCGCCGAAGACCTGCTCACACCGCTGTGGGGCCGGATGGCAGGCGGATGCCACCCGAACCGTGACACCGCAGCCATGATCGCCGCGGCAGGCCTGAGCGTGCAGGGCGTCGAGCGCTTCGGCTTTTCGGTGCTTCCCGGCAATCCGCGGCTGGCCCACGTCCTCGGCGCGGCGGGCAAATCCTGACCCCGCCCCGTCACAACGAAGAGGGGCGCCTGCCGCGATGGCAGACGCCCCTCTCATGATTTCGCTCCGGCTGAGCCGGCCTGGATTTGCTAGGCCTTCTTGGGCGGCAGGGCCAGCTTGAAGATCTTCGCCCACGTGGAGCCGACCTGCTTCAGCAGCGGACCCGTGGTGTACGGCAGTCCGTAGCGCTTGCAGATCTCCTGCACCTTCGGCTGCACCTCCGCGTAGCGGTTCGAGGGCAGGTCCGGGAACAGGTGGTGCTCAATCTGGTGCGAGAGGTTGCCGGTCATGAGGTGCATGAACTTGGAGCCGGAGATGTTGGCCGAGCCGATCATCTGCCGCACATACCAGTCACCGCGGGTCTCGCCCTCCACCATTTCCTCGGTGAAGGTGTCGGTGCCTTCGGGGAAGTGGCCGCAGAAGATCACTGCGTGCGCCCACACGTTGCGGACGGCGTTGGCGGTCAGCGTGCCGTAGAGGGCCTGCTTGCCGGAACCGGTCAGCATGGCGACGGCGGGAGTGGCGGCGTAGTCCTTGGTGAACTGCGTCAGTGCCTTGCGGCCGAGGGCCTTCAGGTCCTTGGTCAGGGCTTCCTTGGACTTCCGGCCCTCTTTGTAGTCCACCAGTTCGAGGTCGTAGATCGCGATGCCCCACTCGAAGACCGGTGCCAGCAGCGCGTTGTACAGCGGGTTGCCCAGGTTGAAGGGCGTCCATTTCTGGTCCGGATCCATCCGCAGCAGGTTGTATCCGATGTCGTTGTCCTTGCCGACCACATTTGTCCAGCGGTGGTGGAGATCGTTGTGGGTGTGCTGCCAGGAGCGCGCGGGGGTGACGAAGTCCCATTCCCAGGTGGTGGAGTGGATGTCCGGGTCCCGCATCCAGTCCCACTGCCCGTGCAGGATGTTGTGCCCAAGTTCCATGTTTTCCAGGATCTTGGCGAAGCTCAGCAGCGCGGTGCCGGCGAACCAGGCGGGCTTCTTCTTGCTGACAAGGAGCAGGGCACGGCCGGAGAGCTCCAGGCCGCGCTGGATCTTGATCATGCGGCGGATGTAGGCGGCATCGGCGGACCCGCGCTTGGCGAGGATGTCATCCTTGATGGCGTCGAGTTCGCGCCCCAGCTCCGCCACCTGCTCGTCGGAGAGGTGGGCGGCCGCGGGCGGACGCAGCAGCGGGCTGCCGGTCTCGGCGAGGGCGCCGGGCCGCGTCTTCGCGACCGTGACGACCTTCGCTGTGTCGGCTGAACCGCTGGTGGCGGGGGTGTCGGCGTCGGAAAGGTCCGGTTTGTTGGAAACAATCGTCATGCGGTGATACTCCTCAGAGGTCGAGGTTAACGGGGCCGGCGGCTGCCGACACGCACGTCTGGATTAGTTGGCCGGGCTCGCCGTGCACTTCGTTGGTGCGCAGGTCACGGACGTGGCCGGCCCGCAGCGGGATGAGGCAGCTGTGGCAGATACCCATCCGGCAGCCGCTGGGCATGAGGATGCCGGCGTCCTCGCCGACATCGAGCAGCGGGGTGTCGCCATCGGCCTCGACTTCACGGTCGGAGGCCTCGAAGGTGACCAGGCCGCCGTCGTGCCCGGCGCCGCCGGCGAGGCTGGTGCTGAAGCGTTCGATGGTCAGGGTGCCCGAGCTGGCCGCGGCCTGCTGGGCGTCCTCCGCTTCGGCCTCCCACAGCGCCTCGGCGTCGTTGAGGAACCCTTCCGGACCGCATGCGTAGGCGGCGCGCTGGCGCCAGTCCGGGCAGAGCCGGTCCAGGTCGGCGGCCGAGGTGAAGTCCAGCCGTCCGCTCTCACCGGTGAACCAGTGCGTGACGCGCAGGTTGGGGAACTGGTCGGCGAGCTCGGCGAGTTCTTCACGGAAGATGGTGTCCGCGGCGGTGCGGGCGGTGTGGATCAGGACGACGTCCGAATCCGGGCGGTGCGGAACGAGTGTGCGGATCATCGACATCACCGGGGTGATCCCGCTGCCGGCCGTGAGCATGAGCAGCGGCCGCGGATGCTCGGGCAGGACGAAATCGCCCTGCGGGGGCGCCAGGAACAGGACGTCGCCGGGCTTGGTGCCGCGCACGAGGGCCCCGGAGACGGCGCCCATGTCGGTCACGGTGATTGCCGGGTCCTGTCCGGCGGGGGCGCTGAGCGAGTAGGACCGCCAGTGGCGGACACCGTCGAGCTCGACGCCAATACGGGCCCACTGGCCGGCAAGATGTGCTTGCCAGCCGCGGCCGGGACGGAAGAAAATGGTGGCGGAATCGGCCGTTTCTGGAACCACCCTGGTGACTACGCCGCGCAATTGGCGGGCGGAAAACACAGGATTGAACAGCGACAGAATGTCTTCTGGAGCTAGTGGGGTGGTCAGTAGAGATGCGGCGCGCGCCAGCTTACGGAGCCGGATCATTCATCAAGCTTATGTCAGATTGCGCCATACTTCTTCACCCAAGGCATACGATCGACTCAAGAAAACTATCCCGCCGCAACAACTCATCGGACTTTTCATGAACACATCCCCTGCCCGGGAGCCTGCCGGCCCCACCCCCGCCTACGATCCTCCCTGGCTGGCCCTGCCGCGGGAGGTCAGCGACATGCTGCGGCCGCGGATGCCCGGCATTGTAGAGGCCATCATCGAAGCCGTCCCGCAGCTCGTCCCGGCGTACGCCAGGCCGATCGAGGGGCGCTTTGGCAGGGGGCTGCGCAGGGGCGTGGCCGCGGCACTGGACCGCTTCCTGCAACTGCCCGGGACCCGGCTGCCGGCGCTGTCCGAGGAAAGCCGGGAGCTGGTGGCCGGGCTGGGCAGCGGCGAGTTCCGGCAGGGGCGGAGCATGGACGCGCTCCTGAGCGCCTACCGGATGGGCGCCCGCGTGACGTTCCGGGAGATGTCCAAAGTCTCAGTGGAACATCATCTGGGCCAGGGCGTCGTGGTGGATCTGGGCGAATCGATCCTCGCGTACATCGATGAGCTGTCAGCGGTCAGCGCCGAGGCCTACGCCTTTGAGCAGTCCGAACGGGCCGGAGCAGTGGACCGGCGGCGCACCGAACTGCTGGACCTGCTCCTGCTCGGCCAGGCCGACGAGGCGGCCCTGCGCCAGACGGCGGCGATGGCGGACTGGTCCCTGCCCCAGCGCATGGCGGTGGTGACGCTGCCGCTGGACCGCGCGGCCGGGCTGCGGCTGCGCCTGGGCCCGGGCACCCTTGTGATTGAGCGCGAGACCGATGTTGTCGCCCTGGTGCCGGCGCGGATGTCGCGCTCCGCCCGGGACGACCTGGACCGTGCCCTGAAGGGGCGCGGCGCTTCCGTGGGACCGGCCGGGGGCTGGGAGAGGGTTCCGGATTCGCTGCGGCTGGCCGTGCTGGCCGCCGCAGCACTGCCTCCGCGGGAGGGACCGGATGACCCCCCGATCTGGGCCGACGAGCACTTGGCGCAAGTGATTCTCGGTGCAGAACCCTCGGCGATCACCGAACTCGCCAACCGCCGGCTCGCGCCGCTGGAAGGGCTCCGGCCCGCACAGCGCGACCGGCTCGCCGAAACCCTGCTCTCCTGGTTGCGCCACTGGGGCCAGCGGGCGCCCGTGGCCGCCGAGCTCGGGATCCACCCGCAGACCGTGGGCTACCGGGCGGCCCAGCTGCGCGAGCTCTTTGGCGACGCCCTCGAGGACCCAACGGCGCGCTTCGAACTCGAACTGGCCCTGCACGCCGGCCGGCGGTAGGCCAAGCCCGTCGGGCGGACCGCAGGTTACCCGGCGAGCGCCCGCCGGCTGTGGAGCCGCAGCTCCAGGTCGTGCATCACGAGCGCCGCCAGGTCCTCCAGCGCGGCAGTGTCCTCATCGCTGAACTCGCGGGGCTCACGGTCCAGGATGCAGAAGGTGCCCAGGTTGTAGCCGTCCGGAGTACGCAGCGGCACCCCGGCATAGAACTGCAGGCCGAACTCGCCTGCCACGAGGGGGTTGGCCAGCGTCCGGGGATCGTTGACGGCGTCCCGGACAATCCAGGCATCGCCCTGCAGGACGGCGGAGGCGCACAATCCGGGGTCCCGGCCGATTTCCGTGACATCCGTGCCGTGGTGGGACTTGAACCAGATGCGGTCATGGTCCACAACACTGACAATCGCCACGGGCACCGAGAACATGCGTGCGGCCAGCGCCGCGATCCGGTCAAAGGCGCCGTCCGCGGGTGTGTCCAGGATCCGGTACCGCTCGACCGCCTGCATGCGCCCTTCTTCGTCGGTCAACAGCGCGGCCGGGTCCCGGCGGCGGCGTCCTGTGCCGTTGATGACTTCCTGGCGCAGGGCCAGGGACACTTCCCGGGCCGGCGGGCGGGCGGCCGGATCCCTGTCCAGCATGGAGGTCAGCAGGGCCGCCCACATGGGCGCGATGTCTTCGGGGACGTCCGGGTCGTGGAGCAGCCGGGCCAGGGCGGACTGCACCGGCGCGCCGGGATAGGCCATTTTCCCGGTCAGGCCTTCCAGCAGGACCAGCCCCAGCGAATAGATGTCGCTGGCGGGGCCTGCCGGTTCGCCGGCAGCCTGTTCAGGGCTGAGGTAGGCCGGGGTGCCGGAGCTGTCATCGGGGTCGCCGTGGTGGCCTTCGCGGATGGTGATGGCCACGCCGAAGTCGCTGAGTTTGGCGCGGGCGCGCCGGTCCTCGACGCTGTAGTCCACGAGCAGGATGTTGGCCGGCTTGACATCCCGGTGGATGATGCCGTGGTGGTGGATGTGCGCAAGACCGTCGGCGAGATCGTGTCCGATCAGCGCCATGTGGGCCGCCGACAGCGGACCCTCGGCCGAGCGGCGGCGCAGGTCGGGGCCGCGGACGAGTTCCATCACCAGATAACTGAGCCGGCGGGTCGGGTCACTGAGGTCGGTGCCGGCGTCGAACAGTGTCACGAGGGCGTGGTGGGCCATCCCCGCCAGGATCCGCACTTCATCGGCCTGCCTGCGGGTCCGCTCTTCGTCCACTGTCCCGTCGCGGAAGAGTTTGACTGCCACTTCACGCCCCAGGACCTCGTCCGTGGCACGGTACACGCTCGATTGGCTGCCCCTGCCAATGAGTTCTTCGATCCGGTAGCGCCCGCTGAGCAGGAAACCGGGGTCCATGGTTGTCAAAGGTCTACGTGGTCCCTCTAATGGGGCCGCCGCTGGAAGCGGGCGGATCAGTCCAAAGCCGGGACAAATCCCGGCACCCGCACCATAAGCAAGCTTACTTATCATAACGCGGAAACCGGATTCCGGAAGACTTCCCTGGAGTCTTTCGGTCCGCCGTCTTGGGCTATTTTGCGGGGTTGTGGGTCCCGATCGGCACCAGGGTGAGGTCAGGGTGGTTCTTTTCGATCCGGCGCAGGGCCCAGACGTCGTTGAACAGGGCCAGGTATTCCCCGTCGGAGCGCAACAGGACTTCGGCGCCGGGGACGTTGGCCAGTGCCGGCATGGCGTCTGCGGTCGAGATCCGGGCCATGGAATACGGGAGCCGCTCCAGCCGCATCGGGGCGCTGAAGTCGTGCGCCATGCGGTCCTCGACCACTTCGAACTGCATGGGGCCGACGGCGGCAAGAACGGGCGCCTGGTCACCGCGGATGTCGGAGCGGAGCACCTGGATGACGCCCTCGTGCTCGAGTTGTTCGATGCCGCGGCGGAACTGCTTGAACCGGCTCGGGTCCTTGGAGCGCGCCACCTGGAAGTGTTCCGGGGCGAACAGCGGGATCGCCGGGAACTCCACGGGCTGGTCCAGGAACAGGCTGTCCCCCACCCGGAGGGAGGAGGCGTTCACGAGCCCCACCACATCGCCCGGGAAGGCCTCGTCGATCACCTCGCGTTCGCGGCCGAAAACCTGCTGGGCGTACTTGGTGGCGAAGGATTTCCCCGTCCGGGTCTGGGTGACCACCATGCCGCGCTCGAACATGCCGGAGCAGACACGGATGAAGGCAACGTGGTCGCGGTGGGCCTTGTTCATGCCGGCCTGGACCTTGAAGACGAACCCGGCGAACGGGGCATCCACGGGGCGGGGGTCGCCGTCGACGTCGGGCCGCGGGGCAGCGGGCGGGGCGAAGTCGACGAGGGCGTCGAGGATTTCCTTGACGCCGAAGTTCAGCGCGGCCGAGCTGAACAGGATCGGCGTCGCCTTGCCGGCGTGGAAGGCCGCGACGTCGAACGCCAGGTTGGATTCGATGACCAGCCCGGCCTCGTCCACGGCGTTGGACCAGTCGTCGCCCTGGCTGGCGGCGGCCTCGTCGGGGGTGAAGTATTCGGTGAGGGCGATGTTGGCGCCGGCGTTGTTGCGCTTGAACTGCGCGAAGCGGTCGTTGCGCAGGTCCCAGACGCCGCGGAAGTCGCCGGAGATGCCAACGGCCCAGGTCAGCGGCATCGGCTGCAGGCCGGTGCGCTCGGTGATCTCGTCCATCAGCGCCAGGGCGTCCAGGCCGGGCCGGTCCCACTTGTTGATGACTGTGATGATGGGCAGGTTGCGCTGCTTGCAGACCTCGAAGAGCTTCATGGTCTGGGTTTCCAGGCCCTTCGCGGCGTCGACCAGCATGACGGCACAGTCCACGGCCGCGAGCACGCGGTAGGTGTCCTCGGAGAAGTCGGCGTGGCCCGGGGTGTCCAGGAGGTTGATCACGGTGTCCCGGTAGGCGAACTGCAGAGCGGCAGAGCTGATGGAGATGCCGCGGTCCTTTTCCATCTGCATCCAGTCCGAGACCGTCTCCTTGCGGTTGGCCTTTCCGCTGGAGGCGCCGGCCGTGCCGATCACCTTTGCGTGCAGCGCCAGGGCCTCCGTCAGGGTGGATTTGCCGGCGTCGGGGTGCGAAATGACCGCGAAAGTCCGGCGCCGGGCCGCCTGCTTGTGAATCTCCTGGACTCGGGCGGGGCTGAGGACTTCTTGAGACACGATGCTACTTTCGCTGCGGCAGTGGACGGGTCACGGCGCGGAGAGCCCGCGGTACACCCAAGGATCCAAGTTTATCGCAGGCCGCGGACCACGGTCGAAGCTGCGTCCGGACCGCGCATGAAGCTGCGCGAGGCCCGGGCACGAAGCTGCGGCCTTGCGGCGCCAAAATGCCGTCACGGACGGCGCCCGGGGCAGCCCTTCAGGAGGCCCGCGGCGGCACGCCGCAATGGACCACTTTAAGGCTTGCCTGTGCGGAAGTGGCCTTGCTTTACCCCTATCATGGGGAGAGCGGGGAACTGAGTACTTTGATCCTGCCGGGAGACCCTGGAATCCGGCGCACTTGCAGGCTCGTCCCTGCACCTTTGAAGGGAAATCTATGGCTCGGAGCCCTGAAGATGCGCTCAAGGCGACCCTGGCCAGGGTGGCACCGGGCACAGCCCTCCGCGACGGCCTGGAACGCATCCTCCGCGGCCGGACCGGCGCGCTGATCGTGCTGGGCATCGACAGGACCATCGAGTCCATCTGTTCGGGCGGCTTCGAGATCGGCATCGACTTCTCCCCCACCCGGCTGCGGGAACTGGCGAAGATGGACGGCGCCATCGTCTGCGACAAGGATGCCAGCAACATCCTGCGCGCGGCGGTCCAGCTCGTCCCGGATTCGAGCATCGAAACGCAGGAATCGGGCACCAGGCACCGGACCGCGGAACGCGTGGCCATCCAGACGGGCGTCCCGGTCATTTCGGTCAGCCAGTCAATGCAGATCATCGCGCTGTACGTGCACGGGCTGCGCCACGTCCTGGAGGGCTCCGAAAAGGTCCTGGCCCGCGCCAACCAGGCCCTGGCAACCCTGGAACGCTACCGCTCGCGCCTGGACCAGGTCACCAGCTCGCTCTCGGCCCTGGAAATCGAGGCCATGGTGACGGTCCGTGACGTCGCGGTCACCCTGCAGCGCCAGGAAATGGTGCGCAGGATCTCCGAGGAAATCTCCCAGTACGTCCTGGAACTGGGCGAGGACGGCCGCCTGCTCTCGCTGCAGCTGGACGAGCTCACCGTCGGCCGCGGCCCGGGCAGCGACGTCATCATCCGCGACTACTCCGGGCCGGCCGCAACAGCGGAGGACATCGACAAAGCGGTCAAGGCCCTCGTCAGCCTGGGCCCAACCGAGCTGATCGACCTGGGCAAGATCGCCGGGATCGTCGGCTTCGCCGGCGGCGAGGCCAACCTCGACGCCGTCGTGCAGCCGCGCGGCTACCGCCTGCTCTCCGGGCTCAAGGCCGTGCCGAAGGCCGTCGCCGACCGGCTCGTCGACCACTTCGGCGGCCTGCAGTTCCTGATGGCGGCAACAATCGATGACCTCATGACCGTCGACGGGATCGGTGACCAGCGTGCCAGGACCGTCAGGGAGGGCCTGAGCCGCATGGCCGAGGCCAGCCTGCTGGACCGCTTCCTCTAACCCCCTCCACAAGCCCACCGGGGGGTAACAGGAGTTATGCGGGTCAGCTGAGCTGGAACACGGCCTTGGGGCTGTTCTTGTTCGCCAGCCGCGCGGTGAAGACGTAGTAGGCGCCGCCGGCACCGGGCGTGGCCTCGACGGGCTCGCAGCCCTGCACCGTGCGGTTGCGCTGCCACGGGAAGTTCGCCGTCTCGCTCTTGCCCGGAGCAATGGTCTTCATCAGGTCCGCGCTCTCCGCCTGGCAGTCCTTGGAGGAGAAGATCCGGTCCGAGCCGCTGGTGATCATGTACTCCATCTGCGACGTCCCGATGTTGACCTCGCACGGGACCTTGTTGTTGTTGGTCACCGTGAGGCTCAGCAGCGGCTTCTCACCGGCGGCGTAAGCCTGTTTGTCGGTGGCGGCCGTAACGGTGATCAGATTCTGCTCGCAGCCCTCCCCCGATGTGGCCGTGGGTGAGGCGGAAGCCTCCCCGGACGCCGTCGGGCTCCCCGACGCGGAGCCAGCCGGGCTGGCCGCCGGCGACGGTGCTGCCCCGGACGGCTGGGCGCCGGCAGACGGGCCCCCGCCCATGGCATTCGAAACCGCCACAAAGCCGCCGAAGGCCACGGCGATGACGAGCAGCAGGACCACCCCTGCAAACAGCCGGCGGCGGCGGTACACCCGGCGCAGCGGGGGCCGTCCGGATTTGCGCCCGGCTTGCCCCGGGGCCGAACCTTTCGGCCGCGAACCGCCCGTACCTGAAGTGCCTTGCCTGACCATTCTTCTAGCCTAGAGAACCACGCGGGCTATGGCGCCCGACCACGCCGCGGGACCTGACGCCGTCCCGATCCGTTACCCCGATCTATTACGCTGAATGGATCGAAACTCTAACCCCCACGCCCCCCGTATCCGCCGCGGCACCGCGGGACCCCCTGCCCGCCGGGGCGCCCGGCCGTGCCGACAATCTCCCAGCGCTCCATGCGGCCCTGGATGACTGGTTCGCGTCCAACGCCAGGGATCTGCCGTGGCGGGCCGCGGACTGCTCGCCCTGGGGTGTGCTGGTCAGCGAAGTGATGCTCCAGCAGACGCCGGTGGTCCGGGTCCTGCCGGTCTGGGAGGAGTGGCTGCGCCGCTGGCCGGAACCGGCAGATCTAGCCGGCGAACCCGCCGGGGAGGCCGTCCGGGCCTGGGGCCGGCTGGGGTATCCCCGGCGCGCCCTGCGTCTGCATGCCGCCGCCGCCGCCATCAGGGACAGCCACGGCGGGGCCGTCCCCGGCACCTACACCGAGCTCCTGGATCTCCCCGGTGTGGGCAGCTACACGGCCGCGGCCGTCGCCGCGTTCGCCTATGGACGCCGCGAAACGGTGGTGGACACCAACATCCGCCGGGTCCACGCGCGGCTGGTCTCCGGCTCTGCCCTGCCGGCACAGGCCCTGACCGCTGCCGAAATGCGGCTGGCGGCGTCACTGCTCCCGGACCGCCCCGGCGCCTCGGTGCGCTGGAACGCCGCCGTCATGGAACTCGGCGCGCTGGTCTGCACTGCGCGGGCCCCCAAGTGCGGCCAGTGCCCTGTCCGGGAGTCCTGCGCCTGGCTGGCGGCAGGCGAGCCGGCGCCAACGTACACGCCCAAGGGGCAGGCGTGGCACGGCACGGACCGGCAGGTGCGCGGCGCCGTGATGGCCGTCCTGCGGGCAGCCGAGGAGCCAGTGGCGCCGGTGCTGTTCCACCAGGCCCCCGCGGACCTGGGCTTCGAACCGCAGGGCATCAACATCCCGCTCGCGGCCCTGCACCGGCTCAACGCGGCCCCCGAGCAGCTGGAACGGGCGCTGGCCGGCCTGCTGGGCGACGGCCTTGCCGAACTGCACCAGGGCGGCTTCCGGCTCCCGGGCTGAGGATCTACGCTGGAGCATGCGCAAGCTGGCGGCCGCGGCCGTGCTGGTCCTCACCGCAGTCGTGGCTGTCGCGTGCCGGCCGGAGGCCGCCTGCCCGGCGATCGCCCAGGCGCCCGTTGTGTCGCTCACGGTGGACCGGGAGTACGCCCCGTCAGTGCGGACCATCCATCTGGCCGCGTGCCAGGACGGCCGCTGCAAGGAGGCGGACCTCGAACTGGTTCCCGGGAGCACGGCCGTGGACCAAGGCTGCGAGCCGGGCCCCTACGGCGGCGACGGCGTCTGCTCGGCCACTTCTTCGCCCGACGGCACCCTGACCGGAATGCTGATGATGGAGACGCTGAGCGCCAGCCGGATCGAGGTGACGGCCACGGGCACGGACACCGCCGGGAACCCGCTGCCGGCCAGGACCGCGGCGTTCACGCCCCGGGCGGCACACCCGTTTGGTGAGCAGTGCGGAACCTTCATCACCGCCAGCGTGGTGCTCGACGCGGCCGGCCTCCGCCAGGCACCCTAGCGCTTACGGTTCTCCGAACCCCGAGCCGACCAGGCGTTCAAGGTAGTCGACAGCCTTGGCGGCGTCCGGGCCGCTGGCCTCCACGTGCAGGACGGTTCCCTTGCCGGCGGCAAGCATCATGAGCTCGGTCATGGAGGCGCCATCGGCGCCGTTCACGGTCACCTCGGCGTCCATGGCGGACAGGCCTCCGGCGATCTTCGCTGCCGGCCGGGCATGCATGCCGGTCTGGTTGACGAGCACAAAGTCCCCGGTGGCGTCCGGCGGCTGCTGGTGCACATGCCCCGCCTCCGCGGGATGGGCGGGGGGCCGGTAGACGGCCTCGGCCGCGTCCTTCACCGCTGCCGCTTCGGCCCCTGCCTGGGCAGCCACCGCGGCCGCGACGAGTCCTTCGACGATGGGCGCGTCAGCAATCAGCACCGAGCCTGGATCGGCTGCAAACTCCGCAGCGGACTCGGCCGTCATCACCGCGGAGCCGAGGTCGGCGAGCACCACCACACCGTCACCGGCAGCCTGCTCCAGGGCCGCCATGACCTTGTCCAGGCTCGTGCCGATGCGGCCGTCGTCGGTGCCGCCGGCGGGGAGGATCAGGACGTCGGGAGCCATCTGCGCGGCGAGTTCGACGGCGCCGTCCGCGATCTTGGAGCTGTGCGAGACGACCACAAGCCGGACTGTCATTCGGCCGCTCCGGCCGCGGCGCGCAGAATCAGCGCGCTGGAGACCGCTCCGGGGTCGCGGTGGCCGATGCTGCGCTCCCCCAGGTAGCTGGCCCGGCCCTTGCGGGCGAGCATCGGATCCGTGGACACGGCGCCGGCTTCGGCGGCTTCCGCCGCGGCAAGCAGCACCTTTCTGACGTCCCCGTCGCCGTCGCCAGCCGCTGCGGCGGCCGCCTCGATCGCGGGAGTCCAGGCGTCCACCATGGTCTTGTCGCCGGATTCGGCCTTGCCGCGGGCGACGATCCCGTCGCGGGCGGCCTGCAGCGCGGCGGCGAGGGTGGCGGCGTCGACGTCGGAGCTCTCACCCAGGGCCGTGGCGGCCCGCAGGAACGCCGTGCCGTAAAGCGGGCCGGCCGCCCCGCCAACCTTGGACATCAGCGTCATGGCCGTCAGTTTCAGCGCCGCGGCCGGGGTTTCCGGCGGCGCCTCGGCAAGTTTGTCCATCACGGCCCTGAAGCCGCGGTCCATGTTCTCGCCGTGGTCCGAGTCCCCGATGGGCCGGTCCAGCTCGATCAGTTCCACCCGGTGTTCCGCCATGGCCTGCGCCGAAAGCGTCAGCCACCGCACCGCCCAGCCGACGTCCAAGCCCACGGTCAGACGCCCCAGCGAAGGGCCGGAGTGTGCACTGGAGCGTCCCAGAGCGTTGTCATCTCGTCATCGAGGCGCAGGACAGTGATGGAGCAGCCCTGCATTTCGAGGGAGGTGATGAAGTTGCCCACCAGGGAGCGGGCCACGGTGACGCCCTGCTCGGCCAGTTTCTGCGCGGCCCTGCGGTAGACGATGTACAGCTCACTTTGCGGGGTGCCGCCCATGCCGTTGACGAACAGGAGCACCTGGTCCCCGGAAGCAAGGCCGAGGTCGCTGACCACCGGATCCAGGAGCCGGTCGGTGATGCCGTCGGCGTTTTCCATCGGGATGCGGTGCCGTCCCGGTTCGCCGTGGATGCCGATGCCGATCTCGATCTCGTTTTCCTCGAGCTCAAAACTGGGCACCCCGGCATGCGGAACGGTGCAGGCGGACAGCGCCACGCCCATGCTGCGCACGTTCTGGTTGACGCGGTCACCGATCGCGGCGACGGCGTCCAGGTTGTCACCGCGCTCGGCGGCCGCACCGGCGATTTTCTCGACCAGGACGGTGCCGCCAACGCCCCGGCGCCCGGCCGTGTACAGCGAATCCTCCACGGCGACGTCGTCGTTGACGAGCACGGTGCGGATCTCGACGCCTTCGGCCTGCGCGAGTTCGGCGGCGGTTTCGAAGTTCAGGACGTCACCGGTGTAGTTCTTCACGATGTGCACGACGCCGGCGCCGGAGCTTACGGCCAGCGTGGCCGGCAGGATCTGGTCCGGAGTGGGAGAGGTGAACACGGCGCCCGGGACGGCGGCGTCGAGCATGCCCAAGCCCACGTACCCGCCGTGCAGCGGCTCGTGTCCGCTGCCGCCGCCGGAGACGAGCCCGACTTTCCCTGCGACGGGAGCGTCCTTGCGCACGATGTATTTCGGGTCCGGGAAGACGGTCACGAGGTCGGCGTGAGCAAGCCCGAACCCTTCCACTGACTCGTCGACCACGGCTTTGGGATCATTGATGAGTTTCTTCATGGCGGTGCTCCCTGGATGGTGTCCTGGCTGCTTGCTTAGACCCTACTACCGGGGCACGGCCGGCGGTAGGCTCCCCGTTCCCCCGGCCCGGGCTCCCTTGCGGGCTGCGAATCACGGGGCGGCGGGGTTGTGGCCGTGCGTTCCGAACCCACGCGCTTCAGGCTTGTTGGTCGGCCCACGCCGGAGAATGCGGCCAGGCATCGACGCCCAGCCATGAGAACGGCGGTGCGGCGAGCCGGCCCTTGCGGGCGCGGGACGCGGCCGGCGGTCCTGACGCGGCAGATACCGCCCCGGCGGTCTGCCCCGTCACGCCGGCGCCGGGCGAGGAGTGGTTGGCGGGCTCGGGCGGCAGCGCTTCCAGCGGCTGGTCCGGCGGCCCTGCCGGAGCACTGGCGATTGACCTGTGGATTGCGGAGAGATCGGGAAAAATCACGGCTTTGTGCAATTTTTTGCCTCCGGAAGTATGGCGGCCCACCCCCTGGGCCGGCATCAGTTTATCCATCAAATTTATTGAAGGGAAGCCCTGCGTGGACGTCGAGTTCCTGGCGGCCGCCGACGCCGGCGCCCCCGACGCCGGCGCCGTCTTCGCCGGCCGGGACGCCGCCTTCGCCGACCGGGGCCGCCCTCGCCGGCCGGGGCGCAGCCGTCGCTGGCCCGGGCGCAGCCGCAACCCGGCGGGGGCTACAGCTCCTTGATCATCCTGGTGTTGCCCAGCGTGTTCGGTTTAACCCGCGCCAGGTCCAGGAACTCGGCCACGCCTTCGTCGTGCGAGCGCAGGAGCTCGGAATACACCACGGGGTCGACGGCGGTCTGGTCAGCCATGACTTCAAAGCCGTGCTTCTTGAAGAACTCCACTTCGAACGTCAGGCAGAAGACCCGGGAGACTCCCAGCGCGCGGGCATCCTCCAGCAGGCGCTCCACCAGCGCGTGGCCCACGCCCTTGCCTCGCCACGCGTCCGAGGCCGCGAGGGTGCGGACCTCGGCGAGGTCCTCCCACATGACGTGCAGCGCCCCGCAGCCGATCACCTCGCCGTCTTCGGATTCTGCGATCCGGAACTCCTGCAGGCTTTCGTAATAGGCCACGGTTTCCTTGGCCATGAGGATCCGCTGGTCAGCCAGCGGCGCCACGAGGGTCTTGATGGCGCCAACGTCGTCGGTGCGGGCGGGGCGGATGCGGATCGTCTCAGTGGCGGTCTCAGTCACGGTCTCAGTCACAGCCCAATCTTACGGGTGCCCCGGGCGCGGCCGGCTCCCTGCCGGCACGGCCCCGGGCCGTCAGAGACCTAGTTCGTCGGGGACGGGAACGTCCTTGTCCAGCAGGTTCCTGGCCAGGAAGTGCTCCACGACGCCGTACCAGACCTTGGCGTGCTGCGGCTGCAGGATCCAGTGGTTCTCGTCCGGGAAATACAGGAAACGGTGGTCCGTTTCGCCGTTTCCGTCCGCCGCCAGCTGCGACTTGGCGAGCAGCTCGTACCAGAGCCGGAGTCCCTCGCCGATCGGCACGCGGTAGTCCTTGTCGCCATGGATGACCAACATGGGAGTGCGGATGTTCTCCACGTGCAGGTGCGGGGAGTTCTCCAGCGCCATCTCTGCCGTCATCTCCTTGAGCCAGTACTGCGCGGCGTCGGTGGTGGGGCCGAACTGGTCCAGGGCCCAGAGGCTGGCGTGCGTGACGATTGCCTTGAAGCGGTCCGTCTGCCCGGCCACCCAGTTGGCCATGTACCCGCCGAACGAGCCGCCCATGGCGGCCGTGCGCGTCTGGTCGATGTCGGAGCGCTGCACGACGGCGTCGGTGATGGCCATCAGGTCGGTGAACGGAGCCTTGCCCCATTCCCCCCAGCCGCGCTGGATGTGGTCCTGACCGTAGCCGGTGGAAAGGGCAGGGTCCGGGAGCAGCACCGCGTAGCCGCGCGCCACCAGCAGCCACGGGTTCCAGCGCCACGTCCAGGCGTTCCAGGATCCCAGCGGGCCGCCATGGATCCAGAGCAGCAGCGGGGCCGGGGCCGCGGCGGACGCGCCCTCGGGCAGGGCCAGGTACGCGGGCACACGGGCGCCGTCGGCCGCCGTCGTCTCCACGCGCTCCAGCGTGCCCTTGAAGTGCGGGCGTTCCGCGGGCGCGGGCAGGCGGACGACGTCACCGGAGGCGAGGTCGATCCGCACAGGTTCGGCGGGGAATTCGTAGGAGCTGCGCAGGGCGTAGGCGCTGCGTCCGTCCGGTGCGACGACGACGTCGGTGTACGCCGCGGCGTCGGCCGTCAGGCGTAGCACCGGGGCCGTCCCGCCCGGGCCTCCGGCCACACCGATCCGGAATACCGGCGATGCGCCGTCCTCGTCGGCGGTGACCAGCAGGGCCGATCCGTCCGGCAGCCATGCTGCGGGGCGGGCCCAGCGGTCCCAGTCATGGGCGAGCGGCGTCAGGGCGACGTCCCCGGCCGCCGGGCCGGCGATGTCGAGGAGGGACAGCTTGACCCGCGGGGCCGCCAGCGGCGTGGTGTCGCTTTCGCTGACCACCACCAGGCTCCGGCCGTCCGGGCTGACCGGGCCCGGGAAGTAGCTCAGGCCTTCCGTGTCCAGCAAGACCGTGCGGGTGCCTGTGGCGACGTCGATGGCGACCAGCACGGAACGTGAATCGGCGTTGGCGAGGGGCTTGGCGAAGCTGCTGTAAATCGTCGTGCCGTCCGGACTGAGCACCGATTCGGCGTCCCTGAGCCGCGTGCCGGCGTCGGGCGTCAGGTTGCGCAGCTTCAGCGGCGGCGCGGCGTCGACGGTGGCCGGCTTTCCGGCCTCCAACGGGTCTCCGGGTTCGACGGCGAACAGCCGCGGCTGCGCCGGGCCCAGGTCCGCGTCCCAGTAGCGGACTGGGTAGCCGCTGTGCAGGATGGCCGCGACCTTGTTGTCCTTGCGCGCTTTCCGGCGTTCCTCGTCATTGTCCTCGTCCGTGGAGCCTGCCAGGACCGAGGCCGCGACCACCACGGTGTCGGCGTCCTTGGCGGCGTGGACCCCGCCGATTCCGCCGGCCCGGGACAAGGCCACCCGGGCTTCGCCGCCGTCGGACGGCAGCATCCATAGGGCGTTCACCGGGTCTGCCTCGGGGCTCTCCGGATCGGGACGGGCCGAGGTGAAGTACAGGTCGCCGTTGGCGGCAAACACCGCACCGGCCTCCCCCTTGGCGCTGCGCGTAATCCGGCGGGCCTGTTTGGCCCCGCCCGGATCCACCTCCCACAGCGCGGTGCAGTATTCGGTGCCCTTCGCGCCGAGGGTCGCCACTGTGGTCACCAGCCGGGTGCCGTCCGGGCTCAGCGTCAAACCGCTCACTCTGGGGATCGCGAGGTAGTGGTCCAGATCGTGGAAGGGGGTCTCGGGTTGTTCGCTCAGGGTCTCTGAGTCCTTAGCAGCCATGCACCGATTCAACACCGAATGTGGCATCGATCACAAAACGTTCACTAAGAGTGAAACATTGCTTTCAGATAGGGCTCCCGAATCATGCGGAACGGGCCCTGGCGCTTTAGCACGGACACCGCCCACCGTTCGCCGAAGATGGCCGCTAAGCCAGGTCCCATAGCGGCCATCTCTGGCAAATGGTTCACGACGGCGGGCAACGCAAAGGCCCCGCCGCCCCTTTCGGGGCAGCGGGGCCGATGTTGCTGGTGCTTAGACGCTCGGAGCGATCTCCGGGATGCGCGGCTTGGCGTTGCCGGCGAAGGTGAACTTCGCGTCGTCGCCTTCGCCTTCGACGTCCACCACCACGATGTCGCCGGCGTGCAGTTCGCCGAAGAGGATCTTCTCGGAGAGCTGGTCCTCGATCTCGCGCTGGATGGTGCGGCGCAGCGGCCTGGCACCCATGGCGGGGTCGTAGCCGCGGGTCGCCAGGAGCACCTTGGCCGCGGACGTGAGCTCGATGCCCATGTCCTTGTCCTTGAGGCGCTTCTCCAGGCGGGCGACGAACATGTCCACGATCTCGATGATCTCGTCCTGGGTCAGCTGCGGGAAGACCACAACATCGTCAACACGGTTCAGGAACTCGGGGCGGAAGTGCTGCTTGAGCTCCTCCGTGACCCGGGCCCGCATCCGGTTGTAGCCGGTCTGCGTGTCCGTGCCGGACTGGAAGCCAGTGGCAACGCTCTTGGAGATGTCCCGGGTGCCGAGGTTCGTGGTCATGATGATCACGGTGTTCTTGAAGTCCACCACGCGGCCCTGGGAGTCGGTCAGGCGGCCGTCTTCCAGGATCTGCAGGAGCGAGTTGAAGAGATCGGCGTGCGCCTTCTCCACTTCATCGAACAGGACCACGGAGAACGGACGACGGCGGACCTTCTCGGTCAGCTGGCCGCCTTCCTCGTAGCCCACGTAGCCCGGAGGGGCACCGAAGAGCCGCGACACCGTGTGCTTCTCCGAGTACTCGGACATGTCCAGGGTGATCAGGGCGTCTTCCTCGCCGAACAGGAACTCGGCGAGGGCCTTGGCCAGTTCGGTCTTGCCGACGCCGGTGGGGCCGGCGAAGATGAACGAGCCGCCCGGCCGCTTGGGGTCCTTGAGGCCTGCACGGGTGCGCCGGATCGCCTGGGACAGGGCCTTGATGGCCTCGTTCTGGCCGACCACGCGCTTGTGGAGCTCGTCTTCCATCTTCAGCAGGCGCGAGGACTCTTCCTCGGTCAGCTTGAAGACCGGGATGCCGGTGGAGTTCGCCAGCACTTCAGCGATGAGGTCTTCATCAACTTCGGAGATGTCGTCCATGCCGCCGGTCTTCCACTGGCGTTCCTTTTCGGCGCGCTCGGCAATGAGCTTCTGCTCCTTGTCGCGCAGCGACGCGGCGCCTTCGAAGTCCTGCGCGTCGATCGCGGATTCCTTCTCCAGCTTCATGGCGGCGATCTTCTCGTCCATGATCTTGAGCTCCGGCGGAGCAGTCATGCGGCGGATACGCAACCGCGCACCGGCCTCGTCGATCAGGTCAATCGCCTTGTCCGGCAGGAAGCGGTCCGAGATGTAGCGCTCGGAAAGGGCCGCCGCCGAGGCGAGGGCGCCGTCGGTGATGGTGACCCGGTGGTGTGCCTCATACCGGTCGCGGAGGCCCTTGAGGATCTCGATCGCGTGCGCGACGGAGGGTTCCTTGACCTGGATCGGCTGGAAGCGGCGCTCCAGCGCGGCATCCTTCTCGATGTGCTTGCGGTATTCGTCCAGCGTGGTGGCACCGATGGTCTGGAGCTCGCCGCGGGCCAGCATGGGCTTCAGGATCGAGGCCGCATCGATGGCGCCTTCGGCGGCACCGGCGCCCACCAGGGTGTGGATCTCATCGATGAACAGGATGATGTCGCCGCGGGTGCGGATCTCCTTGAGGACCTTCTTCAGGCGCTCTTCGAAGTCGCCGCGGTAGCGGGAGCCGGCCACGAGGGACCCGAGGTCCAGCGTGTAAAGCTGCTTGTCCTTGATGGTCTCCGGGACGTCCCCGCGGACGATCGCCTGAGCCAGGCCCTCGACGACGGCGGTCTTGCCGACGCCGGGCTCACCGATCAGCACGGGGTTGTTCTTGGTGCGGCGGGAAAGGACCTGCATGACGCGTTCCATTTCCTGCTCGCGGCCGATCACGGGGTCCAGTTTGTTCTCGCGCGCCGCCTGGGTCAGGTTGCGGCCGAACTGGTCCAGGACAACGGACCCGGCCGGGGTCCCCTCAGCCTGCCCGGGGCCGACACCGGCGCCCGTGGCTTCCTTGCCCTGGTAACCCGAGAGCAGCTGGATGACCTGCGAGCGGACCCGGTTCAGGTCTGCGCCGAGCTTGACGAGCACCTGGGCGGCAACGCCTTCGCCCTCCCGGATAAGGCCGAGGAGGATGTGCTCGGTACCAATGTAGTTATGGCCCAGCTGCAGCGCCTCGCGCAGCGAGAGCTCCAGGACCTTCTTGGCGCGGGGGGTAAAGGGGATGTGGCCGGAGGGCGCCTGCTGGCCCTGGCCGATGATCTCCTGGACCTGCTCGCGGACACCGTCGAGCGAAATGCTCAAGGATTCAAGGGCTTTGGCGGCAACACCTTCACCCTCATGGATCAGACCCAAGAGGATGTGTTCGGTACCAATGTAATTGTGGTTCAGCATGCGTGCCTCTTCTTGGGCAAGCACAACTACGCGACGGGCACGGTCCGTAAATCGCTCAAACATTTCGCCACACTCCTAGCTACGACGTACTTTGATGCTACGTGGCCGGGTTCCAGATTTGGGGCTTGTTCGCCACAGGGGAAACCGGAGGGTTGCGCAACCGCGCCAGGACCGGGTCCCGGACAAGGGGCAAGAACCGCCCGGAACCCCACCGGACGGGCGCAACCTGCCGATCCGGAAGGGCGCATTCGGCCCTTCCGGACGGGCGCAACCGGCCGCTAAGCGGGCCAGCCGGGTGGACGGGCGCACCGCCGGAAGGGCGCCGTCGGCATGGCAAAGGTGCCCGAATTGACGAAGATGGCCGCTAAGCCTGGCCCCATAGCGGCCACCGTCGGCAAATGGTTCACTTCGTGCGGGACATATGCCTGGAAATGCTGCAGGGGAGGAACATGGGCGGCGGAGCCTGTTCATCGCCGGACGGGCGGGCCGATCTGCCGGACGGGCGCACCGACGCCGGCATGGCAATGCCCCCGTCAGATAACGGGGGCATTGGCATTTGACAGACGCTCGATTACGACGGCATGAAACGTGATTGCGGCTTGATACTGCGCCCACATGCCGGGCCCGGCACTGCGGCCTGACGCCGGGCCCTGCTAGGAATTAGCCTTTTGGTAGGCTTCCTGAATTTCAGCCTGGATGCGTCCGCGGCTGTTTACCGCATAGCCGTTGTCCCGTGCCCACTGGCGGATCTGGGCAGAGTCCTGATTCCGTCCGCTGGAAATTTTCGTGCGCGTGGCGCGTCCGCTTGACGTTTTGCGCGCGTGCGTCACAAATCGGTCCACCGCGGAGCGCAGTTCTGATGCATTGCTTGACGACAGGTCAATTTCGTAGCTGACGCCGTCAAGGCCAAACCGGACAGTTTCGTCCGCGGATCCCCCATCCAGATCATCAACGAGGATGATTTTTACTTTCTGTGCCATAAAGGACTCTCTTTCCAAAGATCGAGCGTTTAGAAAAGCAGGATGTATCTGGAATAAGTATCCTCCGCGTTACAGCAGGGAGTCAAAGCGCAAAACTCTGTCCAAAGGAAAACCTAAGGCGGCAATAGGGAACTATTACTTCTTTCGGGTAATTAGCTTCCCAGGGTCCCGGATTCCGGTCCTTTGGCCCTAGTTTCGGCCTCGGCATGGGCGCGGGCTTCTGCCTGCCGCTCTGATTTGTCGGCATTGAATATGGATTTCATGGCAAACCAGAAAAGCAGGCCCACCACGATGGGGGGCAGCAATACGGCGATATAGTCCATGCTCAGTGTCCTTCGGGCTTCAACAGGGGGAAGAGGATCGTTTCGCGGATGCCGGCTCCGGTGAAGAGCATCACGAGCCGGTCGATGCCGAGGCCGATCCCGCCCATGGGCGGCGCGCCATACTCGAGCGCACGGAGGAAGTCTTCGTCCAGCTGCATTGCCTCCACGTCACCCGCGGCGGAACGGCGGGACTGTTCGGTGAGGCGTTCGCGCTGGATGACCGGGTCGATCAGTTCGGAGAACGCCGTGCCCCGCTCCATGCCGCCGATGATGAGGTCCCAGGCCTCGATCAGGCGGCCGTCTTCGCGGTGCTGGCGGGCCAGCGGCTGCGCGGACGGCGGATAGTCGTAGACGAACGTGGGGTTGAGCAACGTCGGCTCCACCAGTTCACCGAAGAGTTCGACGACGAGCTTCTCGGCTTCCCAGGCGGCGTCGACCTTGACCTCGTGCTTGGCAGCCAGCTCCAGCAGCTCGGCAACCGGGGTGTCGGGGGTTACTTCCTGGCCCACGAAGTCGGACAGTCCCGGGTAGACCGCCAGCCAGGTCCATTCGCCGTCGAGGTTGATCTCCCCGGCTTCGGTCTGCAGCACGCGGCCCACACCGGCGGCGTCGGCGGCGTCCAGGATGATCTCCTTGATCCGGTCCGCCATGACGAACTGGTCCGCCCACGCCTCGTAGGACTCCAGGGTGGTGAACTCGGGGCTGTGCGTGGAGTCCACGCCCTCGTTGCGGAAGACCCGGCCCATGTCGTAGACGCGGTCGATCCCGCCGACCACCGTGCGCTTGAGGTAGAGCTCGGTAGCGATGCGCAGCGTCATCTTCTGGTCGAAGGCGTTCATGTGCGTCTCGAAGGGACGGGCCGTGGCGCCGCCGTGAACCAGCTGCAGCATGGGGGTTTCCACCTCAACGTAGCCCTGGCGGTGCAGGGTTTCGCGGATGGAGCGGGTGATCGCGGCGCGGGTGTACACCATCTCGCGGGCTTCGTCTCGGACAATGAGGTCCACGTAGCGCTGGCGGACACGCGTTTCTTCGTTCAGCCCGGCGTGCAGCACGGGCAGCGGGCGCAGCGCCTTCGAGGCCATGGTCCAGGAATCCGCCATGACGGAGAGTTCGCCGCGGCGTGAGGAAATGACCTCGCCCTTGATGAAGACGTGATCGCCGAGGTCCACGAGAGACTTCCACTCCGCGAGCGCCTCCTCACCGATGTTGGCCAGGCTCAGCATGACCTGCAGCCGCACGGCCTTCCCGTCCAGGCCGCCCTCCTGGAGGGTGGCGAAGCAGAGTTTGCCCGTGTTGCGGATGAAGACGATGCGGCCGGTCACGCCAACGGCGTCGCCAGTTGTTTCATCGGCCTGCAGGTAGGCGTATTTCTCCCGGATTTCCGTGAGCGAGTGCGTGCGTTCGACACCCACCGGATATGCCTCGACGCCGCGTTCGATCAGCTTCGCGCGCTTCTCCATGCGGATGCGGGTCTGTTCGCTGGCATCATGCGGCTCGGCGGCGTTGTTCGGGGTGGGGGTGTTTTGGGAAGTCACAATCCCCAAGTTTACCGTCGATTTGCGTCCGGGAAGGTCCCGGCCCGGTTCTGCCCTGGCGGCAGCCAGGCGGACGGGGTGCGGGAATAGACTCGAAGTTGTGGAGACATGGACAGTGAGGACCGACGACGGCAAGGGACACCTTGAGCTGCACACCATCCGCCCGGCGGGGCACGCACCGGGCAGAACAGCCGCGTCCGACGCCGCCGTGGCGTCCCGCGGCGAAGGATCCGGCGTCGTCGTCGTGCACGGGACCCTGATCACCGATGCGCTCTACCGGTCCTTTGCCCGAAAACTTTGCCGGCTGCTGGACCAGCCGGTGCACTGCTACAACCGCCGCGGACGCGCAGGTTCCTCGCACCAGCCAGCCGACTATTCCGCCGCCACCGAGGTGGCCGACCTGGCAACCGTGCTCCGCGAGACCGGCGCCAGCGACGTCGTGGCCCACAGCTATGGCGGGTTCGTGGCCCTCGAGGCCGCCCGGCGCCTGCCGATCCGCAGGATGGTGACTTACGACGCCGCCGTGAGCCTCTCCGGGAACCTCACCCAGCGCTGGCGGCCCGAACTGGAAAGGTCCGTGGCTGCCGGCGAACTCGACCACGCCTGGGCGCATTTGGTGCAAGGCCTGGAGACGGCCGGCCCGGTGTCCATGCTGCCCTTGGGCGCGCTGCGCATGCTCAGCATCCTCTCGGCCCGGACCAGGCTCGGCGCCGAAATGCGGCAACTGCTGCCCACGGCCGTCGCCGAGATGCGCGCGGTACTGGATGCCGACGCCGAACTCGAGGATTTTGCCGCCATCACCACCCCCACCCTCATGCTCAGCGGCGGCTGGAGCCCCGGCTACTTCGCCGACACGAGCCACCAGCTTGCCGACGCCGTCCCCGCGGTCAGCTTCGCCGTGGTCCCAGGGCAGCTCCACGAAGGCCCCATCCGGCCGGGAAGCCGGCTGGCCCTCCGCACGGCCCGGTTCCTCCACGGCGGGCCCGGGGCAGCGACCCCGCCGCCCGTCAGCCTGGCCGGCAGCCTTGCAGCCGCGGGCGTGCCGGCCCGGTGGCGGCGCAGTGGGCCCGGCCGCTGAGGGCTGCGACGCGACCGACCGCTAGAATCGGGGGCGACCCTTTCGAAAGGACCCCCTTGGCCAAGCTCTACTTCCGCTACGGCGCCATGAACTCCGGCAAATCTACGGGGCTTCTGCAGGCGGCCTTCAACTATGAGGAACGCGGCCAGCGGGTCCTGCTGGCCAAGCCGGACGTGGACACCAAGGGCGACTCCGACGTCGTGTCCCGCCTGGGCATGACCCGTTCGGTGGACTTCCTGATCCCCGCCGGCGCGTCGGCCCGCGACCTGTTCACCGCCCAGGCCCACGGCGACGATCCCGACGCCCTGCTGCAGCACGTGGACACCCCGCCGGTGGCCTGCCTGCTGGTGGACGAGGCCCAGTTCCTGGAACCGGAGCAGGTGGACGACCTCTTCCGCATCGCGGTCCTGGACAACGTCCCCGTCCTCGCCTACGGCATCCGCACCGACTTCCGGACCCGCGCGTTCCCCGGTTCCCTGCGCCTGCTGGAGATCGCGCACACCCTCGAAGAGCTCAAGACCATCTGCCGCTGCGGACGGAAGGCCATCTTCAACACGCGCCGGATCGGGGACCACGTGGTGTTCGACGGGAACCAGGTTGCGATCGATGGCCAGGACGTCTGGTACGAGTCGCTCTGCGGCGCCTGCTACCTCGAGGTCTCCGGCGGCCGGCTGGGCAACTAGCGCCGGCGCGATCATGCAGCGCCGCTGCGACGGGACCACAACTGAACTGCGGTCATACTGGACTGCGGTCATAGTGGACTGCGCCCTACTTGACTGGCGCCATAGTGCACCGCGGCTTACTGCACTGGGGCGTGGCCTCGGCTAGGCTCGGAGCATGACCCGCGAGAACATCAGAACCCCCAACGGCGGAACGATCGAGCTTTTGAGCACGGGCGCCGAGCTCGCCTCGGCGGGTTCGGGCATCGTCGTCGTGCCGGCCTCGATGGTGACGGCCGCCGACTACACCCGTTTCGCGCAGAAACTCAGCGCGTCACTGGGGCGGCCGGTGCACACCTTCAACCGTCGCGGCCGCGGCTCGTCCTCCCCGCAGCCTGAGGATTACACCCTCGACGTGGACATCCACGACCTCGACGCCGTCATGAAGCACACCGCCAGCACGGACGTCTTCGGCCACAGCTTCGGCGGGGCAGTGGCCCTGCACGCGGCCCGCACCCTGCCGGTGGAACGGCTGGCCGTGTACGACCCCGCCGTGTCCGTCAATCACAGCGTCACGGCGGACTGGACGCCCGAATACGAGCGGGCGACCGCAGCCGGCGACGACGACCGCGCCCTCGCCGTCCTGCTCAAGGGCCTGGAGACCGGCAGCGCCCTGTCCCGGATGCCGCTGTCCATGCTGACGCTGGCGAACAAGCTTTCGGCGGGCACCCCGATCGGCAAGCAGCTGCGCGACCTCATGCAGACCGGCGTCCGCGAGATCAAGGCGATCATCGCCGCGGACATGCCGGCCGAACCCTTCCTGGAACTGCCGCTGGAAACGCTGATCATCGTGGGCGAGAAGAGCCCGGCCTATTTCGGGGTGGCCTGCGCCCAGATCCACGATGTGCTCTCCGGCTCCAGCTATACGATCCTGCCGGGCATGGGCCATGACGGTGTCAACAAGGCGCCGGACAAGCTGATCGCCGAGCTCAGCGCGTTTTACGCAGG
The DNA here is from genome assembly GCF_056395875.1 of Arthrobacter sp. 05T45. Lineage (NCBI taxonomy): Bacteria > Bacillati > Actinomycetota > Actinomycetes > Micrococcales > Micrococcaceae > Arthrobacter > Arthrobacter sp. 05T45. The sequence goes on along the minus strand of NZ_JBFTKI010000003.1, from coordinate 134,674 downwards.
CTGACCCGCAACACGCAACGCCCTACAACCAACGCGGGGTCACTTAGCGCACATTCCGGAGGTCCAGACCGGCGCTAAGTGACCCCGCGTTGTTTGTTAATTGCAGCTAGTGGGCGGCCGGGTGTGCCGCGCCTTCGGTTTTGCGCATCATGGTGGACAGCACGACGGCGGCGACGGCTATGACGGCCGCCGTCAGGAATGCCGCATGCATGCCGGCGACCATGCCCGAGGCAACGGCCACGAAAGCGTAGATCGAGACCAGCAGCGCCGTGCCGGCGGCGCCGGCCACCTGCTGCAGCGTGCTCATGATGGCCGAGCCGTGGGAGTACAGGTGCGGCGGCAGTGGGTTCAACCCGGTCGTGAAGGCGGGGGTGAACAGCAGCGCCAGGCCCAGGCTCAGTGCCACGTGCAGGGCGATGATCCACCCCAGCGGCGACGTGGCGTCCAGCATGGAGAACTGCCAGAGGGACAGCACCATCATGATCGAGCCCGTCACTGTCAGCGGCAGGGGCCCGACCCTGTCGAATACGCGGCCGATGAAGGGCCCCAGCAGGCCCATGGCGAGGCCGCCGGGCAGCAGCACCAGGCCGGTCTCGAGGGACGTCAGGCCGCGGATCTCCTGCAGGTACAGCGGCAGCAGGATCACCGCGCCGAAGAGCGCGATCATGGCCACGACCAGCAGCAGCACCGATACGGTGAACATCCGGAAGGTGAAGGCGCGCAGGTCCAGCAGGGGGCCGCCGGTCTTCTGCAGCTTCAGCTGGCGCAGAACGAACGCTGCCAGGGCCAGCACGCCAACGGCCAGTGCCACCACGGCGGGGGTGCGGGAGCCGGCCTGGCCGCCGCCGATCTGGCTCAGGCCATACACCAGGCCGCCGAAGGCGGGGACCGTGAGCACCACGGAGAGGGCATCGAGCCGGGTTTTCTCGGTCTCACCGATGTTGGTCAGGTACCTGGCACCGATGGCCAGCGCGGCGAGGGCGATCGGCAGTACGAAGACGAACATGAACCGCCAGGAAAAATGCTGGAGGATCAGGCCGGAAACTGTCGGGCCCAGTGCCGGCGCAACGGAAATGGCGATGCTGACGTTGCCCATGACGGCGCCGCGGCGCTCCAGCGGCACGAGCGTGAGGATGGTGGTCATCAGGAGCGGCAGCATGATGGCGGTGCCGCCGGCCTGGACGATGCGGGCCAGCAGCAGGACTTCGAAGCCCGGCGCGAGGGCGGCCAGCAGGGTGCCGCCGGAGAACAGTCCCATGGCCAGCATGAACACGGCACGGGTGGTCAGCCGCTGCAGGATGAATCCGGTGGTGGGAATCACAACGGCCATGGTGAGCATGAAACCGGTGGACAGCCATTGCACGGTGGGCGCATCGATGTTCAGGTCCACCATCAGCCGTTGCAGGGCCACGTTCATGATGGTCTCGTTGAGGATCACGACGAAGGTGGCCACCAGCAGCGTGGCGATGATGGCCACGGACTCCCGGGGCATCTTTGCCGGCACGGTGGATGCTGCCGGCGCCGCCGGCACGTTCTGCGCGGCGACGGCGGGGGCAGCGCCCGGTGCGGGATCGCCAGAGGCGTTGGAAGAGACGTCTGTTGACATGGGAATTCCCTCAGGGAGTTTGGTGTGGGTCCGGCGAGCGTCGGCGCTGCTGCAGGTTCCAACAGTCTAGGGCCCGGGGGCATTCCCGTCACCGCGAAAGCAACGCGGGGTCAGTTACGGCCCATGACGGGCGGCGGCATGGGCCGTAACTGGCCCCGCGTTGCTTGTGGTGGGGCTGGGGGGCTAGGAATTCAGGGGCACGTTGTCGATGAGGCGGACGGGGCCGACCGTGGCGGCGATAATCGCCAGCCCCTCGCCGCGGAACGGGGTGTCCCGGCAGTTCTCCGCGAGGGGCTCGAGGGTGCGCGGATCCACTACCTCGAAATAGTCCAGCTCCACGAGCGGCTGGGACCGGACGAGGGCCTGCGCCGATTCGATGTCCAGCGGCTCATGGGCGTTGGCGCGCTCCTCGATGAGCCGCAGTGCGCGGGAGAGCACCAGGGCCGCCTCGCGCTGGTCTTCGGAGAGGAAGCGGTTGCGGCTGGACAGCGCCAAGCCGTCGGCCGAGCGCACAATGGGCACCGGCACGATCTCCACGGGAAAATTCAGGTCAGCCACCATGCGCTGGACCAGGGCCAGCTGCTGCGCGTCCTTCTGGCCGAAATAGGCGCGGTACGCGGGCTGGCCGCCACCGGGCAGGCCGGCCCCAGGGATGCCGTAGTGGAGCAGTTTCGCGACGACGGTCAGCGCGCCGTCGAAGTGCCCTGGCCGGGACGCGCCTTCCCATTTTTCGCCCAGGGGTCCCGCCGTGATCCGCACGAGGGGTGCCCCGCCGGGGTAGACCTCCTCAACACCCGGCGCGAACGCCAGGTCCACCCCTTCGGCGTCGAGCAGCGCGAGGTCGGCGTCGAGCGTCCGGGGGTAGCGTTCGAGGTCCGCGGCCTCGCCAAACTGAAGCGGGTTGACGAAGATGGTGGCCGCCACGACGTCGTTCTGGGCGACGGCCGTCCGGGCCAGCTGGGCATGTCCCTCGTGCAGGGCGCCCATGGTGGGCACAAGGCCCTGGGACGTGCCGCCTTTCTGTGCCAGCAGCCGGGCGCTTGCGGCGCGGAGCTGGGCAGCAGTGGTGACGAGTTGGATTGCCATGTCAGGGTCCTTCCGGGGCGGGCGTCCCGTTCTGGCCGGGGCCGCCGAGCGCCTGTTCGATGCCGTCGAGTTGTTCCGGCTTCAGCAGTCCGCGGCTTCCTGCCCGGCGGGCTGTCGCCCGGGCCATGGCCAGGTACGCCTCAAGAATATCGCCGGCGGCGCCGCCGTCGTACTCGCGGAGGGCGCCGGCGTGCGCGGCCACCGTGCCGGTGTCGCCGCGGGCCACGGGCCCGGTCAGGGCCGTCTCGCCGGAGGCGAGGGCGTTCTCGAGGGTGGCGCGCAGCAGCGGGCCCAGCATCCGGTCCGGGGCCTCGACGCCGACGTCGCGGAGCAGCTGCGAGGCCTGCGCCACGAGCGTGACCAGGTGGTTGGAGCCGTGCGCGAGGGCAGCGTGGTAGAGGACGCGGTCGGCCTCGGCGATCGCGACGGGCTCGGCGCCCATTTCGACGACGAGTGCCTGGGCGATCGGCAGCATCGCGGCGTCGGCCGTGACGCCGAAGGTGCAGTCCAGGAGCCTGGTGAGGTCCAGGCTCATGCCCGTGAACGTCATGGCCGGGTGCAGCGCGAGCGGCACGGCACCGGCGGCGCGGACCGGATGCAGGATCCCGACGCCGAAGCGCCCGGAGGTGTGCGCCACGAGCTGGCCGGGCTGCCAGGCGCCGAGCTTGGCCAGTCCGTTCACCAGCGGGCCCAGTGCATCGTCCGGGACGGCGAGCAGGACCAGTTCGGCCCGTTCCACGATGTCCTGCACGTCCAGGATCGGGACGCCGGGCAGGAGCGTTTCGACGCGTTCTTTGCTGGCGTCCGAAACGGCCGACGCCCCGATGACGGCGTGCTCGGCTCCACGCAGCGCCGCCCCCAGGACGGCTCCGACCTTCCCCGCGCCAATGATTCCGACGCCGAGGCGTCCTGGTTTAGCCATGATGCGGGCCTTCCTGGTGGTCTTCTGCGGGTGGTGCAGCCGGCTGGGCCGCCGGCTCCAGCCAGTGTTCGCTCTTCTGGTGCTTGCGCGCGGCACGGGCACGGGCCGACTGGGCATCGAACAGGGCCCGGGCTTCGTCGAGGCCGGCCTGTATGAGCCGCGGGGCCACCGGACCCGCCGTGGTGTGCAGGACCAGGTCGGCCACCCGGAACCGCCGGGCGAGCGGGCCCTGCTGGAGCGCCATGGACTGGGTGCGCTGGTGCGGCACCACCACGAAGTTCCGCCACCAGCGGCCCGACCTCAGGAGCAGGGCGGTCTCCGTTGCCGCGAAGCCGTTGCGGCGCCAGCCCAGCGGCGCCAGGAACCGGGCCCGGCGCGGGCTGGTGACGAAGCCGCCGTCGGCGGCCTTCCCTGCTGGGCTGCCGGGGGTCCCGGCAGGGTCCGCGAGGCCGGTGATCCCCGCGGTGAACAGCCCCACCGGGTCCTGGGTCCCGGGATCCGGGAGCACCAGGGAGAGGATGTCCATGACGTCGCCGAGATATCCCACCGGAAGCAGCGTGGTCCGGGCCGAGCCTTCGCCGGCGCTGCCGGCCAGGCCGTAGCCGGCCACGTTGACCTGGATCCGGTACCAGCCGAACATCCGCCACAGCGGCGGCTGGCTGACCTTCAGCGCCTGGATCCTGCCCGGCGGAACGGTCTGCGCCTGCGTGTCCAGCAGGCCGTAGCGCAGCCGGATGCCGTCCGGGGAAATGGCGGCGGTGAAGTTGTAGCCCTTGTTGAACGAGGACCAGTAGGAGGCGATGAGCCCGATTGCGGCTGGGATCAGGAAGACCGTGAAGTTCCGGTTTTCCGTGACGGCGGAGAGCATCACCGAGGCAATGCCGCCAGCCAGGATCACGACACTTTGTTCGCTCAGGAGCAGCGAGCCCACCAGGCGCGGCGGCGGCACGGTGAGCACGGCCTGTTCGGGGGCTTCCACGGCGGCGGCCGCCGGCTCTCCGGACTCCGGGTCTCCCGGCTCCCGCGCCGGCTTCCCGCCCGCGGCACCGGAGGCTCGGGCCAGGATTGTCGCGCGGAGCTGCCGGGCCTCGTCCGCGCGCAGGTACGCCAGGCGCACCGCGGACTGGCCGGCGTCGGCGACTTCGAACCGCAATTCAGCCAGTCCGAAGATCCGTGCCAGCAGGGGTTGCACGACGTCGATCGCCTGCACCCGGTCCAGCCTGGCCTGCCGCTGCTGCTTGAACAGGAAACCGGTGTTGACGCGCACGTAGCCGCCGGCCACCTGGTAGCGGGTGAAGTACCAGCTCAGGACGTAGCCGAGAACGGTCAGCAGAATCAGGGCGCCGCCGCCGAGCAGCAGCCAGGGCGCCCGTCCGGCCAGCCGCTCGTCAAAAAGCGGGCCGCCCTGCAGGAACCGTTCGAAACTGTCGCGTCCAAAAAAGAACAGCAGTGCAGCCAGCGCCACCCAGCCGCGGACAAAGGGCGACGCGGGGTGCACGCGCAGCCAGCCGGCGTCGGCAGTTCCTTCGATACCGGATCCGACGGCGGTTCCGTCGGCGGCGCGCCCGGCATCCTCCGGTGTCAGCGCCATCCCGTCACGGCCTTCCCGTCACAGCCCGGCCAGCCGGGCTTCGCCGCGGGCGGACAGTTGTTCGCGGAGCCGGGCGCCTTCGCTCGCGGGCAGCCCGGGAATCTCGGCGCTGGTCGCGGCGGCCGCGGTGTGCAGTTTCAGAGTGCACAGGCCCAGCTGGCGTTCGACCGGGCCCACCGCGATGTCGACGTACTGCATCCGCCCGTATGGAACCACGAGCGTGCGCTGGAAGAAAATGCCGCGCCGGATCAGGAGGTCATCATCACGCTCGGCGTAGCCGATCGAGCGCACCTGCCGGGGAATCAGCGCGAGCCGCCACAGGGCCAGCAGCAGCGCTACCGCGGGCAGGGCGACGGCCAGCCAGACCGGCAGCCAGGTCCACCCGCCGGTCAGCACCACGATTAGGGGAAGCGACAGCAGGGCCACCGCGACCAGGGTTCCCAGCGCCCATCCCGCGAGGCGCACCGTGACGTACTTCGGGGAGACCCGGAGCCAGTCGATGCCCGGAGGATCAATCGCTTCGGTAGGCATATTCGCCTTCCGCCGAGGGCTTGCTGCGCTTTCCCTGCACACCGGGCCGGGATTCGGCGTCGCCGTCCTCGGGGGGAATCCGGCAGAACCGCTCGACGACGAGCCCGACGATCACCATGATCAGCCCGCCGCCAGCCATGGCCAGGGCCTGCCAGGTGATCTCCTGGTTGCTGCGCAGGTTCCACAGCCGCAGTTGCTCCACCACGATTCCCGCGTGCCAGCCCAGCAGGACCGACCCGGTGTAGGCGCAGGCCTGCGCGAGGACCAGGGTCCAGGCAGCCAGGATGGGGTTGAGGATTTTCTTCTTCTTGCCGTTGCGCCACCGGAGCACGCGGATGCCCAGCACCAGCGTGAGGGCCACGATCACGCCCATGGTCACCAGGCCCGTCAGCGGCAGCACCGGGGTGGCCAGGCCGTAGCGGCCGGAGAGCATGGTGGCGAACCAGCCGGCCACGGCCAGGACCACGCAAATGGCCAGCAGGAGCAGGGGGCTGGTCAGCTTCACGGCCGCTCCGCCGCACCGGACACGCCGGTGATCTCCGTGGCAGTGACATCCGCTGCGGCGGGGTTCTGGAAGCCGTCAAAGGTGGCAAGGTCGGCGAAATCGGCGGCTTTCGACGCGAGGTCGCCCACGCGTTCGCCGTTGAGCTCCGCCGCGGGATCGATCAGCGACCACGGATAGAGCACGAACGCCCGTTCCGCGGCCCGGGGATGAGGCAGGGTGAGCTCGGGATCGGAGCTGACCACATCCCCGTACGTGATGATGTCCACGTCCAGGGTCCGCGGCCCCCACCGGACCTCGCGCACGCGCAAATGCTTCTGCTCCACGGCGTGGCAGTGCTCGAGCAGTCCGCGCGGCGGCAGCGACGTCTCGACGGCAATCACCATGTTCAGGAAGTCAGGCTGGTCCGGCGGCCCTCCCACGGCCTTGGTCTGGACGATCGGCGAGATGGCCAGCAGGCGCACTTCCGGCGGGTCGACGAGGTCCGCGACGGCGGCGGACAGGGTGTCGCTGCGCTCCCCCAGGTTGCTGCCGAGCGCGATCACGGCACGGGTGTAGAGCGGGCTCACGTCCGCCTCCGGTGCACGCTGACGGCGACGTCGCCAAAGTCGACTTCGATCGGGGCCTTGGGCTTGTGCACGGTGATGTCCACGGCGTCGACGGCGAATTTCTGCAGGACGTCCTCGGCAATCCGCACCGCGAGGGCCTCGATCAGGTTCAGCGGCTCACCCGTGATCCAGTCCCGGATGCAGTTGGCCACCTCGCCGTAATGCGCGGTGTCCAGGACGTCGTCGGATGCGGCCGCTTTGCTGAAGTCCAGGTGCAGCACCGCGTCGACGACGAAGGGCTGCCCGTCGCGGCGCTCGAAATCGAACACACCGTGATGGCCGACGGCGGTGACGCCGCTCAGCGTGATCTGATCCATGGTGCCGGCCGGATCAGTTGGTGCCGGCGTGGGCGGAACCGGCTGGTGCCGGGGGAATCATGCGGGCGGCGACCTTGACGGCGTCCAGGCTCGCGCCGACGTCGTGCACGCGCACAGCCCAGGCGCCGCGGAAGGCGCTGATGGCGGTCATGGCGGCGGTGGCGGCGTCGCGTTCAACCGGCTGGGCGGCCTTGCCGGCCACGGTCAGGAGGCTGCCGAGGAAGCGTTTGCGTGAGCCGGCGACGAGGACCTTGTGGCCCATGGCCTGCAGGACATCCAGGTGCTGCAGGAGCTCCCAGTTCTGGCCCTCGTTCTTGGCGAAGCCCAGTCCCGGGTCCACAATGATCTGTTCCGGCGCGACCCCGGCGGCGTACAGCTTGTCGCGGACGCCGGCGAGCTCGGTCACGACTTCCCCGGCGACGTCACGGTAGTCGGTCAGGGAGTTCATGGTGCTGGCGTCGCCGCGGCGGTGCGTGAGGATGTAGGGGACCTTGGTGCGGGCGGCGAGTTCGGCCATTTCCGGTTCCATGGTCAGGCCCGAGACGTCGTTGATGATCGCGGCGCCGGCCTTCAGGGCCGCGGCAGCCGTCGCGGCGTGGGTGGTGTCGATGCTGACCAGGGCGCCGGCCTTGACCAGGGCCTCGATGACCGGCAGGACCCGGCGCTGTTCCTCGTCAGCGCCGACTGCCGTGGCACCCGGGCGCGTGGACTCGCCGCCGACGTCGATGATGTCCGCCCCGGCGTAGAACATCCGCAGCCCGGCCGCGATCGCTGTGTCCGCCGTCGCGTGTGCTCCGCCGTCGCTGAAGGAATCAGGGGTGACGTTGAGGATTCCCATCACCAGTGTCCGGTCCGTGGGCAGGTCCTGGAACTTCGCCGCCGGGCGCGGTTTGCGCAGGATGGGCAGGGGCGAAGTGGCGGGGCCGGTGCCCGGGGCTGCAGCTAGGGAGTCCATGGTCTGTGTTCTTACCTTCCGAGTATGAGGCTCATGGCTTCGGCACGGGTGGCCGGGTCATGGAGTTGCCCGCGCACTGCGCTGGTGACGGTCTTGGCGCCGGGCTTGCGGATTCCCCGCATGGACATGCACAGGTGTTCACATTCGACGACGACGATCGCGCCACGCGGATTGAGGTGCGTGACGAGGGCCTCGACGATCTGGGTGGTCAGGCGTTCCTGGACCTGCGGGCGCTTGGCAAACATGTCCACCACGCGCGCCAGCTTGCTCAGGCCCGTGACCTTGCCGTCGTGGGACGGGATGTAGCCCACATGCGCCACCCCGTGGAACGGCACCAGGTGGTGCTCGCAGGTGGAATAGAACGGAATGTCCTTGACCAGCACGAGTTCCTCGTGCTCGAGGTCGAAGGTGGTGGCCAGGATCTCGGCGGGGTCGTGGTGCAGGCCGGCGAACATTTCCACGTAGGCCTTGGCCACCCGCTTCGGGGTGTCAAGGAGGCCGCCGCGGTCCGGGTCCTCACCGATCGCCAGCAGGATTTCCCGTACTGCCGCTTCGATCCTGGGGCGGTCCACTTTGGACTTTGAATGCGGGGCTCCTCCGTCCCCCGTCGAAGCAGCGGCGGGGGCGGGAACGTCGTCGTCGAAGTTAGAAGTCACAGAAGAAGCCTAGCCGGGATGACCATCAGTCCCGATATCTGTTGCACCGCCCTGGAAGGACTCCTGCCCGCCGACGCCCTGGGCATGCGGGGGCTGGGCATCCAAGGGCTCTTCGAGCCGGGCGTGGGTGGCTTCCTCCTGGGCTTCACGCTCCGCCTTTTCGCGGCGTGACTCCACGGGGCCGGCGGTCTGAAGCGTGCGGGTCTCCTTGGAGAGCCAGACGTCGCGGAAGTCGCGCTTGCGGATGTTGGTGAAAATTTGCGCGATTTCGGCCTGGTTCAGTGTTTCGCGTTCGAGCAGTTCCAGCGCCAGCTCGTCCAGGACATCCCGGTTTTCGGTCAGGATGGCGTAGGCCTCATCATGGGCACCGTCGATCAGGCGGCGCACTTCCTCGTCGACGATGTAGGCGATCTGGTCCGAGTAGTTGCGCTCGTGGCCGGCGTCGCGGCCCAGGAACGGCTCGCCGCCGCCCTGGCCGAGGCGCACGGACCCGACCCGTTCGCTCATGCCAAACTCGGTGACCATCTTCCGGGCGATCCCGGTGGCCTTCTCGATGTCATTCGACGCGCCCGTGGACGGATCATGGAAGACGAGTTCCTCGGCGACGCGGCCGCCCATGGCGTAGGCCATCTGATCGAGCAGTTCGTTGCGGGTGATGGAGTACTTGTCGTTTTCCGGGACCACCATGGTGTAGCCGAGGGCACGGCCGCGGGGCAGGATGGTGATCTTGGTGACCGGGGCGGAGTTCCGCAGGGCAGCCGCGACGAGGGCGTGGCCGCCTTCGTGGTACGCGGTGACTTTGCGTTCGTGTTCCTTCATGACCCGGCTGCGCTTCTGCGGGCCGGCCATGACGCGGTCGATCGCCTCGTCCAGGGCGCGGTCATCGATCAGGTTGGCGTTGGACCGGGCCGTCAGCAGGGCGGCCTCGTTCAGGACGTTGGCCAGGTCCGCGCCCGTGTAGCCGGGGGTCTTCTTGGCAACAGCCTTGAGGTCGACGCCGGCAGCCATCGGCTTGCCCTTGGCGTGCACCTGCAGGATCTGGTCGCGGCCGATCAGATCGGGGGCCTCAACACCGATCTGCCGGTCGAAGCGGCCCGGGCGCAGAAGGGCGGGGTCCAGGACGTCGGGGCGGTTCGTGGCGGCAATCAGGATGACGTTGGTCTTGACGTCGAAGCCGTCCATTTCCACCAGCAGCTGGTTCAGGGTCTGCTCGCGCTCGTCGTTGCCGCCGCCGATTCCGGCGCCGCGGTGCCGGCCGACGGCGTCGATCTCATCGACGAAGATGATCGCCGGCGCGTTGGACTTGGCCTGCTCGAAGAGGTCGCGGACACGGGAGGCACCCACGCCGACGAACATTTCCACGAAGTCGGAGCCTGAGATGGAGAAGAAGGGTACGCCGGCCTCGCCGGCAACCGCGCGGGCCAGGAGGGTTTTGCCGGTGCCCGGAGGGCCGTAGAGCAGCACGCCCTTGGGGATTTTGGCGCCAACGGCCTGGAACTTGGCAGGTTCCTGCAGGAATTCCTTGATCTCCTCGAGTTCCTCGACGGCCTCATCGGCGCCGGCGACATCGCTGAAGGTCACCTGGGGCATGTCCTTGTTGACGAGCTTGGCCTTGGACTTGCCGAACTGCATCACCTTGGACCCGCCGCCCTGCATCCGGGAGAGCAGGAACCAGAACAGGACGCCGAGCAACAGCACGGGCACCAGCAGGGAGAAGAGCCCGGAGAACCAGTTGTTTTCGATCGGCTGGTCGGTGAAGCCGCCGGACGGTTTGGAGTCCGTGACGGCCTTGACGACGTCCTGGGCGCGGGCGTTGACGAAGTAGAACTGGACGTTCTTGCCCTTGTCCTGCCCGTCGACCTGAAGGTTGTCCTTCAGGACCAGGTCCACCCGGTTCTCGGCGTCAAAAATCTTGGCCTGTTCAACCTTGCCGCCGGCTGTCAGCAGCTCAAGGCCCTTGTCGGTGTCAATCCGGCTGGCGCCGCCCGGCGCAAGCGTGGCAAATGCCAGCAGCAGCATGGCCACCACGACGACAATCCAGATGCCGGGGCCCTTGAAGAAACTCTTAGCTTTCATCTGTTCGGGGCTGGCCCCGTCCCTCCTGGTAGTGCTGCACGGCGACCGGTCTGCGCGCGTGTGGTGCTGCGTCAGCTTCTAGCTATACACCGTCGCACTACCTCACGCACGGCAAAGGGCAAAAGTTCCCTGTGGGCGTAGCGGGGCCGGGCCTCCGGCCACCCGGGGCCCGGGCGGGGTTGCCTTCGCGTGAACGATTTACTCGTAGACGTGCGGAGCCAGGGTGCCGACGAAGTCCAGGTTGCGGTACTTCTCGGCGTAGTCCAGGCCATAGCCCACCACGAACTCGTTGGGGATGTCATAGCCGACGTACTTGACGTCGATCTTGACCTTGGCGGCCGTCGGCTTGCGGAAGGCGGTGCAGATTTCCACCGACGCCGTGCCGCGGGATTCCAGGTTCGTCTTGAGCCAGGACAGCGTGAGGCCGGAATCGATGATGTCCTCGACGATCAGGACGTCTTTGCCCATGAGGTCGGTGTCGAGGTCCTTCAGGATGCGGACGACGCCTGAGGACTGCGTGCCCGAGCCGTACGAGGACACGGCCATCCAGTCCATGGAGACGTGGGTGTGCAGCGCACGGGCCAGATCAGCCATGACCATGACGGCGCCCTTGAGCACGCCGACGATCAGGAGGTCGCGGCCCTCGTAGTCCTTGTCGATCTGCGCCGCGAGTTCGGTGATCCGTTGCTGGATCTGTTCCTTGGTGTAGAGAACGTGTTTGAGGTCTGCCTGGACGTCGTTTGAATCCACCAATGGCTCCTGTGTAGATGCGGGGTGCGACTAATTTCGGGGCGGCTGTTGAGGCCGGAATACAAGCTTCCCACAGCGGGCGGCTTCGCGGGGAACACCGGCGGCGGACGGCTCCGCCGCAAGGAGCTGCGCGAGCGAGAGCCGGTAGACGCTGACCGCGCCGGGAAGCTCCACCGGGCCGGCCGATCCCTGCCGGCGCAGGAGCGCTTCCGCCGCGAGCAGCCGCTGGTAGCTGGGCTGCTGACCGCCGACGGCGGCGGCGGCCTTGGCGATCACCCGGAACCTCACGGCCGGGGCCAGGTCCCTCAGCCCGGCCTCCGGAAGGCTGATCTCCTCCCCTGTCTGCTGGCGCAGCCGCTCGAAAGTGTCGTTCGCCACGTCCTCCAGGTAATCGGCGTCGAGCTGCAGGATCGCGGCCGTGCGGGCGAGCGATTCGGCAACGCCGGGGCCAAGCTTGTCCTCCAGCAGGGGCAGCACCTCAACCCGTGTCCGGGAACGCGCGTATACGGGATCGGTGTTGGACGGGTCGTGCCAGGGCTCGAGGTCCTCCACCCGGCAGATCTCCAGGGTGTCCGCGCGCCGCAGGCCCAGGAACGGGCGCAGCAGCCGGCCGCGGGCCGGCCGCATCCCGGCGAGGGACCGGGTGCCCGACCCGCGCGCCAGGCCCAGGAGCACTTGTTCGGCCTGGTCATCGAGGGTGTGGCCGAGCAGGATGGCGGTTGCACCTGCCTCGTCCGCGGCGGCCTCAAGGGCAGCATGGCGGGCGTCCCGGGCGGCGGCCTCTGGGCCCGCGCCGCTGGAGGCGACGTCGACAGTCCGGATCGTCACGGGAGAGAGCCCGAGCTCCTCGAGGGTGCGGGCCGTGGTGGCCGCGACCCCGGCCGAGCCCGGCTGCAGCTGGTGGTCCACGACGACGGCGCCGACAGAGACAAGATGGCCGTCCACGTGGCCCCGGCGCCCGAAATAGGCGGCGACGGCGGCGAGAGCCAGCGAGTCCGGTCCGCCGCTGCAGGCTACCAGGACGCGGTCCGGGTAGCCGGCCGCGGCGAGGGCGTCCTGCAGCATTTTTCGTGCCGTGCCGACCACCGGCGCGAGGCGGCCGGGCCGGCGTCGTCCGCTGGAAATCGAGGTAGAGCCGGCGCCGTCGGGGGCAGTCATGGCGGCTAGAGGCCCATCCGGTCGAGCCAGAGCCTGGAGTCGTGGATCTCGGGTTCGCTGGGGAGGTGGTCCGCGGACTCCCAGACTTTGTTGAAGCCTGCCATGCCGGCGGCGGCCACCACTTCCCGGACGAACTTGGCGCCGTCACTGTACTGGCGCATCTTGGCGTCGAGGCCGAGCAGGTTGCGGATGAATTTCTCGATCATGCCGCGGTCCTGGCCTCGGTCGTTGAAACGTTGCCGGATGGTCTTCACCGAGGGAACGATGCTGGCGTCCACGGCGTCCATGACCACATTGGCGTGACCCTCGAGCAGGCTCATGAGCGCAGTCAGGCGGGACAGGGCCGCCTTTTCCTCCGGGTTCTGGAGCAGGTCCAGGATGGCGCCCCGTCCGGGCGCGGCGCCGGGTGCCGCGCGGTCCTTCAGCGATTTCGCGGCCGCCGAGGCCCGTTCCATCAGGGAATCGACATTGCCCAGCAACAGTCCGCTGAGGTTTTCGATCTCCTGGAGCATGTGGTGCCGCAGCCACGGTGCGGCGGCGAACTGCACCCGGTGGGTCTGTTCGTGGAGGCAGACCCAGAGCCGGAAGTCCGCGGGTTCGACTTTCAGTTCGCGTTCCACGGAGATGATGTTCGGCGCTACGAGCAGCAGCCGTCCGGAAGCGGGGGCCGTGGAGTTTTCGGCCAGCGCGGAGAAGGGATCGTACTGGCCCAGGACTTTGCTCGAAAGGAAGGCCAGGATGGCGCCGAGCTGGCTGCCGGTGATGGCCGCGCTGACCCCGGCAGCTCCGGGGCTGAGGGAACCACGGCCCTCCAGCAGCTTTCCCATGGCGGGCTTGAGCATGACGGCGAAGCTCTGCGTGTTGGCCTTGGCCCATGAGGCCCGGTCCACGACGAGGACCTCGGAGTCGCGCAGGTCCCGGGCGGCGTCCAGTCCGGTGATGTGGTGGACGTGCGGCACGGAAATGTCCGCCATGAGCCGCAGATTTTCGACGGCGGCGCCGATCTCGGCGCTGCCCAGGACGGGGCCTGCCGGCGTCAGCCGGGCTGCCGTGGACGCGGCGAGCTCCCAGTTGATGAGATCCGGGACCTGGACCGATGCCGCACTCGGCGTCTTGGGTGATGTCTCGCTTGATGTCTCGCTTGCAGAGGACTCCATGGGGTCCATCAGATCACAGGGCCCCGACAATGCGCCTTAATTTTCGCTGACCGGCGAACCGGCCGGGGCTCCGTGACCCCGGGCCGAAGGGCCAGACCGGCGCGGGGTCCCGGCCGGCCGGCGCCGTCAGCGGCAGCCGCAGCCGGCGAGGACGGCGGCGGAGCGGTCCAGTGCGGCCTTGTTCGCGGCGCCGGGGGTCAGCCCGTTGCCGACGAAGGAAAAGACCAGGAGCCGGCCGTCGGCGTCGACCACGGAACCGCTAAGCGCAATGACCGTGTTCAGTGTGCCCGTCTTGGCGCGGACCAGCCCGGCGCCCGCGGCCGAGGCCGCATCCGTGTAGCGGTCCCCCAGGGTGCCGGTGAGCCCGGCGACCGGGAACCCGCTCAGGGCGGCGCGCAGCCGGGGGTCTGTGCCCGAGGTCATGGCCCGGACCACGTCCGTGAGCTGCCGGGCCGAGACCCGGTTGGCCAGGGCAAGGCCGGAGACGTCCGCGGCCCGGAGCGAGTCAGTGGGAACGCCCATGTCCTTGACCTGCTGCAGCACGGCGGCAATGGCGTCGTCGCTGCTGCCGGGCCGGCCGACGCCGAGGGCGGTCATCCGTCCCATCACCTCGGCGAGGTAGTTGTCCGAGGTCTGCAGCATCATGTCCACCTGCTGCCCCACCGTGGCGGACTGGACCTCGGCCAGGACTTTGGCGTGCCCGCCCTCCGGCGCGTCACCGGTCCGGCCCCGGGCGACGCCGGGGGCAACGGACAGCCCCCCGGCCGCCGCGGCCGCCGTGAGCCGGGCGGCGAACACCTCGGCGGCGGTCATGGCGGCGTCCTGCGGGCGCGGTCCGGTGGTCTTGGCGGGATCGAACCTCGCGGAGTTCAGCGCCAGCGGGTACAGCGGGGCCATCTCCCCGGCGGCGACGTCCTCTGGGCTCCACGCCTGGCTGAGCGAGGGGCCGCTGAAGAGGGAGTCATCCAGCAGGACGGTCACCGTGCCGGTGACGCCGCCGGCTTTGAGGGCATCGATAGTGGCCTTCGCGAGCGTGGTCAGCCCGGCGCGGCCCAGAACGGCGCCCGGGGCCGATTCCCCGGCGCCCAGGAGGACATCGCCCCCGCCGGTCAGGACCACCGAGCCGGGGGTCGGCCCCGCCAGCACCCGGGTGCTGAAGCGGCGGTCGGGGCCCAAGACGCGCAGGGCCGCGCCGGCTGTGAGGAGCTTCATGTTCGACGCCGGAACGCGGGCCTCGTCGGCAGCCTGGTCGAAGAGGACCTGCCCCGTGGCGGCGTCCTGGACGATGCCGGTGAAGGTGCCGGCGCCGTCGGGCTTAAGGGTCTGGTTCAGCTGCGCGGCGAGGGCGGCCCCGGCCGGAACCGGCGCGGAAGCGCTGAGGGGCCCGATTGCCCCCGAACTGTTGCCGGGAGGGCTCAGTGTGGCGGGGATCTGCTGCCAGGGCGGTGCTGTCTGCGAGGCGTCGGAGGACCTGTCATGGCCGAGGAACGCCGGGGCGATGGCGATGCCGGCCGGCACTGCCACGGCCACCACGAGGAGGGTCTGGAGCAGCAGCGCGGGCATCCTGCGACCGCTGCCGGGCGCCGGCTGGGTACCCTCGCGGCTGGTTCTCGGTTTCATGCTGCTGCTGGTCCTTAGTCCTGAAATGTCCCCACTAGTTCCTGAAACCAGCGCCTCTCGCTATATCCTCAATAGTAGTCGGCGGCACCGACAGCCCTTATGCACGTGCCGCGCACCCCCTGAATTCGTCAAGGAGCATTCCATGAAGCATGACGTGACCATCGAGATCCCCAAGGGATCGCGCGTCAAGTACGAAGTCGACCACGAGACCGGCCGCGTCCGCCTGGACCGCGTCCTGTTCACGTCGATGCAGTACCCCACCCACTACGGTTTCTTCGAGAACACCCTGGGTGAGGATGGGGATCCGCTGGACGCGCTGGTGCTCCTGCAGGACTTCGACCTCTACCCCGGCGTGATCGTCGAGTCCCGCCCGATCGGCGTGTTCAACATGACCGACGACGGCGGCGGCGACGCCAAGGTCCTGTGCGTCCCGACCGATGCCCGGTTCGACCACATCAAAGAGATCAGCGATGTCAGCGAGTTCCTGATCAAGGAAATCGAGCACTTCTTTACCCGTTACAAGGACCTGGAGCCGGGCAAGTGGGTCAAGGCCGAGGGCTGGGGCGACCGTGCCGCCGCCGAAGCCGAACTGGCAGCCTCCATCAAGCGTTACGTTCCGGCAGCCGGCCACTGACCGTTCCTGCACTCCAGCGCGGGGTCACGTACCGCCCATCCGGGGTTCCGGAACGGGCGGTAGGTGACCCCGCGTTTTTGTTGGGCGTTTTTCGATTGGCGTTCAGTCAATTGGCTGGGGCGCGGTGATGCGGACTCTCGGCGTCGACCTCGCTGCCGCCGCAAAGAAGACGGCGGCGGCAGTCATCGAATGGGATGGCGGCGCGGCGCGCCTGGCGCATCTGTCGTTGGACGTGGGCGACGAGGAGATCCTCCGCCTCTTCGGCACCAGCGCCATGACGGGGATCGATTCCCCCCTCGGCTGGCCGGACGCGTTTCTTCCCTTCATCGCCGGGCACCTGAGCTTCGAACCCCATCCGGTGCTGGACCATGACGGGATCGAGGGCCGCCGGCTGCTCGCCTACCGCGACACCGACCGTTTCGTCACCGGCAACACCGGCATGATCCCGCTCAGCGTCTCCGCGGACCGGCTGGCCCACCCGGCGATGCGTTGCGCGGTGATTCAGGCGAAGATCGCAAGGGAGTACGGTCCGCAGGCCAGGGACGGCAGCGGCCGGCTTGCCGAGGTGTACCCGGCGGCGTCGCTGAAGCTCTGGGGGATCCATGCCCGCGGCTACAAGGGGCGCGGGGCGCCGGAGGCGGAAATGCTGTCCTCAGCGGTGGCGGACCTGGCCGTGAAGGCGCCGTGGCTGGACCTGGCGGAGTACCGGGCCGATCTTGCGGCGTCCGATGACATGTTCGATGCCCTCATCGCCTCCCTGTCCGCGCGGGCCGTCGCCGTCGGCGCGACGCTGCGGCCCGGGCCCGGGCACGCCGCGGCGGCCCTGACCGAAGGCTGGATCCACCTGCCCTCCGGCCAGCTTTCCGGCCTCGCTTCCCGGTAACCGCCTCTGTTACGGCCCCGGCACAGCACGCCCGCCAACAACTTGCCCCGCAAGTGCCAGCAGGTAGTGTGTCATCAGAATGTTCACGCTGACCATCAATCAAACCGACAGCCGGCGCGACGGCGACCGCGTGCCGCAGCTCCTCAAGGACCTGCGGCACATTCCGGCGCGCCTTGATTTCGACCGTTCCGTCGAGGATGAGGTCCAAGGGATCCTGGACTGTCCGCATCAGACGGTGGAAGCGGCCATGATCGCCCTGCGCAGCGGCAGCTGGTA
Source organism: Arthrobacter sp. 05T45 (assembly GCF_056395875.1). Classification (NCBI taxonomy): domain Bacteria; kingdom Bacillati; phylum Actinomycetota; class Actinomycetes; order Micrococcales; family Micrococcaceae; genus Arthrobacter; species Arthrobacter sp. 05T45. The sequence continues at coordinate 117,346 of NZ_JBFTKI010000003.1, read as the reverse complement.
CGTGGGCATTGGCGTGGGCCCGGTCAATGAACCCCTGCCGAACCAGATCAAGGACGCCTCCGGGCACGGGCTGATCTATGCCCGGCGCGCGGTGGATCGCCTCCGGAACCACAAGGACCGCGTCCGGGTGGCCGTGGAGGGTCCGCTGGCCGATCTTGCCGCAGAGGCGGAAGCCGTGCTGCGCCTCCTGGGCCACATTGTGCACGACCGCAGCCACGCGGAATGGCGCGTACTGGACTTACTCACCCCGGGGGTGCGGGGTCAGCAGAAGGCGGTCGCAGAGGAACTCGGGATCACCACCCAGGCCGTGAGCAAGGCCGTGGCCCGGTCCCAGTGGAATGAAGAACACGCGGCCCGGCCCGCTGCGGCGCGGCTCCTGGGCCTCATCCTCGACGTCCGCTAGCCGTCCCGGCCCCTCCCCGGAACCGCCCGACCCTGCCGCGCCTTTGAGGCCTTAGAGGAGGCTGCGAAGCACGTGCGCGGCGCCGTCGTCGTAGACCGATTTCGTCACTTCGTCAGCGGCGGCAATCACCTCAACGGGGGCCTGGCCCATGGCCACGCCGCGGCGCGCCCAGGTCAGCATCTCGATGTCATTGCGGCCGTCGCCGACGGCGACAGTGCGGTGCGTTTCGATGCTGAGCCGGTCGCGGAGCTGTTCCAGTGCGCTGGCCTTCGTGACACCGGCAGCGGCGATGTCCAGCCACGCCGTCCAGCCCACCGAATACGTGACGCCGGCGAGCCCGATGTGGCGGATCGCGGTGTTGAATTCTTCGGGCGTATTCTCCGAGCTGAAGACCACCACGCGCACGGCGGTTGCCTCCAGCATGGTCTGGAAGTCGACGCCGACCGCTTCGACGCCGAAGCTGGCGTCCTGGAAGCGTTCCGTGGACAGGAAGTTGCCGTCCCCGTCCTCGAGCGCGTACTTGGCCGAGGGCAGCCGCTTGCGCAGCGCGCGAAGGACCGGCCCGGGGTCAAACGTTGCCTTGTGGAGGATTTCGTAGCCCTCGGGCAGGCCGGAGTCGACGCGCAGGATCACACCGCCGTTGGAGCACACGGCGTAACCGTTCTCGATCCCGATGTGTTCGATGACGGGCAATGTGGCGTTGAGCGAGCGGCCGGTCGCGATCATGACGTGGTGGCCTGCGGCCACCACGGCCTGGGCGGCCTCGCGGACGGGAACCGACATGTGCCCGTCGTGGTCCACGAGGGTGCCATCGACGTCCAGGGCGATCAGCATCTTGTCGCCGGCCCGGTTCCGGGAGTTTCCCACCCGGGCCGCGCTGGCCGGGGCCGCCGTGTTCTGGTCTGTCGTGTTCTGGTCTGTCGTGTTCTGGTGTGTGGTGCGCCGGTCATCGTTGCCGGCGACTGAGGATTCAGTCATTGTTGTCATCTCACAAGTAGAGCAGAGACCCCCGACTGCCGCTAGGACACACGCCACAGCGAGGCGTGAACTTGCGGTAAACACCCACGGAATGTCCCCGTTGTGGGCGTTTACCCGGCGGCCATCGGAGGCCTGGCTGGGGTCGGATCGGGGTTAGAGGACGGGGAAGACCGTCATGCCGCCGAGGTACTTCTGCAGGGCGGCGGGGACGTTGACGGAGCCGTCGGGGTTCTGGTGGTGCTCCAGGATGGCGACGATCCAGCGGGTGGTGGCCAGGGTGCCGTTGAGCGTGGCGACTGCCCGCGTGCCCTTGGGCGCGCCGTCCTCGTTCAGAACCCGTTCCCGGATGTTCAGCCGGCGCGCCTGGAACGTGGTGCAGTTCGACGTCGAGGTCAGCTCCCGGTATGCGCCCTGGGTGGGGACCCAGGCCTCACAGTCAAACTTCCGGGCCGCGGAATTGCCCAGATCGCCGGCGGCGGTGTCAATGACGCGGTACGGGAGCTCGCACTTGGCCAGCATCTCCTCTTCCCATGCCAGCAGGCGGGCGTGCTCGGCGGCAGCGTCCTCAACCGTGGTGTAGATGAACATCTCCACCTTGTTGAACTGGTGGACCCGGATGATGCCGCGGGTGTCCTTGCCGTGCGAGCCCGCCTCGCGCCGGTAGCACGAGCTCTGGCCCGCATAGCGGATGGGGCCGGCCGAAAGGTCCAGGATCTCGTCGGCGTGGTAGCCGGCGAGGGCCACCTCCGAGGTGCCCACAAGGTACAGGTCGTCCTCGGCGAGACGGTAGATCTCGGCGTCGTGCTTGACGTCAAAGCCGGTGCCCTGCATGGTTTCCGGGCGGACCAGGGTGGGCGTGATCATGGGGACGAACCCGGCGTCGATCGCCTGTTCCATGGCCATCTGGAGCAGCGCCATTTCCAGCCGGGCGCCGACGCCGCGCAGGAAGTAGAAGCGTGAACCGGAAACCTTCGCCCCGCGTTCCATATCGATGGCCCCGATCAGCTCACCGATCTCGAGGTGGTCCTTCGGCTCGAAGTCGGGGAATTCGCGCGGCGTGCCCACCGTCTTGACCACAATGTAGTCGTCCTCACCGCCGGCCGGGACGCCGTCCTCGATCAGGTTCGGGATGGTCCGGAGGAGTTCGTCCTGGGCGGCCTGGACGAGATCGGCCTCGGCCGATGCCGCCTTGACGGAGGCCGCCAGAGCCTTGACCTCGGCGAGGAGGGTCTGCTTTTCCTCGCCCTTGGCCTGCGCGACCTTCTTGCCGTACGCATTCTGCTCGGCCCGCAGGTTCTCGAACCGGATCAGGGCTGCCCGCCGGGCCGAGTCCCCTGCGATGATCGCGTCCACCGCGGATTCGTCGGCGCCTCGGGCGCGCTGGCTGGCACGGAACTTGTCCGGATTTTCGCTGAGGTCTTTTACGTCGATCACCAGACAAGAGTATCCAATCCGGTCACGGTTGCCCGGCAAGCCGGCCTGCATGCGCTGGCGGGATACTGTTGGATCACAATGCGCGACTGGCTGCTCTACCTCGTCATCGCTGGGGCCCTGGTCTTTGCCGTCTCCAGCTGGTGGGGGGTGCGCCGGCTGAAGGCCAAGCACACCCGCCGTGCCGTGTGGGAGGAAACCCACAGCCCGGGCCCGGGCCGCCAGAAGGTGGCCGTGGTCCTGAACCCCATCAAAGCCAAGTCTGCCGAGGCCCGGGGCCTGATTGAGGCAGCGTGCGCGGCGGCCGGCTGGCCGGCGCCCCGCGTCTTTGAAACCACCGCAGAGGATCCCGGCTTCTCGCAGGCGCGGGCTGCGGTGGCCTACGGGGCCGACGTCGTCCTGGCCGGCGGCGGCGACGGTACCGTGCGTGTGGTGGCGGAGGTCCTCGCCGGGACGCACACCGCCATGGGCGTGATCCCGCTGGGCACCGCAAACCTCTTGGCCCGCAATGTGCATCTGGAGGTCAACGACCTCGCCGGCAACGTGCAGGCCGCCCTGTTCGGGCACCAGCGGTTCATCGATACGGCGCGGCTCACCCTGGAAAATTCCCTCACCGGGGAGTCAGCGCAACACACGTTCCTGGTGATTGCGGGCATCGGCATGGACGCCGAAGTAGTCAGCGACACCCTTGACGGCCTGAAGAGGGCGGTGGGCTGGCTGGCGTACACGGAAGCCGGGGCCAGGCACCTTCTGGGGCGCCGCAAGAAGGTCTCCATCGCGCTGGATGGCCAGCCTGAGCAGGCCCGGAAGATCCGCAGCGTCCTGTTCGCGAACTGCGGCCTGATCCCCGGGGGAATCGACTTCATCCCGCAGGCCATGATCGATGACGGGATGCTGGACGTGGTGGTGATGAGCCCGCGCAGTGCGATCGGCTGGCTGGCCATGTACACAAAGATCGTCCTGAAGCACAAGAAGGACCTGCCGGTCATGACGTATTACCGGTGCGGCAAGATCACCATCCGGTGCCCGGAACCTATGCCCACCCAGGTCGACGGCGATCCTTCCGGCGAGGCCACGATGGTCACCGTCGAGGTGGACCCGGGATCCCTGCTGGTGAGGGTAAAGGACGGCGCCAAAGGCCGCTAGGCCGACGGCGGCTGGAGCGCGCCAGGAGCGAGGGACTAGGCGCTGGCGGCCTTCTTGGCCTCTGCCGCCTTCTTCGCCTCGGCCGCAGCCTTGGCGGCCCGGGCTTCGGACTGCTCACGGATCATTGCCTGCTCCTCTTCGAAGCGCAGGCGGTCCGCGCGGTCGGCGTCGTCGCCGTCCCAGTCCTGATTTTCAGCTGTGGGCTTGGGATTGACAATCATTCCCTGGCCGTCATTTTCTGTGCTGGTGCCTGACATGACCCGCTCCCTCCCGTAGGGGAATTCCCCAATATGGATCAGGCAAGCATACGCACAGTTGGGAGGGCGTGGAAGTGCGCCATATGGCATTTGCCTACGCTCTGGGCGAAGCCCCCGGGGTATATTCCGGCACAGCAGATGCGCCGCCCAGTATGTCTTTCACCCACGCATGCGCGGCGCGGAATGCCTGGTCGGAGGTGTGCGGCGCGACGCTGGTCCGGTGGCCGTCGGCACGCTGGTAGGACCCGAGGAAGCGGGTGGCCGGGCTGATCCGGTGAAGACCTGCGAGCGCGTCGGCCACCCGGGCGTCGGCGACATGGCCGTCGGCGTCAATGCTGAAGAAATAGTGGCCCAGGTACTGCCCGGTGGGCCGGGATTCGATCCGGCTCAGGTTTACGCCGCGGGTGGCGAACTGGTCCAGGATCTCCATCAGCGCACCCGGCCGGTCCTCGGGCAGCGGCACCACGACAGTGGTCTTGTCGGCTCCGGTGGGGGCCGGCAGTTCGCCCGGGCGGCCCACCAGCACGAACCGGGTGACGGCTCCGGGGTTGTCGCCGATGTTTTCCGCCAGCACCTTCAGGCCCGGCTGCTCGGTGGCCACGATCGGGGCGCAGATCGCGGCGTCGTGGTGGGCGCCGTCGCCATCCAGCAAACCCATGGCGGCAGCGGCGGTGGAAGAACCGGGAATGTATTCCGCATTGGGAATATTGGCGTCCACCCAGAGCCTGCACTGGGCCCAGGCGTGGCCGTGGGTGGAGACGCGCCGGATGTCCCCGAGCGCCACGCCGGGCCTGGCCACCAGGACGAAACTGATGGGCACCAGAGCCTCCCGGCGGATCCGGAGTTCCTGGCCGGTGGCGATGGCGTCGAGGGTGGCGGTGACCCCGCCCTCGACCGAGTTTTCGATCGGCACCATGGCCGCATCGGCGGAGCCGTCCCGCACCTTGTCCAGCGCCGTGTTCACATTCGAGGACGGAATGCGGATGGCCTCCGCCGCGTCCGGGACCTGCATCAGGGCCGCTTCGGTGAAGGTGCCCTCGGGTCCGAGGAATGTGTAGGTGAGCGTCGGTGCGGGCATCAGTTCTTCCTTCTTCAGTTACAGGACAACCGGTTTGAGGCCGTTGTCGGACACCAGCGGCATGCCGGTCTCAACCCACTGGTCCATGCCGCCGGCCACATTCACCGCGGAATATCCCATTCCGACCAGCCACTGGGTGGCCCGGAAGGAGCGGCCGCCGGTGCGGCAGATGACGTAGACGTCCTCGTCCGGGTCCAGCTCCTCGATCCGGGCCGGCAACTGGTCCATGGGAATGTGCAGGGCACCCTCGGCGTGGCCCGCAGCCCACTCATAGTCCTCGCGGACGTCCACGATCTTGGCACCATCGGGGATGCCAGACACGCTTACGCTCTGGAAGTCGCTCATGTTGACCCTTTCCGCAGAATTCAAGCTCCGATCCCAGCGTATCCCCCGCCGCTGGCACCGCACCCCCGCTGGCGGCACGTTACGCTTCTGGGGACCGCAAAGGAGACCTCATGGCTGCCGAACACCCCGCGGAGCGGCCGGTCCGCGGCCCCCGCCACGGGACATGCCCTCCCCTGGCCGCGCGCGCTGGGCATGATGCCAACGTGTCCTTCCGCCGGTCCCAGGAAGGGGCATGTCCCCCGGGCAGCCGGCCCGCGCGGCCCCACGTACGGCCGGAGTCCTGCCTCCTTGGCTGAAATCCACGAACTCTCCGCCGTCGAGCTCCGCGATGCGCTCCGTTCCGGCGAGCTGTCCGCCAGGGCCGCCGCCGATCATTTCCTGGACCGGATCGAAGCCGAGAATCCGCACCTCGGTGCCTTCATCACGGTCACCGCGGAACAGGCGCGGAAAGACGCCACGGCAGCTGACCGGCGCTACGCCCTCCGGAGCCGGAACGGCGGCGCCTTGCCCCTGCTGCATGGAATGCCGGTCGCCTTCAAGGACCTGACGGATGTGGCAGGGGTCGTCACCACGCATGGAAGCGCGGCCCTGGAACGCAAGCCGGCCTTGGCCGACGGCGCAGTTCCCGCCGCGCTCAAGGCCGCCGGGGTCCTCTCGCTGGGCAAGACACAGGTCCCGGAGTTCGGCCTGACCGCCTACAGCGAGAACCGGATCGCCCCGCCGTCGCGCAATCCGTATGCACTCAGCCGCAGTTCGGGCGGCTCCTCGGGCGGCAGCGCTGCCGCGGTGGCCGCGGGGCTGTTGCCGTTCGCCCCAGGGTCCGACGGCGGAGGCTCCGTGCGGATCCCGGCCGCGGCATGCGGACTGGTCGGGTTGAAGCCCGGACGTGGGCTTCTGCCGGCCGGGGAAAGCTCAGGCGATCCCGCGCAGCTCGTGGTTGCCGGACCGCTCGCCCGCTCCGCCGCCGACGCCGCGCTGCTGCTGGATGCTCTGGTGCCGGGCCCGGACAATCAGGGTGCGGGCGAACAGGGTGCGGGCGGTCCGGGCATGGGCAGCCGGACGCACGCCGGCTACCTCGAACTGACCGCCAGGGAGCCCCGACCGCTGAGGATCGGCATAAGTCTCGACAGCCCGTGGCAAGCGAAGTTTCCCTTCATCCCGGACAGTGAGGCGCTCGACGCACTCGCGGACGGCATCTCGCGGCTGGAGGCGGCGGGGCACGAGACGATGGAAGCCGCGATTCGCTACGACAACCGCTACCCGGATGCTTTCACCACAGCCTGGACGGCCGGCATTGGCAGCGCGCGCATCTCGCCGCAGCGCGAGGCGCTCCTGACGCCGCTCACCAGGACTTTCCGCCGGCGGGCACAGCAGCGCAGTGCAGCCAAACTCAACGAATCCCTCGGGTTCCTCCGGCAGTTCCAGCAGGACACGATTGTCCAGTACGCCCAATGGGACCTCATAGTGACGCCGGCCCTGGCGCAGACACCCCGTCCGGTGGGCTGGTTCACGGGCGCGACCCACGGCGGAGGCTACTGGCCGGCCGCGGAATGGGCGGGCGACGCCGACGGCGACTACCGCAAACAGTGCGAGTACGCTCCATGGTCATCCATGGTCAACGTTTGCGGGCTGCCGGCCATCAGCATCCCGGTGCACTGGACCGGCGGCGCCCCTGGTTCCGGCCTGCCGATGGGCATCCAGGTGATCGGGCCGATGGGCTCCGAGGGGCTCCTGCTGCAGGTGGCCGCCCAATTGGGCTTCTAGCCGTGGACCCGGCACTCACCCGTGGGCATGCCCACACCTGACGCCGCGCAGGGGACATGTCCGGAACTCACATCGGGCACCGGACATGTCCGTCCTCCACCAGTCGGGACATGCCCATTCCGCACGCCGCGCAATGGACCCGCCCGCCCCTGACGCCGCGCTATGGACATGTCCAGTGCTCATCACGGACATGTCCGCCCGTGGCCGGGGCGGGTGGACATAATGCCATCTTGTCCACGCCCGGGCACCAAGATTGGGCATGTCCCCCGGTGAGGCAAAGGAAACCGGCCACATCGCCCTAGACGGACCGCAGCCCTACCCGCGGAAGTAGCCCGCAACGTCGGCGATGATCTGCACCGAGCCGCTCGAGGTATTCGTGATCTTGACTTTGCCGTCCGGCCCCACCGGGACCACTGCGAGGTTAGCAACCGCCTGACCACGCTGGTAGGAGAGGTTCGAGGCGTTCGGAGTGGTCGAGCCCGAGGCGAACGCAGTGAGGTATCCGATGGACTTTGACTCGGTGACGGTCAGGTTGACTACTACGGCGGCCACGGTGGTGGGTATCCCCTTGACGCCGCGCACGTGGATAGTGACTGAGCCGCCCGCCGCGACGGGGCCGGAGGTGACCCGCGTGTCCAGGAACCGCATGGGGCTCCAGGCTCGCAGGGCGCCTACCTGTGTAGGTTTTCCGGGTAGGAAGTACCCGGTGACGTCTGCGATCATCTGTGCCGATCCGGACGACGTATTTGCCACCGTCACTTTCCCGTCGGTCCCGACGGGAACCACAACAACGTTGGACACGGTCTGTCCCGCGGAGTAATTCAAATTGGAAGTGCTCGGCATCGGGGACCCCGTGGCGTAGGCGGTCAGGTAGCCGAGCGACTTCGTCCCGAATGCCGTGATTCTCAGGACCACCGCCGAGGCATTGGCCGGGATACCCGTCGTGCCGCCGGCTTTGAAGGACACCGTCCGTCCGCCGGCGACGGCCCCGGAGGAGGAACCCGTGTCCAGCAGCCGGGTGGGCTTGACTGCACTGAAAACGCCCGGCGCTGTCGGTGTGCCGTCATGGAAGTACGCAGACACATCGGCGATCAGATGCACGGTCCCGGACGAGGTGTTGGTCAGGGTCAGCCGGCCGTCGGTGCCAAGCGGGACCATGGCGAGGTTGGAAACAGTCTGCCCCGCAACATAGTTCAAGTTCGAGGTGCCCGGTTTGGATGTCCCGGAGGCATAGGCGGTGATGACGCCGGACGACGTCGCCGAGGTCACCGTCAGGTTCACGGCGACCGCGGACGCATTCGCCGGTACGCCGCGGACGCCGGCGACGCGGAAAGTTACCGACTTGCCCGCTGCCAACCGGCCCGGCCAAATCCTGGTGTCCAGGAATCGTGTTGGGTCGATGGCGATGGCCCGGCCCGCACAGTTGGGCACGCTGAGGGCCGGTGTGGCGATGGGCGACGCCTGGGTGTTCGCGATCGCCTGCCAATACGCGGCAAGAAATGCCCGCCCCAGGTATTCGACCCCCGTCCGCGAGAAGTGGGTGGAGTCCCCCGGGTTCAGGGCGCAGGCCATCGATGGCGCGAATCCTGTATAGGCCACGCGGTCTGGGGTTTGGTAGTGGCTCTTGTCCACGTTGGCCCGGCCAGGCACACTCGCTATGCTTTCCGGCGACATGCGTCCCACGACAAAGGGCAGCTTCGGCGCGGACAGCCGACTACGGAAGAAGGCAATGAGTCGGTCCAGGCTCGCACTGTATATGGCGGTGGTTGTGGCGGAGTTACTCTCGCCCTGGTGCCACAGGATCCCTTTGAGGTCCACCGCGTACCCGGCCGCCTTCGCCGCCGCAATACCGCTCAACGTCTGCTTGACCGCCAGCGCGGGCAGGTCATAGCCCGGCGCGGAAGCCGCCCCGACTGACCAGGTCAATGTCCCCGGCGCTGCCGTGAATGCGGTGTCGCCGTGTGCCGCGGGGATGATGAGGACTCCGACGTCGGCGGGCTGGGTCTTCAAATACTCCCGGGCCATCGTCGTCGCCGGAGAAATGCCGCTGGGGGTGTCGAGCATGTCAAGCGGGACGGAGGCCGAACGGAACGTGCGGGTTTTCGCTCCGTACTGGAAGATACGCGGGTCTGCCGCCGTGTCTGCCAGGCCGAGGACGGGAACGCCCCGCCCCGACATGTTCGATTGACCGACCGCGAGAAAGACGTGAAGAGTGGTGATGGCCTTTGCGGCCTGCGCCGGCACCATGCCCGCGATCATCAGCACGCATACCGACAGGCCGATCAGCAACCGGTGAAACCGCCGGTCGTGGACCGACGTCGCAGACCTTCCCGGCGGTTCCGGGGCCCAGTGCCACCGGGGCAACAGCCGCAGGATAGAGGCCGTTGTTGAGGAGGGCACTGTCATCACTGCCGGCTCTGCCGCGTCCGGGGGACGGCAGAGCTTTCCCCAACCAGCCATGGTTCACACTTTGGCGAAGTCACCTTGAGGTTTTCTTGCCCGCGGCGGTGGCTGGCTGCCCTACGCGAAACCGCCCGCCCCCAGCCACCCCAAGCCCGCGGCCGCCGTCGCCCCCCAGCCCCCAAATGGACGCTGGCGGCGGCAGGCGGCTATCGTTCACTCAAACCCGACCAGGCCGCGAAAGAGGATCGATGAAGATCACCGGTGCAGTACTTGAGGAAATCGGCCGCCCCCGCCCCTTCGCGGAGTCCAGGCCGATCAGCATCTCCGAGCTGGAACTGGCGGCTCCCGGGCCCACCGAGATCCTTGTCCGGATGGAGGCCGCCGGAATCTGCCACTCGGACCTGAGCGTCGTCGACGGCAACCGGGTCCGGCCCGTTCCCATGCTGCTGGGCCACGAGGCCGCGGGCCGCATCGTGACGGTCGGTTCCGGCGTCACGGACCTGCAGCCCGGCCAGCGCGTGGTCATGTCCTTCCTGCCCCGCTGCGAGAACTGCGCGAACTGCGCCGAGGACGGCCGGCTGCCCTGCACGGCAGGGTCCAAGAGCAACAACGACGGGACCCTGCTGCACGGATCCCGGCTCCTGAGCCGCGACGGCGAGCCCGTCCACCACCACCTGGGCGTCTCAGGCTTCGCCACCCACGCCGTCGTGGACCGCGCTTCCGCCGTGCCGGTGGACGACGACATCCCCGCGGACATTGCGGCGGTGCTGGGCTGCGCCGTGCTGACCGGCGGCGGCGCGGTGCTCAACGCGGCCCGGCCCCGCCCGCAGGACAGCATCATGATCGTCGGCCTCGGAGGGGTGGGCATGGCGGCGCTCATCACCGCCGTCTCGCAAGGAATCTCGCGGATTGTCGCTGTGGACACGCTGGAGCAGAAACTCGATCACGCCCGCCGCCTCGGCGCCCACGAGACATACACCCCGCAGCAGGTCCTCGACGCCGGGGTCAAAGCCAGGTTCGTGATCGAGTGCGCGGGAAATCCCCGCGCGTTCGAGACCGCGTTCGCCGCCACCTCCCCCGGCGGCACCACCGTCACGGCGGGACTGCCCTCCCCCGAGGCCCGCGCCCAGCTGGCGCCGCTGACCGTCACCGCCGAAGCCCGGACGATCGTGGGCAGCTACCTGGGCTCCGCCGTCCCGTCGCGGGACATCCCGAGATACGCCCAGTTGTGGCGGGACGGGAAACTGCCCGTCGAGGAGCTGATCTCGGACCGCATCGCCCTGGCCGATATCAACCGGGCCATGGACCAGCTGGCGGACGGCCTCGCCATCCGGCAGATCATTATGTTCGACGCCGGCGAGCCCGCCCAGGAGCCCGCCGACGAGCCCGTCTAGGACACAGCCGCCCAGCCCGGAACGCCCCGCGAAACCGGCGGAAAGAGAGGCGAAAGAGAGGCAAAACACCATCCGGGTTGCTTGCCTCGAGCCTGCTCGAATGTGACAATCGCGCGTCACAATGTCACCATTAAGTAAATGAGCACAACTCATTTATCCAATCCCCCCGCTATAACGCCGGGCGATCCCTCGTTACGTCCCCCCACCAAGACACCGGGCGACACCTCGTTTTTTGGCCACCCAAAGATGCTGGCCAGCCTTTTCTCCGTAGAGATGTGGGAGCGCTTCTCCTTCTACGGAATGCAGGGGATCCTCCTTTACTACATGTACTTCACGGCTGCCCAGGGTGGCCTTGAGATTCCACAAGCTTTGGCGGCCGGCCTCGTCGGCGCCTACGGCGGCGGCGTCTACCTCTCCACAATCCTCGGCGCCTGGCTCGCGGACCGGCTCTTCGGGTCCGAGCGGGTGCTGTTCGGCGCGGCCGTCCTGATCATGGCCGGCCACATCGGGCTGGCACTCGTGCCCGGCATACCCGGCCTGATCGCCGGACTGGTGCTGGTGGGCGTCGGCTCCGGCGGCCTGAAGGCCAATGCCACCGCCCTCGTCGGCAGCCTGTATGGGGAGAAGGACGAACGCCGCGACGCCGGGTTCTCCATCTTCTACATGGGCATCAACGCCGGTGCGCTGATCGGCCCGCTGGTCACCGGCTGGCTGCAGGAAAGCCAGGGCTTCCACTGGGGCTTCGGCGCCGCCGCCGTCGGCATGGCCATTGGCCTTGTCATCTACTCGCTGGGCCGCAAGAAGCTGCCCGAAGAAGCACACCGGGTACCGAACCCGCTCCCGGCCGCCCAGCGCACCCGCTACGGCCTCGTCTTCGCCGGCATCGCCGTGATCATCGCCGTGCTGCTCGTGACCGGCACGGTGAACGCCGAAAACCTGGCCATGTCCATGGCCTACGCCGCAATCGGCGCGTCGGTGCTGTACTTCGCGCTGATCTTCAGCAGCAAGAAGGTCACCCCCACCGAGCGCGGACGGGTCGCAGCGTTTATCCCGCTGTACATCGCCTCCGCGGCGTTCTGGGCCCTGTTCCAGCAGCAGTTCACCTTCATCGCCGTGTACTCGGAGGAGAAGCTGGACCGGAACCTGTTCGGCTGGGAAATGCCTGCCGCCTGGGTCCAGTCCATCAACCCGGTGTTCATCATCATCTTCGCCGGCATCATGGCCGCCCTCTGGACCCGGCTCGGCCGCAAGCAGCCCGGTTCGGCCCTGAAGTTCTCGATCGGCCTGTTCGTGATGGGCCTTGCTTTCCTGGCGTTCATCCCGCTGGCCGGCGGTGGCAAGACCCCTCTGCTGGCTCTGGTTGGAATCCTGCTTCTGTTCACGCTTGCAGAGCTGTTCCTTTCCCCCATCGGCCTGTCTGTGACCACCAAGCTGGCGCCCAAGGCCTTCCACACCCAGATGGTGGCACTGTTCTTCCTCTCGGTGTCCCTGGGCACCACCCTGGCCGGCATCCTGTCCGGCCTGTACAACCCGCAGGACGAGCTGCCCTACTTCATCGGCATCGGCGGAACCGCAATGCTGCTGGCTGTGGGCCTGGCGGTCGCCTCGCCGGCGATCAAGAAGCTCATGGGCGGCGTACGCTGACCCGATGAGCACCGCCCATCGCGTTCCGGTTGCTTCGCGCGTCTACACCCCCGCCCCCGGCGAGGCGTCCGACGTCGAAGTCATGCCGGCAGGCGATGTCACCGACGGCGTGGTGCGGGTTGGCGGAACTATCCGCCGCCCGCACCAGCCGCAATCCCTCGCCGTCGCCGAGTACCTAGACTGGCTGGACGACGCCGGCTTTGAAGGCTCCCCCCGCTTCCTCGGCCGCGACCCGCAGGGCCGGGACGCCCTGAGCTTCGTGCCGGGATACTGCGCCGGGTCGCCGCCGGAATCCTGGGTGCAGTCCGAAGACCTGCTGGCCTCCGTGGCCCGCATGGTGCGGCGTCTGCACACCGCGTCCGCCGGCTTCGTGCCGCGGGCCCACGCGTTTCCGCCCCGGCCGGTCCGGCCAAACCCCACCGACGCCGCCGGACTCATCTGCCACCTGGACGTGACACCCCAGAATGTGGTGGTCCGGGGCGGCCTGGCCGCGGGACTGGTGGATTTCGACCTCGCCGGACCCGCCACGGCACTTCACGATTCGCTCAACACCGCCATGCACTGGGTGCCGCTCCGCGACCCGTCAGATAGGTGGCCGGGCTGGGAAGACCAGAATCCGTTCCGCCGGCTGCGCATCTTCGCCGATGCCTACGGCTGGAGCGAGGATGAACGACGCCGGGTGCCCGGCGCCGGGATCGACGCCGCGACGCTCAGCTACGAGCGGATGCGGCACAGCGCCGCCGCCCTGGGCGGCGGCTGGGCGCGGATGTGGCAGGACGGCGTGGGCGGCCAGATCAACCGCCGGCGCGCTTGGCTTGAGGCCAACGCGAAGCCCCTGGTGGCTGCGCTGACAACCTGACCAGGCGCGGCTCCGGCGCCACAGGGCAGACCTAGGCTCCGTACCCGCTGTTGCGCGCGGTGCCGATGACCAGTCCGAAAATGACCAGGACCAGGATGGTCACGGCGATGCCCACGTAACCCATCACCAGACCGGCGATCGCCATGCCCCGGCCGGCCGGTTCGCGCCGCAGGGCCAGGTGCCCCAGTATCACGGCGGCCAGCTGCGGGAGCAGGAAGAATCCGAATCCCACCAGTGCCGCGATGCCGCAGCACATGCTGGCGATGCTCAGACTCTTGGGCGACGGGGGCGCGCCGTAGTACGCGGGCTGGCCGTAGGCGTTGGGGCTGCCCGGCTGGGCATACGGCGACGGCTGGCCATACGGGGCGGCCGGCTGGCCGTAGATCGGGGGGTACGGGCTTGAGTACTGGCCGCGGTCAGGTGCCGCCTGGCCGGTGTAGGGCTGCTGTCCGACGTGGGGCTGCTCGCCCGTGTCGGGCTGCTGGCCTGTGTGAGGCTGCTGGCCTGTGTGGGGCTGCTGGCCCGGGTAGGGTTGCTGCGGGGATTCGGGTTGCGCGAACTGCTGCGTCGCCGACGGTCCCTGGTCCTGGCCGGCGGGTGGTGCCTGCCCCGGCGGAACGTCGGGTTGCTGGTCCGGGAGGCGCAGGGTCGGCTGGTAGCCCTCCGGGGTCTCGTCTTTGCCTTGTTTTGGCTGTTCAGTCATGGCTTGTCCCCTCAAGAAGTCTCTGGATCCAGAGTACCGCCGCACGGTTGGCTTGGGACCGGGCCTATTGGCGGGTTTTCTTTCGTCACAGGAGCGGGTTTGGCGCGAAACCGTGTTGCACCCCGCCCTCGTCTGGCATGCTGGTGCCATGGCTAGCCGCGCGGGCACAGTTGCCCAACCCCAAGACCTTGTTGACCTCACTGCGCTTTTGGATGCGTACTACGACATTTCGCCGGACCTTTCGGACCCGGGCCAGCGGGTGGCCTTCGGCACCTCCGGGCATCGGGGATCGAGCCTGAAGGCGTCCTTCAACGAACCCCACATCCTCGCCATCACGCAGGCGATCGTGGAATACCGGGCAGGCCAGGGCATCACCGGCCCCCTCTACATGGCCAAGGACACCCATGGCCTGAGCGAGCCCGCACAAAACTCCGCCCTTGAGGTGCTGGCCGCCAACGGCGTGCACGTCCTCATCGACGCCCGCCACGGCTACACGCCCACCCCTGCCCTGAGCCACGCCATCCTGACGCACAACCGCAATGCCGCCCCTGGCGCGCCGCAGGCCGACGGCATCGTGGTGACCCCCAGCCACAACCCCCCGGGCGACGGCGGATTCAAGTACAACCCTCCGCACGGCGGCCCCGCGGACACCGACGCCACCGGCTGGATCGCCAACCGCGCCAACGAGCTGCTGGAAAACGGCCTGCGCGGCGTCAAGCGGATTCCGGTGGCCGAGGCCCTGGCCGCCGGGACCACCGGCAAGTTCGACTTCCTGAGCAGCTACGTCGACGACCTCCCCTCCGTACTGGATCTCAACGCGATCCGCGAGGCGGGCGTCCGGATCGGCGCCGACCCGATGGGCGGAGCGTCGGTGGACTACTGGGGCGAGATCGGTGAGCGCCACCACCTGAACCTCACCGTGGTCAACCCCACCGTTGACCCCCAGTGGGCTTTCATGACGCTGGACTGGGACGAGAAGATCCGGATGGATTGCTCCTCGCCGTCGGCGATGGCGTCCCTGATCAACCGCATGTCCGACGGCGCCAAGTTCGACGTCGCCACAGGCAACGACGCCGATGCCGACCGCCACGGGATCGTCACCCCGGACGGCGGGCTGATGAACCCGAACCACTACCTCGCCGTCGCCATCGATTATCTGTACCGGCACCGGACCGGCTGGAACCCGCAGTCCGTGATCGGCAAGACCCTGGTTTCCTCATCCATCATCGACCGCGTGGCCGAGAGCCTGGGCCGCAAACTTGTCGAAGTGCCCGTGGGCTTCAAGTGGTTCGTCCCCGGGCTGCTGTCCGGAGAGGGCGCCTTCGGCGGCGAGGAATCCGCCGGTGCCTCCTTTAACAAGATGGACGGGAGCGTCTGGACCACCGACAAGGATGGCATCCTGCTGGCTCTGCTGGCCTCGGAGATCACGGCGGTGACGGGCAAATCACCGTCGCAGCTGTACAAGGGCCTCACCGACCAGTTCGGCGACCCCGTCTACGCCCGGATCGACGCGGCCGCCACCCGGGAGCAGAAGGCGGCGCTGGGCAAGCTCTCGCCGTCGGACGTCACCGCGACCGAACTGGCCGGCGAAACGATCACGGCCAAACTGACCGAAGCGCCGGGCAATGGCGCCGCGATTGGCGGCCTCAAGGTCGTTACCGAAAACGCCTGGTTCGCGGCCCGGCCCTCCGGCACGGAAGACGTCTACAAGATCTACGCCGAGTCCTTCAAGGGTGCCGAGCACCTCAAGCAGGTCCAGGCCGAGGCGAAGGCGCTGGTGGACGGGGTTATCTCGTAGTTCAGCCGCCGGTGGCCAACTCGGCGCGGTCCCTGCCAAGCGTCTTTGCCTGGTAGAGGGCCGCGTCGGCCGAGATCACTGCGGCGTCGAGGCCGCCCGGTCCGGCGCCGGTGGACGCGATGCCGTAGCTCACGGTGGGCAGCCGGGGAATGACTGCGGAGCCGGATTGATGGAGCCGGACGCTGATGTCGGCAGCGATTTCCCGTGCCCGGTCCGGCGTGACGCCAGGCAGCAGGAGGATGAATTCCTCGCCGCCGTAACGGCCCACGAGGTCGGTGGAGCGGACGGTGCCGGAGCAGGCCCTGGCAAAGGCCTGCAGAGCGGAGTCCCCGGCCGAGTGGCCGAACTGATCGTTGATGGCCTTGAAGTGGTCCAGGTCCGCAAGGATGATCGATGCCGTGGTGCCGGTCCGGCGCAGACGGCGCAGTTCGTTTTCGGCGAGGTCCAGGAACGCAGAACGGTTGAGCAGGCCCGTGAGGCCGTCCACGGTGGCCCGTGCCCGGAGATCCTGGGTCTGCTGTTCGTAGCTCAGCTCGGCCATGGTGAAGGAAGCAACCACGAGTGTGATCGTCGAGAAGACGGTCATGGGGACGGAGCCGAACACCGACGTGAAGACGGCACCGTCCGGTCCGTTCGCTAGGAAAGCGACCAGGCGGCCCAGGTAGAACACGGCCAGGATGCCGGCGCCCACGGCGAGTGGACGGTGGACGCGCGAGTAGTCGCGCTCGAGCAGGAACAGCTCCCGGGATGCCAGGCCGATCAACACGGCCATGAATCCCAGGTACACCGGGCCTCCCGCCCAGACGTTGGTGGCCGGGTGGTCGAGGAAGGAAGCGACGGCGGTGGCGGCAGGACCGGCCGCGAGCTGCCAAGGCCGGAGGGAGGGGGCGCGGAGGGATCGTCCGCCGGCCCAGATGCTGGCGGCACCGGCGACCAGCAGGACGTTGCCGGCAGGGATGGCCCACCCCTGCTGCGCCGTACCGTCCAGCAGGTACGCGGCGTTGCCGACCAGGAACAGCAGGAGCGCCATGCACCACCAGCCGCTGTAGTGCGACCGGGTGCGCCGGAACGTAATGAAGTAGAAAAGCATGAGCAGTGTGAGGTCGACAAGCGCCAAGGCAACCCGCAGTGTCGCGGCGTCAAGCATCATTTAGTGGTCCCCCCGGTCCGCTGTGACTTGCCCGAAATACTCACTTCGTCTTCGAATAACCCTCGAATAGCTGCCGAAGTTGACCCAAGTATGGCACCCGGCCCGCAGGAATCCAGCGCCGGCGTCGCGGATATGACGCCGGGCCCTCCCAAAGACGCCGTTCTGGCGCCTCGCCTACGCCTGGCCGGCGGTCCACAACTTCAGGATCCGGCGCGTGGCGTGCCCGCCGTCGGGCGCCATGTCCACGAGCGCTATTCGGTCAAGCGCGAACGTGTCGCCCTGCCGGAGCCGTTTGTCGCCGTGGTGCGAGACGTGCGGCCGGTACCCCTCCAGGGTGTAGGCAGGCGTGGAGATCCGGCCGGGCAGCTGATCCACGATCCGGACCAGCTTGTTGTGGAGGACCTGCAGCTCGTCGCTGGGTTCAATCAGGTTGACCGGGATTGACCCTGCGCGCCCGAACCCGGCTTCGCCGCCCACGCTGATCCGGCAGCCCAGGGCAGCGGCCACCGGGTCCGCCATGAGGGCGGCGATGTGGCCGGCGAGCGGATCGCCCGCGGCCGGCGGCGTGCCCGGCGCGGGTTCGGCGCGGGCTTCCTGGCCGGGTTCGACGACGTCGGACTTCACGACGCCGGCCTTGACCACGTCGAACTTGACCAGGGTGAGATGCAGCGGCCAGTCATCCCGGGGAAACTCGAGCCCTTCGGCTACTGGTTCCACGAAGGCCACCGCGATCAGGTTCCGCATGGGAAAAGTGTGCCACGCCGCGGCGCCTCCGGGGCCGGGCAGGCGCCGCAAACTCACAGTGCCGGCGGCGACGGCGCGGACTAAAATGGGAAGTGGCCTTGGATGTGGGCCTTGCGCTGAACCGCAGAATCGCATCCCGCGTGCCTCCGGCCTGTCCCCCATGGTGCCGGAGGCACCTCCGCGGGAGGACAGTGCCGGAGAGAACGGTGCCGGGGGTTGTTAGACGGTGCGGACGACGTCCTCGTAGGCGAATTTCGGCTTAGCTTCGCCCCAGGCGTCTGCCCCGGGCTGGCCGATGTTGACCACCAGGAAGCTCTTCTGGCTCCCGTCGGGGAAGAACGCGGCGTCGATCTTGGCGAAGTCGGCACCGGTCATGGGACCTGCCGCGAGGCCCAGGGTGCGGACCGCGAGGATGAAGTAGCCGGCCTGCAGGTGGGCGTTGTTGTTGCCCGTGGCCGCGGCGAGATCCGGCGCGGCGTCATACATGGCCTTGGGGGCGTTGTAGCCGGGAAGGAACGCGTCCCACTGCTCCTGCCACGCGGTGTCGTAGCTCAGGACCGCGACGAGCGGCGCTGATGCCGTCTTGGCGCGGTTTCCGGCGGCCAGCGCATCAACAAGCGTGGCGCGGGCTTCGTCGGAGCGCACGTACGTAACGCGCAGCGGCTGGGAGTTGAACGCCGTGGGGCCGAACTTCGTCAGTTCGTAAATCGCGCGGGCCTGCTCGTCGGTAACGTCGCCGGTGAAGGCGTTCGCCGTGCGGGCTTCGGCAAAGATGGCGTCGACGGCGGCTGCCTCGATTACTGCTTCATCGTGGGCGAGTGTCATGGGCATCCCTTTCGCTGGGCCGGCGCACTCTTGGGCGGCCGGCGTCTCCTGCTGTCAATAGTTGCAACTTCAACGGACGGCGCCTGCTTCCCGCTGCGCCCTGTGACCTCGGGCACACCGGCCCGACGGGACGGCCGGTAAATGCTGCGCGGTAAAGTTGCTCGGGAAGATTCCTTCCCGCCCGCCCCACATTCTCTGAAAGGCTCCCGGCATGAGCATGCTCGGCACCAAATGGAAGCTCCACGGCAACGGCAAGTCCGTCCGCCCCGGTGAGGTCGTCAGGCCGGATGAGCGGCTCACCTGGCCCCTGACGGTAGGGATCGGGATGCAGCATGTTGTGGCCATGTTCGGTGCCACCTTCCTGGTCCCGATCATCACGGGCATGCCGCCAGCCACCACCCTGTTCTTCTCCGGCATTGGCACGCTCCTGTTCCTGGTCATCACGCAGGGACGGGTGCCCAGCTACCTCGGTTCCAGCTTCGCGTTCATCGCGCCGATCATGGCTTCCCAGCAGCAGTTCGGCGTCCCCGGGGCACTCGGCGGCGTGGTCCTGGCGGGCGCGACCCTCGCCGTCGTCGGCGCCGTAGTGCAGAAGTTCGGCGCCGGCTGGATCAACCGGGTCATGCCGCCGATCGTGACCGGCGCGATCGTGGCGCTGATCGGCCTGAACCTGGCACCCGCGGCGAAGGCCAACTTCGACCAGGCCCCCGTCACCGCCTTCATCACCCTGGCCGTCATCATCGTGGTCAGCGTGCTGTTCCGCGGCATGCTGGGCCGGCTGAGCATCCTGGTGGGTGTCCTGGTGGGCTACCTTGTTGCGATGATCCGGGGCGAGGTGGACTTCTCCAAGGTGGACAGTGCTGGGTGGGTGGGCCTGCCGCATTTCCAGACCCCCGAATTCCACCTGGGCGTCGTGGGCCTCTTCGTGCCGGTCGTACTGGTGCTGGTGGCAGAGAACATCGGCCACGTGAAATCCGTGTCCGCCATGACGGGGCAGAACCTCGACGGCGTCTCCGGCCGCGCGCTGCTGGCCGACGGCGCCGCCACCGTACTTGCCGGTCTTGGCGGCGGGTCCGGGACGACCACCTACGCCGAGAACATCGGCGTCATGGCCGCCACCAAGGTGTATTCGACGGCGGCGTACTGGGTGGCCGGCG
Organism: Arthrobacter sp. 05T45; assembly: GCF_056395875.1. Lineage (NCBI taxonomy): Bacteria > Bacillati > Actinomycetota > Actinomycetes > Micrococcales > Micrococcaceae > Arthrobacter > Arthrobacter sp. 05T45. Next base: position 97,267 of record NZ_JBFTKI010000003.1, on the reverse strand, counting down.
GCTTCGCGGTGATCCTGAGCTTCTCGCCGAAGTTTGGCGAGCTTATCGCCACCGTCCCCGCCGGCGTCCTGGGCGGCGCGGCCACGATGCTGTACGGCATGATCGGCGTGCTGGGCGTGAAAATCTGGGTCCAGAACAAGGTGAACTTCTCCAACTCGATCAACCTGACCACGGCCGCCGTCGCCCTTATTGTCGGGATTGCCGACTACACCTGGACCATCGGCGACTTGAAGTTCACCGGGATTGCGCTCGGCTCGGCCGCCGCCCTGGTGATCTACCACGGCATGAAGGCGATCGCGAAGGTGCGCGGCACGGTGGCCGAACCGGAAACCGAAGATCCCACGCCGGCCGCGGCTTCGACGGCCGCGGTCAAGGCAGCCGTCAAGCGCTCCCCCAAGAAGCGCCGCTAAAGAACGCCGCCCGGAAGCGCGCGGCGAGCGGGCAATCCCGCCCGACGAGAAAGGCCGGACTCCGCCCAGGGGCAGGAGTCCGGCCTTTTCGCTGTCACGGCCGGCAGCGCCGGTGGCGGCGGGGCGCGACGGGCCCGGGACTAGCCGGCGTCGAAGGCGTCCTTGTCATCGTCGCGGTCCTTCGGCGACTTGTTCTCCGGCAGGTCCGTCCCGGAGCCGTCCGGCAGCCCCGCCGCGTCCTGTCCGGACTCAGAGGAGAAGGGCCGCCCGGCGTCGGGCTCTTCCGTGTTGGCACCGTCCATCTCCGCTTCCGACGACGGCACTGCCGCCTCGGAATTCTCCGAGGCGTCCGGGTCGAAGCCGGGGGTTGCGCTGGCGTTTTCTGAACTCATTTGTTCCTCCGCTCCTCCGAAGCGTCCTGCTCCGGGTTCTCCTGCACTGTCTTGGTCTTCTGCACCGAACTGGCTCAGGTCCGGCGCGCCGGCCGGATACGTCTCGCCGTCGGGGCTGTCCTGGTTCAGCCCGGCGGCGTCGAAGGCCTCCTCCTCGCGGGGCTGGGCAAATTTCTTCCCATCGCCGCCCATCTCCTGCTCGGCGGTCGGCGTGCCGTAGCCGCCCGCTTCCTCGGTGACGGTCTTGGGATCCTGCTGGTTTTCAGTCATGTCATTCCTCCTGGTGCTGGAAACTGATGCTGGAAATGGGACTAGCTGGCAGTGGACGGGTCCGGAGCGGGTTCAGAGACCCTTGCCTCCGGTGACCGGAAGCACGGCTCCGGAAATGTAGGAACCGTGGTCGGAGGCGAGAAGGACATAGGCGGCCGCGAGCTCCGCCGGCTGCCCCGCCCGCTGCAGGGGCGTGTCCTGGCCGAAGGACGGGAGCTTGTCGGGCCATTCGGTGGCCGGAATCAGCGGTGTCCAGATGGGACCCGGGGCCACGGCGTTGACCCTGATCCCCTTGGGTCCGAGCTCCTGGGCCAGGGCTTTGGTGAAAGCCACCTGGGCCGCCTTGGTCATGGCGTAGTCGATGAGCCCCGGGGACGGGTTGAAGGCCTGGATTGACGCGGTGGTGATGATCGACGCACCCGCTTCCAGATGCGGGACCGCGGCACGGGCCGTCCAGAGCAGGGAGTACAGATTGGTTTTGAAAACTCGATCAAACTCTTCGGTGGGCAGTGATTCGAAGCTCTCGCGGTTCTTCTGGTAGGCCGCGTTGAGCACCAGGACGTCGAGGCGCCCGAATTCGGCCAGCGTCGCCTTCACGATGTCCGCCGCGAAGTCCTCGCTGCGGCCGTCGCCGGGGAGCAGCAGGGCCTTGCGGCCGGCCTTTCGGATCCACTCGGCGGTGTCCTGCGCGTCGTCTTCTTCCTCCGGCAGGTAGGAGATGGCGACGTCGGCCCCCTCACGGGCGAAGGCGATTGCCACCGCCCTGCCGATCCCGGAGTCGCCGCCGGTAATCAGGGCGGCCTTGCCGCTCAGGGCACCGCTGCCGCGGTAGCTTTCCTCGCCGTGGTCCGGCTTGGGCTCCATGGGCGCGGTGAGGCCGGGCTGCTTCTGGACCTGTTCCGGGAACGGGCCGGAATGGTAGCCGGCGCGCGGATCGCGCGGCTGTTCGGGCTGCTTGGGCTGATCCTGCCGTTCGCTTGAGTCGCTCATAGTCCGCCTAACAACGTGTCGGTTTCCAGGATGTTCATCGGTCCCATGGGGCCTGGGCCCGCTGAATCCATCCCAGCGAAGTAATCAGTTTCTACCCTAACCACAATATCGTCAGCAAGCTTAGTACCAACTTGTTTTTGGCAACTCTCAAGCCTAGGTTGAGGGTGGGGCCGCATGTTGTGGCGGCCTTGGTTTCAGGATTTTGCCGAGGAGTACCGATGACTGGCCCAGTAGTGCCGAAGAACGACGGCAGGGACGAGTCCGTTGCGGAGCGGATGGACCGCAACTGGGTCGAACTGCTGCAGGAACTGCGCGTACTGCAGACCGGCGTCCAGATTCTCGCCGGCTTCCTCCTGACGCTGCCGTTCCAGTCGCGCTTCGAGACGCTCGATGACTACCAGACCCGCCTGTATCTCGCCAACGTCGTCCTGGCCGCCCTGACCACGGCCACGATCCTGCTGCCCGTGAGCGTGCACCGCCGGCTGTTCCGGCAAGGGCTGAAGCAGGCCCTCGTGAGCAGCGCGGACATCATCGTCAGGTTTTCGTTGACCGGGGTGGGGCTGCTGAGCGTGGGCACCACCTCATTGATCTTCGATGTCACCGTAGGCCGGACGGCGGGCGTGATCGCCGGCGTCGGGCTGCTCGCCGTGCTGGTGCTGCTGCTGGTACTTGTCCCTGCCTGGATCCGTCGACGGGCCCGCAAAGAGGAGTCGCTATGACAAACGTTTCACATGAGCGCCACACCGCAGGCACGGGAACCATGGGCAAGTGGGTCAAGGAACATGGACTGCTTCTGGCCAACATCGGGCTGTTCGTCGTGTTTTTCGGCGGCATGGTCCTGAGCGGGGCAAGCACCTACAGCGACGAGCAGCTTGCCCACGGCGAACCTGCCGTGACCGTCCTGCAGTACCTTGGCACCGGGAACTTCCTGGAGGCGACTTTCGAGAACTGGGAGTCGGAATTCCTGCAGATGGGCATGTACGTCATCCTCACCGTCTTCCTGTTCCAGAAAGGGTCCTCCGAGTCCAAGCCGGTGGGCCGGACCGCCCCGCAAGACGAGGATCCCCGGCAGGCAAAGCTCAAGGAGTCCACGCCGTGGCCGGTGCGGCGCGGCGGCTGGGTCCTCAAGCTCTACGAACACTCGCTTTCGATCATGTTCCTCCTGCTGTTCCTGGCGTCGATCGCCCTGCACGCGGTTGGCGGCGCGGAGGACTACAACAGTGACCAGCAGGCGCACGGCCAGCCCACCGTGACGGTGCTGGGCTATCTGGCGACGAGCCGATTCTGGTTCGAATCCTTCCAGAACTGGCAAAGCGAGTTCCTCGCCGTCGCGGTCCTGGTAGGCGCCTCGGTCTACCTTCGCGAGAAGGGCTCCCCCGAGTCCAAACCCGTGGCCGAACCGCACTACGAGACCGGCGCCTAGGCGGCAAGCTGGCCGGCGCAGCCGGCCAGCAGGGGCGTCAGGCGCCTTCGAGGACCTGGCTGGTGACCCAGGTAAGGTACTTTGCGGCGTTTGCTACTGCGTCCTGGGGGCTGCCGGCGACGTCCAGCAGCTGCGCCGCGGCCACCACGCCGTGACGGGCAAGGTCCTCCGGGGTGACGAGGATCCGGCCGGCCACCACGACCACCGGAATGCCAAGGGCCTGGGCGGCATCGGCGAGGGCGATCGGCGCCTTGCCTGTCAGCGATTGGCTGTCCATGGAGCCTTCCCCGGTGATGACCAAATCAGCCACCGCGAGTTTCGCGTCCAGCCCGGTGAGGCCGGCCACCAGCTCGAAGCCGCCTTCCAGGGCGGCCGTGCTGAAGGCCAGGAACGACGCCGGGAACCCGCCGGCCGCCCCGGCGCCGGGCACGTTGACGTCCCGGCCGGTCCTCTGGCGCAGGACCGAAGCCCAGTTGCGCAGGCCGGCGTCGAGCAGTTCCACCGCATCGGCGTCGGCGCCTTTTTGCGGGCCGAACACGTGTGCCGCGCCGTCGCTGCCGAACAGCGGGTTTTGGACGTCGACGGCGATCCTGAACTTCACCCCGGCCAGCCGCGGGTCCAGGCCGCTGATGTCCACGGACGCGACGTCGGCAAGCGACCCGCCGCCGAGGGGCACCACGTTGCCGGCGGCGTCCAACGGCTTGAGTCCGAGGGCGCGGAGGGCCCCGCTGCCGCCGTCGCTCATGGCCGAACCGCCTACGCCCAGCACGATTTCCGTGGCACCGGCGTCCAGTGCGGCGGCGATCAGCTGGCCGCAGCCGTAGCTGTGGGCGCGCAGGGCGTTGGCCGGTGTGGGCTCCATGTGCGCCAGCCCTGAGGCCTGCGCCGTTTCAATCACCGCGGTGGCGCCGCCGAAAGCATCCGCCCGGATGGCCCACGCGGCACCGATCGGGGCCAGGATCGGGCCGACGACCGCGTTGAGCCGTTCCTCGTAGCCGGCCGCGACGGCCGCCTCGAGGGTTCCTTCGCCGCCGTCGGCCACCGGGAACTGGATGGCGTCGGCCTCGGGGTAGACGCGGAGGGCGCCCTCGGCAATGGCCGCGGCGGCTTCGACGGCGGTGAGGGAACCCTTGAACTTGTCCGGGGCGATGAGGATGCGCATGGCTCTATCCTGCCAGCCCGGCGGCCCCGGTGTTGCTCGATCGCCGGTGCAGGGGACAAATCCGCGCCACCGGGAGTAACCTTTCTGCCACACATATTCCAGCCCGGGCCCGCCCGGCAGAGGACGACGTTGGAAAGCAACGGATAGGGGGAACGGTGAGCCACTATGGACACGGCGTTCCGGGCGTGAGCGAGTTACTGCTCGTGCGGCACGGTGAAAGCCAGGGCAACGTTGCCGCCACGCTGGCTCAGCAGGCCGGCGCGCATGTCATTGACGTCCCGGCCCGGGACGCGGACGTCGGATTGTCGGACACGGGACGGGAGCAGGCGCTGGCCCTGGGCAGACTCCTCGCGGACTACCCGGACGGCCGGCGCACGCCAGTCTGGTCCTCGCCCTACCTGCGCGCACGCCAGACCGCGGAACTCGCCGTCCAGACCGGCGGCTGGCAAACATCTATCCTGATCGATGAGCGGTTGCGCGACCGTGAGCTCGGCATCCTGGACATGCTCACTTCGGCCGGGGTGGAAGCCCGCCTCCCGGAGGAGGCCGGCCGGCGGCGGTGGCTCGGCAAGTTCTACTACCGGCCCCCGGGCGGCGAGTCCTGGGCGGACGTCGTGCTGCGGCTTCGCTCGCTGCTCGCCGACCTCGACACCAGGCATCCGGGCGGGGGCGTCCTGTTGGTCTGCCACGATGCCGTGATCCTGCTCATCCGCTACATCCTGGAGGGGCTCTCGGAGGAGCAGCTGCTGGACATCGCGGCCGCGTCCACCATCCTCAACGCCTCCGTCAGCCGCTTCATCCGGCCCGGCGGCCGGGGGGAATGGCAGCTGGAGGGGTTCAATATGGCCGACCACCTCACGAGCGAAGGTGTCCCGGTAACCCAGCACTCGGGAGACGCCGATGTCCACCCCCGCTAACTCCCGGCAAGCGAAACGCCGCCCCCAGGCCGAGGCCGTCACCCCTGCTTTGCTGCGGGCCTGGCCGCTCCCCGACGGCGGCTCCGGAAAGGATGACCGGGGCTCCGTGCTGGTGATCGGCGGCGCGCGCAAGACGCCCGGAGCGGCGTTGCTCGCCGGCGTCGCCGCCCTCCGCGCGGGCGCTGGCCGGCTGACCCTGGCCGTGGCGGAGTCCGTGGCGGTGCCGCTCGCCATCGCCCTGCCCGAAGCCGGCGTCCTTGGCTTGCCGGAAACGACGGCCGGGACCGTGGTCGGTTCCGCCGCCGGGTCCCTGGCCGCCGAGCTGGAAACCGCCGACGCCGTCCTGGTGGGGCCGGGCCTGGACGACAAGGACCAGACCACGGCGCTGCTGCGCGAACTCCTTCAGGCCACCCCGGGCAGCCCGCCGTGCATTGTCCTGGATGCTTTTGCCCTGGCCAGCGTCCCGGAGCTCGAAGCCGAACTGGCGCCGTGGGCCGGCCGGCTGATCCTGACCCCGAACGTCACGGAGGCGGGCATCCTGCTCGGGCGGGAGGTCGAGGACCTGCACCGCCAGCTCCCTGAGGTTGCCGACAAATACGGGGCCGTGGTCACGTGTCAGGGGGCCATCGCAGAACCCCGCAGCACCGGCAGGGCTGCCACGTCCGGGGCCGGCCTCTGGGAGATCACCACAGGGCACAGCGGGCTGGGCACCTCGGGCAGCGGGGATGTCCTCTCCGGCGCCATCACCGGCCTCCGCGCCAGGGGAACGGGCAACGCGCAGGCCGCCTGCTGGGGAACGCATCTGCATGCTGCGGCCGGAGACCGCCTTGCCAGCCGGCTGGGCGGCCTGGGCTATCTCGCCCGGGAGCTCACCGACGAATTGCCGCCACTCATGATGGAACTCTCCGCCTGAGCGGAGCGACCCTTCAGGACCAGGTCCCGCGCTCCTGGAGGACCGATTTGAGCAGGTCCGCGCGGTCCGTGACAATCCCGTCGACGCCAAGGTCAAGCAACCGGTGCATTTCCGCGGGCTCGTTGATTGTCCAGACGTGGACCTGCAGCCCGTGCCGGTGTGCCCGCCGGATGAAGCCCGGCGTCACCACAGGCACGGCGCCGTAGCGGACGGGGACCTGCAGGGCGTGGACTCCGCGCAGTGCCCGGCGCACCACGGCGGACATCAGCGGCGTCGGCAGCACGGGGCCCAGCAGGACGAACACGGCGTTGGACACGATGCCGGCCGAGCTCGCGGCGGGACGGCTCAGCTGCTTCAGCACTGCCCGGCGCCGCCGGTCCGAGAAACTGGCCACCAGCACGCGGTCGTGCAGTCCGTGGCGTTCGATCGCCGAGGCCAGGGTGCCCACGGAGTTCCAGTCCTTGACGTCGATATTGAGCCGGACGTCCGGGAAGGCAGCGATCAACTCATCGAACCGCGGGATCGGTTCGGTCCCGCCGATCCTGGCCCGGGCCACGGTTGAGGCGGGAAGGTCAGCGATTTGGCCTCGGCCCTCCGTGATCCGGTCCAGGGTCTTGTCGTGGAAGAGCACCAACACGCCGTCGGCCGTGGTGTGCACGTCCGTCTCCAGATGCCGGAACCCGAGGTCGACGGCGGCGCGGAACGCGGCCATCGAGTTCTCCAGCCCGTCCAGTGAGAAGCCCCGGTGGGCCAGCGCCAGCGGCGCCCGGGAACTGCCCGGGGCCGGGGTGGCGGCGCCCTCCGGGCCGCCGTCGCGATCCCCGCGAGGGGCAAAGTAGGGGTGCAGGTCAGTCACTCCTGAAGCGTACCTTGGTCTGCCGGGACCGGGATTCGACCGGGGCTTGAGGGCCGGTACTGGCGGGCCGGGTCAGCGGGCCTCAGTGGGCCTCAGTGGGACGGGGTGTCAGGAGCCTGCTGGCGGATTTCGACGCCGTCGCTGCAGTGCAGCAGCGTGCGGCCGCGGCCGCCGTCGAGGTCGACCCAGACGACGCTGTGGTCCGCCGTCACGGCGTCCACAAGCCCGCCGGTCTCAAGGCCCGGGGCGAGCCGGACGCTGACGCGGTCGCCCTGGCGCAGCTGCCTCCAGTGCCGGTCCGGTTCCACCGGGTGCAGGGGTTGTTCGTCCGTGTTGTTGATGCGGTGCCTGGCCATGATGTCCCCATTCTCGGTCAAACGTTTCGTCGCGAGCTTCCAGCCTAGGAGGCCAAGGTGAACGCCAGTTGACCGCGAACTGGGAATCCGGTGTCCGCCGGGAACCGGGCGACCGGTGCGGGGACCTGGGCCGGGGCGGGCGTGGGGAGCGGGTGCGGGACCGGGGTTTTAGGGCAGCCGGACGCCGAGTTCGGCGAGCTTTGACTCGAGGATCTGGGCGACGCCGTCGTCGTCGAAGTGCGGGGCCTGCCGGCCGGCGGCCCGGATCGCTTCCGGATGGCCGCTGGCCATCGCGTAGCCGTGCCCGGCCCAGCGAAGCATCTCGATGTCGTTGGGCATGTCCCCGAATGCCACCACGTCCGCGGCGCCGATGCCGAGGGACGACGCATATTCAGCCAGGGCCACGGCCTTGTTCACGCCTGGCAGGGACAGCTCGAGGAGGGCCATGTTCGGCGCCGAGTGCGTCGCGGCGGCCAGATGGGCGACGGCGGGCGTCACCTCGGCGAGGAACTCGTCGGCGGTGCCTTCGCGGACAATGGCCAGGAACTTCGCCACGGCGTCCGCCTCCGTGAGGGTGGTGTGAAGCGGGGCCGGGGTGAATTCCGCGAGCAGTTCGCTCGAGCCGTTTTCGATAAAGCCCGGTTCCAGATGGAAGCCGGTCAGGGTTTCGGCGGCAAACAGCGCGGACGGACGCAGCCGCTTGATGATGCGGCGGGCCTCGAACATGGCGTCGAGGTCCAGTGTCCGCGCCGAGAGCAGGCAGTCGGCCTCGAGGTCCCACACGACGGCGCCGTTGGAGCAGATGACCGTTCCGGTATGCCCCAACTGGTCCTGCAGGGGGTGGAGCCAGCGCGGCGGCCGTCCGGTGACGAACACCAGTTCCAGCCCGGCGTCGCGGCAGGCGTGGAACGCGCGGACGGTCCGGTCGCTGATTTTGCCGTCATGGCCGAGGATCGTTCCGTCAATGTCACTTGCTACCAGCCGCATAGTGCCAGTCTACGTGCGCCGGGGCGGCAGGCCCTCGCGGCCGCATTCGCCGAGTTCGCCGGACCGCGTCGGGTTCGCCGGACAATCACGGCGAACTGGGGAGGTTCCGGCGAACTCGGCGACAGGGGCGACAGGGGCGACAGCCTCGGCGGGCGGCGGCGGGCTCAGTGACGTTCGAAGATGCCGGTCAGCGTGCCCCGGCCCAGGGTGTGCTGCGACAGCTTCGCCTCCAGGCTGCCCGGAGCGGTGTGCTCGTTGAGTCCGGACGGTGCGATGTCGAGCGCGTGGACGGTGATGACGTACCGGTGCGGCCCGTGTCCGGGAGGCGGTGCGGCGCCCAGGTAGCCATGGAATCCGGCGTCGTTCTTCAACTGGATGGCGCCCGCGGGAAGGAGCCTGCCGCCCTCGGCGGCCGCTCCTGCCGGCAACGAGGTGACGTCGGCGGGGACGTCCAGCACGGCCCAGTGCCAGAAGCCGCCGCGCCCCGGGGCGTCGGGGTCGAACATCGTCACCGCGTAGCCCTTGGTGCCGGCCGGGGCGCCGCTCCAGCTCAGCTGCGGGGATTCGTCCCGGCCGCCGGCGCGCATTTTGCCGCTGCGCTGGGCGGCCGGGAGCGTCTGGCCCTCCGCGTAGGATTCACTGCGGACGGGGAACACCGGAACATCGTGCCGTGTCATGGCTGCCTTTCACTCACTGCAGGGGCTGGGCCCCCATTTCCATCCGTGCCAGTTCCGCGCGCGTAGGCGGGTTCGCGCCGGCGCGGGACACGGTGACCGCCGCTGCCCGGGAGGCATGGGCGAGGACATCGCCGAGGCTTTCGGCGGAGAGTTCGCGCAGGCCCTTGCGGTTTTGTGCCCCGTCCAGGCCCAGATCCACAACGCCGGACAGGAGCGCGGCCATGAAGGAATCCCCGGCGCCGACTGTGTCCGCGACGTTGATCTCAGGGGCCGGGAACTGCGCCTCACCGGCGGCGTTGATGCCCCAGGGGCCCTTGCTGCCGCGGGTCACCACCACCATTGCCGGCCCTTCGGAACCGCCCAACGCCTGCCAGCGGCGGGCCGAGTCCAGCGGGTCCACGCCCGGGTAGAGCCATTCGAGGTCCTCGTCGGAGGCCTTCACAACGTCGGCGAGGCGCACAAACTTTTCGGCCTGCCCGCGGGCGTAGTCCACGTCCGGGATGATGCTGGGACGGCAATTGGGGTCGAAGCTGATGGTGGCGGACGGGTGGGCGCGCTCGACGGCGGCAAACACGTCGGCGGCGCCCGGCGCCAGCATGGTGGCGATCGAACCGGTGTGCAGCAGCGTGGTTCCCTGAAGCAGGAACGGCAGGCGCGCCGCGACGCCGGGAAGCTCCCAGGCGAGGTCGAAGGTGTACGTGGCGGCGCCGGCGTCGTCGATCAGGGCGGAGGCCACACTGGTGGGCAGCTCGTCGGGTCCCAGCGGAAGCAGCACGGAGCTCGACTTCAGGTGCGCGGCCAGGGCCTCGCCATACGCATCGCGGCCGTAGCGGCCGATGAACTGGACCGGATGGTCCAGCCGCGCCAGCCCCACCGCCACGTTGAGGGGGCTGCCGCCAACATGGGCCTGGACGCCGGAGGACCGCTGGACAACATCAACCAGCCCCTCGCCAATAACTGTGAGCATGACCATACTCTGCCAGAGAATGCGCTCCGGTGCCGTGTGTTGCGCCCCCACCCGCTTCCGCCCTGCCGGCGTCACTGCCCGGCGTCACTGCCGGCGCTCAGGCCGCGGTGGTGTCCAGCGCGATCCCCACGGACGCGGCATGGGCAAACCTGGCGTCGATGTGGACCACGTCCCGGCCTGCCCGTTGCAGGAGGCTGGCGGCGACCCCGGCACGGTACCCGGAGCCGCAGTGCACCCAAAGTTTCCCGGCGGGAATGTCGCCGAGGCGCAGCAACAGTTCGTGCAGCGGCACGTTGACCGCGCCCACCACGCGGGCGGCAGCGAATTCGTCGGCCCGGCGCACGTCCAGGACAGTGTCCTCAGGCGCCCGGCCGGCGAGCATGCCGTCCCAGCCCACGCGCGGGTAGGAGGCGAGGCCGGCCTGCGGGGCGAGGGCGTGCGGCTCGGAACCGAGCGCGGCGTCGGGGGATTCGATGCCGATCCGGGAGAGGTCGCGGATGGCGTTCTCAACGTCTTCCCGCGAGCCCACCAGGGTGAGCGGTTCGCGCCACGGCAGCACCCAGCCGAGATAGGTGGTGAAACTGGAGCCGGAGCCATACTCAAAACTGACGCTGCCCTTGAGGTGGCTGTTGGCGAACGCCACGCGCCGGCGCAGGTCCACCACCCACTCGCCGCCGTCCAGGCGCCGGGTGAGTTCGGCGGCATCGAGCGATGCCGGAACGGCCAGCTCGGCAGGGCCCGGGCCCCGGACATTGGCCGGGCTCATGTGCGCGTAGTAGGAGGGGTGGTCCGTGAGGTTGGCGATGAGCTGGCGGACGAAGTGGTCCTCATCGGGGTCCGTCAGGGCGTGGTTGGCGGCAAGCTGCTCACCGATGGTGGAGGACCGGGCACCGCTGGCGGGTCCGGAGGAGCAGAACGAGCCGAATCCGTGGGTCGGGAACAGCTCCGCGTCAGGGCCGGCCTCGGCGGCGAGTCGACGGACCGAGGCGTACTGGTCGTGGGTCAAGCCAACCGTGTCCGCCTCGGCGACAAGGTCCGTGCGGCCCACCGAGCCATACAGGAGGCTGCCGCCCGAGAAGACGGCCTGCTTCCCGCCGTCGTCCACGATGAACGACAGGTGGGTATGCGTGTGCCCCGGCGTGGCGACCGCCTTGACCGTAAGCGAGCCCACGCGGACCGTTTGGCCGTCCGTGATGGGAGTGCGCTCGAACCCGACGGCGTCCGCGGCGTTGACGAGATAGCTGGCGCCGTGGGCGCGGGCCAGGATCAGCCCGCCGGTGATGTAGTCATTGTGCATGTGCGTTTCGGCCACGTGCGTGATGGCTACCCCGGCGTCACGGGCGGCCGCCTCGATGCGGTCCGTGTCGCGCTGCGGGTCGATCGCCAGCGCCACCGAGCCGTCGTGGACCAGGTAGCTGCGGTCCCCGAGCTGCGGGGTCTCGATGACGATGACTTCCATGGTCCCTCCGGTGCGGTCAGCCCTTGAAGGTCAGCCCCGGTTGACGGGGTGTCCCTCGTCCTGCCACTTCATGATCCCGCCGGTTACGTTGACGGCGTCGTATCCCTGGTCCTCCAGGTAGGTGGCGGCCTGGGCACTGCGGCCCCCGGCGGCGCACATGACGTAGACGGTGCCGCTGGCCGGGACCTCGGCGAGGGACTGGACGAACCGTGAGAGCGGGATGCTCCGGGCGCCGGGAACGCGGACGGCGACGTATTCGTCTTCCTCGCGGACATCGACGATTTCGGTGGCATCGCCCAGGGCGGCCAGGTCCTTGACGGAAATGCTCTTCATGCCTGTTCCTTTCGCGGGCGCCAGATGGCCCGGCGCGCGTATTCCAGCTCAATCATGATACCCCTTGGGGTATCATTGACCCTCCGGACGGCCCCTCCCGCCACACCCCTAAATATAGCCCGTCGGCCTGGCCTGCCAACCTAGCCTGCGGGGCGGTCCTGCTGGTAGACGTCCGGGATGCCGTCGTGGTCCGAGTCGACCTGTTCCGCCTCCTCCGCACGCCGGTACTGGTGGTTGCGTGTCCGGAGCACCGTGGTGGCAAGGAGCGCGGCGAGCAGTGAGGCCGCGAGGATCCCTACCTTCGCGTGGTCTTCATGCGCAGTGCCCTGGCCGAAGCTCAACTCGGCAAGCAGCAGCGAGACGGTGAATCCGATGCCGGCGAGGATGGCGACGCCGAAGACGTCAATCCACTTGAAGGACCCGTCCAGGCGGGCCCGCGTGACTTTGGTGATGAGCCATGTGGTGCCGAGGATGCCCGCCGGCTTTCCGGCAACCAGCGCCACGATGATGCCCACCGCCACGGGGTCCGTCAGGGCGGCACCGAGGCCCAGCCAGCCGCCTATGGCCACCCCGGCGGAAAAGAACGCGAAGACCGGGACGGCGATCCCGGCCGAGATGGGACGGAACCGGTGTTCGAAAATCTCCGCCAGGCCCGGGCCGGCTTCAGGGCCGCCGCTGGCCTTCGAACGTTTGACGGGAATGGCAAATCCGAGCAGGACCCCGGCCACGGTGGCGTGGATGCCTGATGCGTGCACGAGGGCCCACGTCGCGAAGCCGAGCGGCAGCAGGATCACCCAGGCTGCGGCTGCGTGCGTGCCGAAGAACCGCCGGTATTTGTGCGCCAGGAACGTGTAGAGGCCCAGCGGGAGCAGGGCCAGCAGGAACGGCTCGGGGTGGAGATCGCTGGTGTAGAAGATCGCGATGATGGCGATGGCCAGGAGGTCGTCGACGACGGCGAGGGTCAGCAGGAAGATCCGCAGCGCACTGGGCAGGTGGGAACCGATGAGCGCCAGCACCGCGACGGCGAAGGCGATGTCGGTGGCGGTGGGAATGGCCCAGCCGTGCAGCGTTTCGGGACCGGAGAGGTTGATGGCCGCGTAGATGAGTGCCGGAACGGCCACACCGCCAACGGCGGCGGCCACCGGAACCACGGACTTGCTCGGCTCGCGCAGGTCGCCGGCGACAAACTCGCGCTTGAGTTCGAGCCCCACCAGGAAGAAGAAGATGGCCAGCAGTCCGTCGGCGGCCCAGGCGCCCAGGCTCAGGTCCAGATGCCAGGGCGCGTAGCCGATGGTGAAGTCGCGCAGTGCGAAGTAACTCTCCGAGGCCGGTGAGTTGGCCCAGATAAGGGCCACCATCGCCGCGGCGACCAGCAGGGCGCCGCCCACGGTTTCCTTGCGGAGGATCTCGCCGATCCGCAGGGCCTCGGCATAGCTGCCCCGGCCGAAAATGGTGAGGCGGGGCGGCGAAGGAGGAGGCGGTGTTGGTGAAGAGGGTGTCGGCGAAGGGGGCAGGGCGCTCATGGGGTCCTCAAAATGGGGTCGACGGAACTATGCCGACCAGACTTCCCGGCGCACCTGCGCTCCAGTCTATTCGCTTTCGCCGGCCAGGGGATGCCATCGGGGACACCGGGGCCCCCATCCCGGCCGCCGGGCGGACTTCAGACCAGCAGCTGCTGCACGAGTTCACGGCATTTCCGGTATGCGGGTGCCTTTGGGTCGATGAGCGCGAAGTGGTCGCCCGGGACCTTGAGCAGCTGGACCGGCGCGCCGGCGGCCTTGGCTGCGCCGGCGTAGGTCTCGGACTGGCTCACCGGCACGGTATCGTCCTCCGTGCCGTGAACGGCATATACGGGCACGCCCAGCGGTACCGCACTCATGGGGTCGGCAAATTTATGCCGTTTGGGATATTTCTCCGATGAGCCGCCCAGGAAGTTGCTGACGGCGCCGTTGCTGAGGTTGAGCCGCTCGGCGGCCGCGAGGTTAAGTACCCCCGACTGGCTGACGACGCCGGTGAGCTGCACCGCGCCGTCGTCGTCGCCCCGACGCGTCAGCTGGCGGTCCGCGTCCGGGGCACCAAGCCCCGCGAGCCGGCGGCGTCCCGCCGCCCAGACGGCGAGGTGGCCGCCTGCCGAGTGGCCCAGGGCCACCACGCGGTCCAGTCCCAGCCCGTGCTCGTCGGCCAGTTCACCGAGCTTGTCGATGCCGGCCAGGACGTCGGCGAACGTGTTGGGCCAGCCTCCGCCGTTGCCGGCCCGCCGGTACTCCAGGTTCCAGGCCGCCATGCCGTGCGCGGCGAGGTCCTTGGCAAGGGGCTCCCCCAGTTCTGCGCCGTACTGCGAACGCCAGTACCCGCCATGGATCACCACCACCACACCCTTGGGCGCGGCAACATCCGGGAGGAAGAGCTCACCCCACTGGCTGGGGTCCTCGCCATATTGGTACTTGTGCCTCTTCACAGCGTCCTCCTTGGGGCCCGGTGAACAGGCGGCGGAGACTGCCCCCAGAGTCACCGCCGCTGCGGCCGCGATCATAGTCCGCCGCCGCATTTCAGCCATATGCTGAGCCTACCTTGGGCACCAAGCGGCCCAGCGCAGGCCGGGCCCCTCCCATGCCGGACCCCTCCCATGCCTGCTGCGCTGCCCTTGCCTGCGGGCGTGCCCGGCGTTGCCAGCCTGCGGGCCGGTGTCGTTGGTGCGCCGTAAGCTGGATCCATGGCGAGCAACTGGGACCGTTTGGACGTGAGCCTGCGCGATTCCGTGCAGGAGAACGTGGAGTTGTACGAGCGGGTCCGGCCTGCCCTGAAGCTGGTCACCCGGGAGGTCCTGCTCACGCTGCGGACCATGCTCAAGGACACCGAAGTCACGCCGTTGTTCGTCACCGGACGCACCAAGACCGTTGAATCATTCCGCGAGAAGATTTCCCGCATTGAGGAACCGCTGGAGCCGGGCGGGCCACCTGTGCTGAAGTTCCCGGACCCGTTCCGGACCCTGAATGACATGGTGGGAATCCGTGTGATCACGAAGCTGCCGGCGGAAAACGCGGTGGTGGCGAATCTGATCAAGCGCCAGCGCCAGCTCTTTGACTGCCGGGGGGACCGGGAAAAGGACATCGGCTCGATCGAGTCCGGCACATACGGCTACTCGAGCCGGCACCTGATCCTGCGGACCATCCAGAACGAGGCCGTCAAGGACTACCAGCTGGCCTTCAACCCGGACGTCCCGCCGAACGGCAGCTACTTCTTCGAGTGCCAGATCCGCACAGTCTTCGCCCACGCCTGGAGCGAGATCGAGCACGACATCCGGTTCAAGGCCGAGGACCCGCGGGCCTGGACCCCGCACTTCGACCGCCAGTTCACCGCGACGGCCGCCATGCTGGAGACCGTGGAGAGCGCGTTCTCGGACCTGCACGAACGCTACGAGGAGGTCCGCGGCTACTGGGACATGGACGGTGAGGGTGCCGCGCAGCTGACGCCCAACCGGATCCGCGACGTCTGGCGGACCCTGCTGCCGCACGTGGACCGGAAGGTCGACGACGACTGGGGCTGGGCCGCGGAGCTCATGGCCGCCCACGGCCTCAACCAGACCATGCAGCTCGCCGGGCTGCTTAGCGCCAACCGGATCACCGAGGTCCGCAAGGCCCTGGACCACCGCTACTCCCCCGGGCCGGACCGGCTGCTCGATGACCTGCTGCTGTGGCAGTACGGCACCGAACACATCGAGCTCACCGCCGAGCCGGCCGACGCCGTCCCGCACCCCCGGCGCGACAGCCTCCTGCGGCGGCTGAAGCAGATCGAACGGTACCGGCTCACCCAGGGCTAGCGCGCGCCTGCCTGCATCTGCGGATGCCCTCTGCCACCACCGATTCTCCCCACCTTTGAACCAGCGACGCCGGGCCTCACCGGCGGTTCGGCCCGACACGCCGGGTGCGGCGACCAAAGGTGGGGAATTTCAGCGCCAGCGGGGCGGATGTTCGATGGACGCGGACGGCGGGTGCGGCTACGTGTGGGCGTAGGTGAGGCAGTCGGCGTTGTCGACGCCCGGACCCACATGAACTTCGGGCGCCTTGCACATCAGATGGTCGTTGTGGGTGCACTCGGAACGCTGGCAGGCGCCGACGTCGGCCAGCACCTTGGGGAGCCCGCCGTGCACCCCGATGTCTATGAAGGTCGCGCAGGAGGCATGATCTGCGGCGCCGCCGACGGTAATGGCGGCCGCGTTGCAGTGGGAGTGGTCATTGAAGGAGCAATTGCTCACGCTGCAGTCGGCTACGTGCGTCGTCATTGGATTTCCTCCATGCTCCGGCCACCCGGACGGGCGGCGCCGTAAATCCACGCTAGGCCGCACCAAGGCAAACAAAAAGACCCAAACGTGTGACCTAATATCGGCCCGACCGGTCGCGCCGCCCGGTCAGTTCCCCGCGCCGAGCTTGCCGGCCAGGCGTTCGCGCATCAGGGCGCTGGCCTGGTTCAGGCCCACGACGTCGACGCTCTTGCCGTGCTGCCGGTACTTCTCCGTGATGGCATCCAAAGCGGCGATCGTGGAGGTGTCCCACAGGTGGGAGTCGCGCATGTCGATGACGACGCGTTCGGGGTCCAGTGCGTACTCGAACTGTGTGTAGAGGTCATTCGCGGAGGCGAAGAACAGCTCGCCGTCCACACGATACGTGGCCCGGCCGCCGTCGTGTTCCGTCACGGTGCGCTCGACTGTGACGAAGTGGGCCACCCGCCTGGCGAACAGGACCATCGCGACGAGTACGCCCACGCCGACGCCGATTGCCAGGTTGTGCGTGGCAACGGTGACCACCACCGTCGCCGCCATGACGGCGGTTTCGCTCTTGGGCAGGGCCTTGAGGGTGGCGGGCCGGATGCTGTGCCAGTCAAAGGTGGCAACTGATACGAAAATCATGACGGCCACGAGCGCGGCCATCGGGATGAGGGACACAATGTCTCCGAGTGCCACCACGAGGATGAGCAGGAAGACGCCGGCCAGAAGGGTGGAGATCCGGGTCCGGGCGCCGGAGGCTTTGACGTTGATCATGGTCTGGCCGATCATTGCGCAGCCGCCCATCCCGCCGAAGCAGCCGGTGACAATGTTCGCGACGCCCTGCCCCCAGGCCTCGCGGGTCTTGGCTGAACGCGTGTCCGTGATGTCATCCACGAGCTTCGCGGTCATGAGGGATTCGAGCAGGCCCACGAAGGCCATGGCCAGCGCGAACGGGAAGATGACCTGCAACGTTTCGAACGTGTTCGGCACGTTGGGCAGTGACAAAGAGGGCAGCGAGTCCGGCAGTGCACCCTTGTCCCCCACAGTGGGAACGACGACGGCGGCCGTCACCGTGATGAGCGTCAGGGCCACAATGGCCACGAGGGGTGCGGGGACGGCTTTGGTGAGCCTGGGCAGGCCGAAGACGATCAGCAGGCCCAGCGCGGTGAGCGGGTAGACCAGCCAGGGCACTCCGATCAGCTCGGGCACCTGCGATAGAAAGATCAGGATGGCCAGGGCGTTCACAAACCCCACCATGACCGGGCGGGGGATGAACCGCATCAGTTTCGCCACGCCGGAGAGGCCCAGCACGATCTGGAAAATGCCGGCCAGAATCACCGCCGCCACAAGGTAATCCAGTCCGTGGGACTTCACCAGTGGGGCGATCACCAGGGCGACGGCGCCGGTGGCCGCAGAAATCATCGCCGGACGGCCGCCGACGAAGGCGATGGTCACTGCCATCGTGAAGGATGCGAAGAGCCCGATCCTCGGGTCCACGCCGGCGATGATCGAGAAGGCGATCGCCTCAGGAATCAGAGCCAGTGCCACCACGAGGCCGCCCAAAACCTCGGTCTTGAGCCGTCGCGGGGACGTCAAGGCGCCTCGGACCGATTGCAGTTGCGCGGGCGTGGCGGCCGGGGCCTGCGCGTCGATACTGGTGGCCATCGCTGGCTCCGTTCGTGGTCAAGGAGGCCGAACGGCCTCCAGATGTCAAAGAATGTGCAGAAATCAGGGAAGGTGGGGCGCTGCGTCGCGCCGGGGTGGGGAGTTCGCCTTTTCGGGCTCACCCACGCAATGAACCCTACCCGTCGGATTCCCGCCCGCACGGCCGCACGGCGGCATAAAAATCTGACATATTTGTCCGACAGGTGGTCACGAAGTGGCCACCCCGTGGACGCCGGTGGCACCATTCTTGGATGCTTGAGGCAACTAAAACTTCGAATACCGCCCGGGACGCGGGCACTGCCGCCGACGTCCCGGCCAATCCCGCCCTCGCCGCCGAGGCAAAGATTGCCCGCATCGCGGTGACGGTCTTCCCGGTCCTTGTGGTGGTGGCCGGACTCGCCGGCTTCCTGCTCCCCGGCGCGTTCAAACCCCTCGCCCCCAGCGTGCCCTTCCTGCTGGGCATCATCATGTTCTGCATGGGCCTGACGCTGACGCCGCCCGATTTCGCGTCGGTGGCCAAGCGGCCCTGGGCCGTGGCCCTGGGAATTGTGGCGCACTACGTCATCATGCCGGGGGCCGGCTGGCTGATCGCCGTCGGCCTCCACCTCGAGCCGGAGCTTGCGGTGGGCCTGATCCTGGTGGGCTGCGCGCCGTCGGGCACCGCCTCCAACGTGATGGCGTTCCTCGCCAAGGGCGACGTCGCCCTGTCCGTGGCCGTCGCCTCCGTGTCCACCCTGATCGCGCCGATCGTGACGCCGCTGCTGGTGCTGTTCCTGGCCGGCTCGTACCTGAACATCGACGCCGGGGGCATGGTCCAGGACATCGTCAAGACCGTCCTCCTGCCGGTCATCGCCGGACTGCTGGCCCGCCTCTTCCTCAAGAAGCTTGTGGCCAAGGTCCTGCCCGCGCTGCCGTGGGCCTCGGCCGTCGTGATTTCCCTGATCGTCGCGATTGTCGTGGCCGGCAGCGCCAGCAAGATCGTCGCCGCGGGCGGCATCGTTTTCCTCGCCGTGGTGCTGCACAACGGCTTCGGCCTGGGTCTGGGCTACCTGGCCGGCAAGCTGGGGCGCCTGGATGACAAGGCGCGCAGGGCCCTCGCCTTCGAGGTCGGGATGCAGAATTCCGGTCTGGCCGCCACCCTCGCCACCGCGCACTTCGGCGCGCTGGCGGCGCTGCCGTCTGCGGTCTTCTCCCTGTGGCACAACGTCTCCGGCGCGATCGTGGCCGCGTGGCTGGCCCGGCGTCCCCTCCGGGAGGCCGCAACCCAGGAAACCGCAACGCAGAACGCGGCACCGCAGAACACAGCACCGGATGCCGCGCTGAAAGCCTAAGGGTCCTAACCCCGCAACTGTGCCAGCAGCAGAGTGACGGCGCGCCCGGCCAGGATCTCGGGGGTGTCCGTGCCGGCGGGGACCACCTCGTGTCCGCCCTGGACAGCAAGGCTGCCGGGCCCGGCGTCGTCCGTGATGAACACGTGGGGCGTGCCGCGGCCGGCGGGCTCTGCCATGGCGCCGGAATCATCGTCCATCTTCGGCGCGCTGGTGTGGATCACGCCGTCGGCTCCGCCGGAGAGCATGAACTGCCGCCAGTGCCCGCCCAACAGGATGACCGGCTGGTAGCCGTGCTCCGGCAGGATCCTGGCCAGCACCGTGGCGATGGCCCTGTCCCGGGGCTGCTCGAGGTCCGGGACGGCCACGGCCACCAGCTCCGTCCGGCCCCGGCGCATTCCCCGGGCGGCACTGTTGGCCACATAGCCAAGTTCGCGGACCGCGGCGTGCACCCGGTCCTGGGTGGCTTCGCTGATCCGGGTGGTACCGCCGGAGCGGCCGGAGAGCACATAGGAGACGGTGGTCAGGGAGACCCCGGCCGTCTGCGCGACATCGCGGATGGTGGGCTTGGATCCAGGCCGCACTGATGACTCCCGGCTGTTTCTCCGCCGGGTCCGCGGCGGCTCGTGAAAACGTTGTTTTAGGGCAGACCCCCTGTGTGAACTCTAGCCCGAAGCGCCGGTTCCCGGCCCACACCGACCAAGCAGCGCGGCGGGGTTCGCGGCGGGGTTTGCGGCGGGCAGGTCCTTGGTGAATGCCAGCGGCCCGATGGTTTCCGGGTCGGCGGAGAGATCGAACTGTGCCTCGTAACCGGTGCTCAGGTAGAGGTTTTTCGCCTCCGGCTGGCGCGGGCCGGTTGTCAGGTAGACCTTCCGGTAGCCGCGACGGCCGGCCAGCGCCTCCAGCTCGGCAAGGACAAACCGGGCCAGTCCGCGGCGGCGGTGCGCTGAATGCGTCCAGATCCGCTTGAACTCGGCGGTCTGCGGGCCGTGCCGGCGGAACGCGCCGCCGGCCACGGATTCGCCGTTCTCGCGCACAATCAGCAGGGCCCCGCCCGGCGCGGCGAATTCCTCGGCCGGGTAACGGTTGAGTTCCTCCGCGGCGGCCCCGCGGCCAAAGAGGCTGCCGTAGCGGGTGTCGTATTCGACCGCGAGCTCGTCCAGGAGCGGACGGACCCTGGGATCGCTCATGGGGAGATTGAGGACCGTCAGCGCGGCGGTGTCCACGGGCGGGGTGTCCACGGGCGGGGTGTGTAGTGGGGACGGGGTCATGACGGGTCCTTTCCGCCGGCGGCGGCCTGCGGCACCGCCCGGCCGGCGTCCGTTTGATCGTTGTTCGCCAGGCCGCTGTCGGCCGGGCCGTTGTTGGGGTACGCCAGCAGGTTCAGGACTCGCCGGGCCAGGGCATCGTTTTCGCGAAACGGCGCGGCGTTGGTGCCGGGCCGGGCGAAGGCGCCGGCGCCCCAGCCGGAAGTACCGGGCCCGACGCCGAACAGCCGTTCGCGCCGCTCCCCCACCGGACTGATGAGCTCGTTGTGGGCGGACACCAGGAGCCGTCCGGTCGCGTGCGTGCCGTCGGCAGTGAGGAGCTGCTGTTCAGTGCCGAGCCCGGAGGCGTGCAGCTGGCGCAGCAGCGGGTTCGCGGAGCGGGCCACCGACGGCGCCGGGAGCCGGGCCTCGATCAGGGCCGGCGCTGACACGCTGATCCCGGATTGGGCCGAGCGGGCGACGAACCGGCCCGAGTACTCCGCGGCCTCGATCTCCAGACCCGGGCCAATGAACTGCAGCAGACCGGCCCGGTGGATCGCCAGCATCTCCCGCAGCCTGCGCGGCGGCGGCCCGGAATCCACGAAGCTGAAGAAGCCGTGCCACCAGCCCTGGACCTCCCGCTGCGACCGCGCGTTCAGCCGCTCGGACGGCACCAGCCGGCCCAGGTCCATGTAGGACTTCAGCAAGGAAGTGAACAGGGCCAGGGTTTCCGAATGGTCCGGCCCGGTGCGCAGCTCAAGGTCGCGGCCAATGTACGCTGCCACCGCCGACTGGAAGTCTGCGTGGCCGGCGAAAACGCGGCCGGCGAAGGGATGGTCCAGCCGTTCGAGGTCCAGGTGGAGCCCTGCGTCCGGGACGGACCCGGCGACGAGCCGCCGGCGCTCTTGGCTGTACCAGTCCGCAGCGGCGAACCGTTCGGCGAATTCCCGCCAGCCGATCCGGACCCGTTCCGGGTAGCCGGTGAACAGCTCGCGGTAGTACGCGTAACCGGCGTCCTTGGCGATCAGGGGCCACAGCTGGGCGCGGAAGTCCACCTCGCCAGGCGCATCCAGCAGCGCCGTGACGGCGTCGGCCGTGAAGAACGCCGGCTCGCCCGCTGCGTCGCCGCGCAGGGCGGACGTGATCTTGGAGTGGTAGGGCACGCCGCGGCGGGAGCCGGCCCACAGCCGCGGCTCGGCACCGGAGGGCACGTAGCGCAGGCCGCCGCCTGGCAGCTCCTCGAATCTGCCGCCGCGGCCCTCCATGAGCAGGACCAGCAGGTCCACGAAGGCCAGGCCCATGCCGGAGACAATCACGTCCTGGCCGGCGGCGAGGGGTGAGTAGTCGACGTCGGTGGTGTAGCTGGGCGCCGCGTGGAACGCGCCGTGCCGGGCGGCAAAACCGGCCCACGCCGCAGACTCCTCATTGGGCAGCGAATCCGTGTGCCCCAGGGAGGCGATCACGACGTCGGCGTGCAGTACCGCGCCGCCGGCCAGCCGGACGCGGTAGCGTTCCGGACCCTGGTCGGCTTCATGCTGCACCGGCTCGACGGCGGACGCCGTGTCCCGGTGCACGGTGACGGTGGTGTCCGGTCCGAGGGCGGCGACGGAGCGGCGGAAGAACCATTCCAGGTAGACACTCTGCAGCTGCCGGGTGGGGAAGCTGGCACCGGTGAGGGCGGCCAGCTGGCGCCGGAGTTCCGCCGGCAGCTCCGGAACATCCGCGATGGACCCGTCCAGGACCCCGGCGGCCCACTTTGCCAGGCCGGGGCCGTCGACTGCGGGTCCCTCGCATTGGACGGAGGCATCCGTGAACATCGTGACGTCCGCCGCCGCGGAGTTGAGCATCAGCCCGGGATGCTGCTCGTAACGCCAGATCCTGCCGGCACCCGGGGTGTGCGGTTCCACGACGTGGATCTGCAGGGCGCCGTCGAGCAGCTCCGGCCGGTTGGCGGCGAGGCGTTCCAGCAGCCCGGCCGCGCGCGGGCCGCCGCCGATGAGGACCACGGATGGGGCATTCACTGGCATGACGGTCTCCTGGCTCGGGTGCGGAGCCCTCATGCTAGGCACCCGAAATGGAGCCGGTCGAGGCGCCGGTCACGGCCGTTCACCCCGCGTAACGCGACGTAAATCGAGGCAAGAATTCGTCGTGTGACGCCGTGCGAACCTGCGTGAACGTATGCAACCTGCCGCCTTGCCGCGCGTTTTCGCACGGCCCTAGATTGGCAGCCAACTACCCCCACAGCAACTGGAAGAAGCGAGGTGGCGCATGAGTTCAACAGCAACCCCGGTGGCACAGTCCGCCCCGGAGCCGGCGTCCGCCGGCATCGAATCCGCACCCGAGACCGCGGAGGTCCGGCCCGCAGGACCCGTACCCGCCGGCGAGCGCGCACCGGCCGGAACTGTCGGCTCCGGTTCGGTGGGCCGCAAGGCCGCAACCGACTACGCCGACTACCGGCTGGTCCCGGCCCGCCATCCGTGGCGCTGGGTGGGCACCGCCGTCGTCGCCGTGGGCGTGGCCGGCATTGCCTGGTCGCTGGCCACCAACCCGCGCTGGGAGTGGGGCGTGGTGGCGCAGTGGTTCACCGCGCAGTCGATCGTGAACGGCCTGCTGGAGACCCTGAAACTGACGGCGATCTCCGGGGCGCTCGGCTTCATCCTGGGGTTCATCCTGGCGCTGATGCGGCTGTCCGCGTCGCCCCTGCTGGTCTCCGTCTCCTGGACGTTCTCCTGGATTTTCCGGTCTACGCCGCTGCTGGTGCAGATGCTGCTCTGGTACAACCTGGGCTACCTCTACGAGAAAATCAGCCTGGGGCTCCCCTTCACGGACGTGCGCTTCTTTGAGGCGCAGACCACCACCCTGATCAGCCAGTTCGCCGCGGCAGTCCTCGGCCTGACCCTGAACCAGGCCGCCTACTCCGCCGAGATCATCCGCGGCGGCATCCTGTCCGTGGACCAGGGCCAGCTCGAGGCCGCAACCGCCCTGGGCATCCCGGCCTGGCGGCGTTCCACCAGGATCGTCCTGCCCCAGGCCATGCGGGCCATCCTGCCCACCGCCTTCAACGAGGTGATCGGCCTCGTCAAGGGCACCTCGATCGTCTACGTCCTGGCCTATTCCGAGCTGTTCTACACCGTCCAGGTCATTTACAACCGCACCCAGCAGGTCCTGCCGCTGCTGCTCGTGGCCACGCTCTGGTACATCGTCATCACCTCGGTCCTGAGCGTCTTCCAGTACTACATCGAGCGGCACTACTCCAAGGGCGCGGTCCGCACGCTGCCCCTGACCCCGCTGCAGAAGGCCCGCAGATTCCTCGCCATCCATACGCCCGCCGCCCGGGAATCGAACCAGGAAAGTGGCACCCGATGAGCACCGCACTCCGTACGACCACCCAGACCCCGTCCGCGGCCGCTGCCACGGACGCCGTAACCACCCGCGGCCTCGTCGAGATCACGAAGGTCCGCAAGTCCTTCGGCGCCGCGGAAGTCCTCAAGGGCATCACGCTGACGGTCGAGCCCGGGGGTGTCGCCGTGATCGTCGGACCGTCCGGATCCGGCAAATCCACCCTCCTGCGCACCATCAACCACCTCGAAAAGGTCGACGCCGGGTTCATCGCGATCGACGGCACGCTGGTGGGCTACGAGGTCCGCGGGCGCCGGCTCCACGAGTTGCGCGAAAAGGACATCCTGAAGCAGCGCACCGAGATCGGCATGGTGTTCCAGAACTTCAACCTCTTCCCGCACCTGACCGCGCTGGAAAACGTCACCGAGGCACCGATCGTCGCGCCGCGGGCCGGAAAACCCCGGCTCTCCAAGGCCGAGGCCCGCGACCGCGGGCTGGAACTGCTGGACCGCGTGGGCCTGAAGGACCGTGCCGGCGCCTACCCGCGCCAGCTGTCCGGCGGCCAGCAGCAGCGCGTCGCGATCGCCCGGGCGCTTGCCCTGGACCCGAAGATCCTGCTCTTCGACGAGCCCACGTCGGCCCTGGACCCGGAACTGGTCAACGAGGTCCTGGACGTCATCCGCGGGCTGGCCAAGTCCGGCACCACGCTGATCATCGTCACGCATGAGATGGGCTTCGCCCGCGACGTCGCCGACACGGTGGTGTTCATGGACCAGGGCCAGATCGTGGAGCAAGGCACACCCCAGGAAATTTTCACCAACCCGCGCGAAGTTCGCACCCGGAGTTTCTTCTCCAAAGTCATCGAACCCGCTTTCAACATCTAAGGAACCCCATGGCAATCAGCTCCGCCCTCCGCACCGCCCGCCCCCGTACTGGTCCCCGGCGGACGCGTGCGGCGCTTCCCGCCGTCGTCCTCATCGGCACCCTGTCCGGCACCGTGGCCCTGAGTGGCTGCGCGGATCCCGGCGCGTCTGCCGCGTCCGGCGGGCAGCCGGCGACGACGGCGGCGCGCAACGGCGTCGTCTACAACACCTCGCCGGACCAGCAGCGGATCCGGGCCGAGAGGGACGCATCCCTGGCCGCGAAGGTCCCCGCGCTGATCGGCAAGGACGGCAAGCTGACCGTCGCGACGACGGCGGGCGCGATTCCGCTGTCCTTCCACGCCACGGACGACAAGACCCCGATCGGCGTGGAGGTGGACCTGGCCCAGCTGGTCGCGGACAAGCTGGGCCTGGACCTGGACGTCCAGGTGACCTCCTGGGAGAACTGGCCGTTGAAGACCCAGTCCGGCGACTTCGAGGCCGTGTTCTCCAATGTGGGCATCAACGCCGCCCGCGTGAAGCTCTTCGACTTCTCCAGCTACCGCGCCGCGTACATGGGCTTCGAGGCGAAGAAGAGCTCCGGTTACAACATCAAGGGCTCCGATGACATCTCCGGGCTGAAGATCTCGGTGGGCTCGGGCACCAACCAGGAGAAGATCCTGATCGCCTGGAACAAAGAGCTCGAGGCCAAGGGCAAGGCGCCCGCGGTGCTGCAGTACTACTCCTCCGACGCCGACACCATCCTGGCGCTGTCCTCCGGCCGCACCGACCTGAACCTCGCGCCCTACCCGTCCGTCACGTACCGGGAAAACACCCGCGACGACCTCAAGGTGGTGGGCAAGGTCAACGCCGGCTGGCCGTCCGAGACCCTGGTCGCGGCCACCACGCTCAAGGGCAACGGCCTGGCCCCGGCCATCACGGACGCCCTGAACTCCGCCATCAAGGACGGCTCCTACGCCAAGGTCCTGGACCGCTGGGGACTCTCCGAGGAAGCCCTTCCCGAGTCCACGACCGTCACTGAGGGCAACTTCGGCGCCGGCCCTGCAGGGAAAACCCAGACAGGGAAAACACAGTGAGGTTCCAGGTCCTCGACATCATCCCGCACCTGAAGAACCCGGTCACCGGCGAGATCGTCTCCACCGCGGACCGGCTCAACCAGGTGGTGGAGACCGCGCGCCGGGCGGAGGGCCTCGGCTACGACAGCTTCTCCGTCGGGGAACGCCACGCGGGTGAGTTCATCTCCTCCTCCCCCACCACCGTGCTCGCCGCCATCGCCGCCGTCACCACCAGGATCCGGCTGCAAAGCGGCGTGACGGTGCTGTCCGTGCTGGACCCGGTGCGGGTCGCCGAGGACTACGCCACGATCGACCAGCTCAGCCGCGGCCGGCTGGAACTGGTGATCGGCAAGGGCAATGAGGTGCTGCAGTACCCGCTGTTCGGCCTGGACCTGGCGGACCAGTGGGAGCTCCTCGCGGAGAAATATGCCCTGCTCCGCCGGCTGTGGACCGAGGAAAACGTCACGTGGTCCGGGAGGTTCCGCGCCGCACTGACGGAGCCCACCACCACGACGCCGCGGCCCTTCGCCGGGGCGCCGCGGGTCTGGCACGGCTCCGCCACCAGCCTGGCCTCGGCGGCGCTGGCGGCGCAGTGGGGCGATCCGCTGTTCACTGCCAACGCGATCCAGCCGCGGGAAAACTACAAGGTGCTCATTGACCACTACCGCGAGGAATACGCACGCCACGGCCACGATCCACGGCACCAGTACCTGGGCTCCGGATCGGGCGCGGGCGGGGTGTTCATCGCGGACACCACGCAGGAGGCCAAGCGGCAGTTCGGCCCGGTCTACGAGGCCTTCACGACCGGCCGGAACGTTCCCGGCAACAACTCCCCCTACCGGGACATGGACCACGCCGTCGCCGACGGTCCGGCCCTGGTGGGCAGCCCGGAGCAGGTGATCGACAAGATCCTCAGCTACCACGCGCTCTACGGCCACGACCTGCAGTCCATCTCGCTGCCCACCACACTGCCCTTCGCCCGGCAGCTGGAAATCCTCGAGCGCTTCGCCCTGGAAATCATTCCGGCCGTCCGCGCCGCAGCGCCCACCACGCTCTGGGCCGACGGCGACCCGTACGCCGGCCGGCCTGCATCCGCCGGCACTACTGAGACCGACGCCGCCGCCCGCGACACGGCCGACCACACCCACCACAGGAGCTCCCATGTCCACGCCCACTGACACCGACGGCCGTCCTGACATTCGTCCCGACCGCCGTCCCGACAATGAATTCCAAGCCGCCTGGGCGGACTGGCATGCCGCGCACGAACGCCACCGCGCCAGCCTCCACGGCTTCCTCGCCGTCACCCACCTGCACTGGCTCGAGTCCTCACCCGCCCGGCTGGACGGCGCCCCGGGCACGTGGAGCGTCGAGGACGGCGCAGTCCGCCTGGCTTTGGGGGCAGGC
Organism: Arthrobacter sp. 05T45; assembly: GCF_056395875.1. Taxonomy (NCBI): domain Bacteria; kingdom Bacillati; phylum Actinomycetota; class Actinomycetes; order Micrococcales; family Micrococcaceae; genus Arthrobacter; species Arthrobacter sp. 05T45. The sequence goes on along the minus strand of NZ_JBFTKI010000003.1, from coordinate 69,972 downwards.
GAACGCGTCCTTCGCGACGGGCAGGAACTGAACGCGGACGGGACCGGAGCTACCGTGTTCCTCGGCCCGATTCCCGAGCGCGACGGCCTGAACCTGCGGGTGGAGGATGCCGGCGCCGGCCATACCGTGATCGAGCTCGCCAAGCGCGGCGGCCGCTATGTCGTGCGGCCGCGGCATCCCCTGAACCCCCTGCTCACCGGCTACCGCGGGACGCCCGCCTACGCCCCCACCCCTGAATATGCCATTTCAGGAATATTCGTCCCGTTCGCCGAACCGCGGCCCACCACCGTGGGCGCGGCGGTCGAAGGAATCCACCACGTCTACGAGGCCCCGGGGGAAATCCACTTCCGGCTCCGCGGCAAGGACCTGAGCCTCACCGCATTCAACGGCCACACGCCGGGCACGCTGTCTGTCCTCTTCACTGACGCGACCTCGGGCAAGAGCACCTACGCGGCCAACCGCTCGCTCACCGTGGCGGCTCCGGGCGCCCACGGCACGGTCTGGCTCGACTTCAACCGGGCGGTGAACCTGCCGTGCGCCTACACAGACCTCGCCACGTGCCCGCTGCCGCCGGCCGAGAACCGCCTGCCGGTGGCCATCGAGGCCGGCGAACAGATCCCCTACGAACGACAGGACGCATCATGAGCACCCATCCCGCCAAGAACGGGCCCCGCGAACTCGGCCTGCTCCTGCTGGAGCTCGACGGCGCCGGCAGCCACCCGGCCGCGTGGCGGGTTTCCCGCACAGCACCCGCGTCCGTGCTGGGCCCGGAACACCTCCGCGGCGCCGTGCTCGCCGCCGAGTCCGCCGGATTCCACGCGGCGACGTTTTCCGACCCCGGCCTGCCGGCCCCCGGGCACCCGGACGCCGCGGCCCGGCTCAACGCCCTGCAGCGCGCCGCGTTCGCCGGCCCCGTGACCCGCTCCCTCGCACTGATTCCGGAAGTGGACACCGCCTACACCGAGCCGTTCCACATCTCCACCCAGCTCGCCAGCCTCGACTACGTCTCCGGCGGACGGGCCGGCTGGCTGGTATCCGCTTCATCAAGCGCGGCCGATGCCGCCGCCGTCGGACGCGACACCCTGCGCGGGGACCGGCTCTCCCGCGAGGCCGCCGATGCGATCGAGGTCGGCCGCAGGCTCTGGGACTCCTGGGAGGACAACGCCGTGATCCGCGACGTCCCCACCGGGCGCTACCTCGACGTCGACAAGCTGCACTACATCGACGTCGAGAACGGCAGCTATTCCGTCAAGGGTCCGTCGATCATTCCGCGGCCGCCGCAGGGCCAGCTGCCCGTACTGGCCCCGGCCGGGCTCCTCACCGCGGAGGCCGTCGCGGCCGGGGCAGCCGACGCGCTCCTGGTCTCGGCCCCGACGCCCGGGCTCCTGGCCGCCGAGCTCGCGGCGACGCGTGCAGGCCTCGCCGCCGGCGGCAACGGTCCTGCGCTGATCGCCGAGCTCGACGTCGTGCTGGACTCCCGCGGCCAGGCCGCCGCCCAGCGGCTGGCCGGGCTGAACGGCCACACCCCGTGGCAGAGCCCGCGCGCACAGTTCATCGGCTCGGCGGCCGGGCTTGCCGATCTGCTCACCGAGGTGCTGGCCTGGGCCGAAGGGGTCCGCCTGCACCCCGCCGTGCTGGACACGGATCTTGAGGAACTGACGCGGCTGGTGCTGCCCGAACTGCGCCGGCGCGGGGTCCTCGCCCCCACCAGCCCGGACGCCACATTCCGCGATCAGCTGGGGCTGGCACGGCCAGCCAGCCGCTACGCCGCTGCATGCAGCGCCCCCGGCGCGGAAAACTAAGGAGCCCACCATGAGCCACAGCACCCACCCCGCCGCTGAATTCACCGCGTCCGGGTTCATCCCCTCTGGTCAGCTCCAGCTGGGCGTGTTCTTCCAGGGCGTCAACTCCGGAACCGTCTGGAAGGCGGCCGAGTCCGGCTCCCAGACCGACTTCGAATCATTCCGGCGCATCGCCCAAACCGCCGAGCGCGGCCTGTTCGCGGCGTTCTTCCTCGGCGAAGGCCTGCGGCTGCGCGAGCATCTTGGCCGCCCGCACGCGCTCGACGTCGCCGGCCGTCCCGACGCGCAGACCGCCCTCGCCGCCTTGGCCGCGGTGACCACCAACATCGGGCTGGTCGCAACCCAGAACACCACGTACAACGACCCCGCAGACCTGGCGCACCGGCTCTCCACGCTGGATCTGCTGTCCGGTGGCCGCGCCGCCTGGAACATCGTCACCACGGACAACGCCTGGACCGGCGCCAACTTCCGGCGCGGCGGTTACCTGGACCACGCCGACCGGTACACCCACGCCGAGGCCTTCGTGGAAACCGCCAAGCGGATCTGGGACGCGTGGGACGACGGCGCCGTCGCGGGCTCAGCCTCCGCCGAGCGGTGGTCGGCGGAGGGCGCGGTCCGGCGGGTGCGCCACACCGGCCGGCACTACACCGTCGACGTCACCCCGCGGTTGCCGCGCAGCGCCCAGTACCGGCCGGTGCTGTTCCAGGCCGGGGATTCGCCCGAGGGCAGGGACTTCGCCGCCCGGCAGGCGGACGTCATCTTTTCCGCGCACCCGCAGCTCGATGACGCCCTGGAGTTCCGCCGCGACATCGTGGAGCGCACCCTCCGGGCCGGCCGCGGCGCCCAGGACGTGAAGATCATGCCAGCCAGCGAGTTCATCCTCGCCGCCACGCCGCGGGAGGCCCTCGAAAAGAAGGCCTGGGTCCGCAGTCTGCAGATCGGCCCGCAGCAGGCCATCGCGTACGTCGAACAGTTCTGGGGCCGGGAACTGCAGGGCTACGACCCCGACGGCCCGCTGCCGGACATCGACCCCGTGGTGGAGGAAACCTCCGAAACGCGAGGCAGCGGCTTCCACGGCGCCAAGGCACGCCAGCTGGCCGACCAGTGGCGGGCCGAGGCCACGGAGAAGGGCCTGTCCATCCGCCAATTCGTCTCGGCCAAGACCAGCCGGGGCGACTCCACCTTCACCGGCTCGTACACCGAGGTCGCGGACCGGCTCAGCGAGTATGCCCGGACCGGTGCCGTCGACGGCTTCAACATCTCGCCGTGGCTCATCCCGTCCGGCCTCGACGACATCGTCAACCACCTCGTGCCGGAACTGCAGGAGCGCGGCGTGTACCCCACCGAGTACGCGGGCAGCACGCTGCGGGAGAACCTCGGCCTGGCCACCCCGGTGCGCACAGGTGCCAGCGTCGAGGCCGGCATCGATTCAGGTTCGGTCACGGCACAGGCCTAGACGATCTCCGCTGGGTCACCACGCAGGCACAACGAATCCCCGCCGGAGACGTTCCCGGCGGGGATTCGTTGGCTTTCGGCACCGTTCAGACAACCAACGCGGGGTCACATCGCGCCCATAATCCTCTCCGGGATGGGCGCGATGTGACCCCGCGTTGGATTTAGGGCGGGCTACTTCTTCGGCAGGCCCGCCGGGTTCAGCTCCGACTTCGCGACGGCTTCCGCGGACAACCCCCAGCGGTCCAGGATCTTGGCGTAGCTTCCGTCCTGGATCAGATGGTTCAGTCCGGCCTGGGCCGCTGCGGCAAACCCGTTGTCCTTCTTGGTGGTGACGGCGATGCTGGCCTTCAGCGGCCAGCCGCCGTCGACCAGGCCCACGAGCTTTGTCTTGGCGTCGGATGCCGCCTTGTAGGCCGCCGTGGCGTTGGGGCCGAACGTGAGGTCCGCCCGTCCGGACTGGATGGCGAGCTGGGAGGCGGAGTCGTCGTCGTAATACTGGAACTCCACGGGCTTGAGGCCGTTTTTCTTGTTCTCCTCATCCCAGCGCAGCAGGATTGCCTCCTGGTTGGTGCCGGAACCGACGATCACGCGCTTGCCGGCGACGTCCGGGGCCGATTCGACCTTGGTAACGCTGCTGTCCGCCTTGGCGTAGAAGCCGAGCTTGTCCTCACGGTAGCTGGCGAAGTCGAACTTGAGCTTGCGCTCCTCCGTGACGGTGACATTGGAGAGCACAGCCTCGTACTTGCCGGAATCGACGCCGAGCGGCCAGTCGGCCCAGGCCGTCGGGACAATGTCTGCCTCCAGGCCCAGGGACTCGGCCAGAGCGACGGCGATATCCACCTCGTTGCCCACCGGGGTCTTGTTGTCGGTGGCGTAAACGGCCAGCGGCGCAGCAAACGGGCTCACCGCCACGGTCAGCTTCCCGTCCTTCTTAATGGCTTCCGGGACGAGTGCGGCGGCCGCGGCATCCACCGTGGCCTTGACGCGGTCCTGCTGCGGCGAGAGGTTGAACTGCTTCACCCCGGTGGACGACGACGCCGCTGCCGACGGGCCGCCGGCAGCGGCGGCGCCGGGATCGGAGCAGGCCGCCAGACCCAGGACAGTGGTGGCCGCCAACGCGACCGCGGCGCCTGATTTAAACGAAAGACTGGACATGTTCTCCCCTTGAGAGTGGACTGAAATGGTGCTGGTGCCAGCAACTATCCGGGGCCCGGGAGAGCCGGTCAAAGCGCCGTGAAACCGGGTGAAACCAAGGGATACAGGCGGTAATACCCGTTCATCCGGCGTCCGCGGACGCTGCCTGCGGACGCCCTGTGTTACCGAAGATTGCCCTGCGTGACGCGACGGGACGGAATTGTTCACGGCAGGCCGCAACTGGCCTAGCCTGCATAGAAGACCTGCAAGGTGACAGCACGACACAGGAGGGGTGAACTTGTCAGTGAGCACGCACCAGCAAACGCACCGGACCACGCACCGGCTCGGCATCAACGCCCCGGCGGACCTTGTCTTCAGCATGCTGCGCGACGCCTCACACTGGCCCTACCTCGAGGGCCTGACGGTGTACTCCGAGCGCGTCAGCGGCGACGACGCCGGCCACGAGCTGCGCACGTCCGTGGTGTCCAACGGCTCACTCAGTTCAAGCCACTGCTGGCGCGTCTTTGACACCGCCAGCCACCGCGCCCAGTTCCACCAGCTGGACCTCGAGCCCCCGTTCCGGGAGCTCGGCGGCGACTGGGCGATCCTGCCGGCGGACGGGCTCTCCGTGGTCACGCTGAACCATGAGTTCGAGGTCGACGACGAGCACCTCACCGAGCGGATCCGTGCGATCATCGAGGACTACAGCCGGCGTGAACTGGACGCGTTGCGGATCAGCTGCGAACGGTTGTCCGTCCTCCTGCAGCACCACGCCCCGCAGACGCACCCCACCCCACATCTCACGGCGCAGTCCACCCCGCACCCCACCCCACATCTCACGGCGCAGTCCACCCCGCACCCCACAGCACAGGAGGCCTAAATGTCAGAGGCCAGGTTCACGACGGAACGGGACAGCTTCGGCCGGCTTCTCGCGGACCGCGAAGTCTGGCGGCAGGCCTCCACGATCCCGGCGGCCGGCGAACTGACCGCCCGTTGGCTGGACGGCAACAGCCAATACCAGCCGGGAGTCTTCGCGCCCGGGTTCGACGAGGAGACCGCGGCCATCGCCGGAGAGCTCGCCCGGCTAAACCGCAACGGGCTCTTCACCAAGGAATCGCAGCCGGGCGTTCAGGCCGGGGGCCTCGCGCAGCGCGCCTACGTGACGGCCTTCTGCGGCCCGGAGGCGGCGACGGCACTCCTGGCCCTGTCCGCACGGACCGGCCTGGTGACGGTCGTCCACGACCCCGGCGAGGCGAGCAGCGTCTCCATCCCGGTGACCGTACAGGACGACGACGTCGCGACCTTGCTCGGCAGCAGCGAGGGGCCCGTTGGGGAGGGCCAGCTCAGGGACTGGGCAGCCGAGACCAACGAGACCTTGGCCCTGGTCCTGGCGGATGCCTGGTACGTGGAAATCTTCGACCCCGTCTGGGGCCGGAACGATGTCCTGTTGGCCGCCGTATTCGAGGCGCTGCAGGCCGCTTAGCCGGCGGGAACGCGCGCCGCGCTGCCGGCGGCGACCCGGTTCCCGGTAAATTCACATATCGGTCGCATCCCACCCGATGCTCGCGGCCTCGTCCAGGGTGCGCGCCTCGAAATGCTCCAGCATGTCCTTCATTGCCTCGAGGCCCTGCTTGAACAGGGCAGAATCCCGCCACTGTTCAATCTGTTCCAGGGACTCCCACGGGCCGGTGCTGATGAATCTGTTCTTGACGTCGCGATCGTGCATCAGCACGGCTTTGGCGTTGGGAAAGTCTTCCTTCGTCTTCCTGGCCAGATCCCGCCAGGCCTGCACAAAATCGTTCTCGCGGCCGGGATGCACCAGCCAGATTCCGAGCGTATAAACAGACACGTCGATCGCCTCCATTGTCCGTACGGGTTGATACGCCGATTATGTTCCTGTCCTCCGGCCGGCGGTAGTGCCGGACCGCCCGGAGCCCGGTTGTGGCCGCAAATGAACCGTTGTAAGGGTGAAGTGGAAGGCCTAGCATGTGGGCAGACCCCCACTCTGGGGCCAGCCTCGGACCTTCCATCGTTGGGAGCGGGCACACGTTCGGATGCCGATGTCCCGGGCGAACACAGGATAGGAAAAACGATGAGCAAATATCTGTTCGAAGCGAACTACGTCGGCGACGGAATCAAGGGACTCATGCGTGAGGGCGGCACCAAACGGCGTGATGCCGTTGTCGAAGCCCTCAAATCGGTGGACGGCTCGCTGGAAAGCTTCTACTACGCTTTCGGGGAGACCGACGTCGTCGGAGTCTTCGATATCCCCGACCAGGCCGACGCCGTCGCCCTGTCACTGATGATCAATTCCACCGGCGCCGTGAACCTGCACATGAAACCGCTCATGTCAGCAGAGGATCTCGACGCGGCAGCCAAGAAGACGCCGTCGTACCGGGCCCCCGGGCAATAGCCCACACGGTGCCCGGCGTGCCGGTGCGGGGCCAGTCCCCCGGGCTGGCCCCGCACCGGCAGCGCCGGATGTTTTAGCGCAGCCGCGCTAACTGCCTGGCGGTCGTGCTACTTGGCACCGTTGTATTCCTCGTCGGTCACGAGGTCACCCCACTCGGACTCCGCGCCCTCTGCTGGCGCTTCCCACATCGCGAGGTGGGTCATGAAATGGTCCGGCGCGGCCCCGTGCCAGTGCCATTCGCCCGGCGGCGTGTAGATCGTGTCGCCGGGGCGGATTTCGGTCACTTCGCCGCCGCGGGCCTGGACCAGGCCGACACCTTCGGTGACGTGCAGGGTCTGTCCGACGGCGTGCGAGTGCCAGGCCGTGCGGGCGCACGGGGCAAAGTGCACCGCGTTGACGCGCATGCGGGACGGTTCGGGCTGCGGGGCCGCGACGACGTCAAACCAGACGTCGCCGGTGAACATCTGCGCCGGTCCCTTGACGCTTGGCTTCCTGGCTTGGATTTCCACTGTCATTTCCTCACAGGGTGTTTTTGTCGGGTGGCGGGCGCGACCGGAGGCCGCGTCCGCCCACTCCCGGGGTTCTTCGTGCGCTGCTGCGTCCTAGTTCAGGGTCGCGGTGTCGATCACGAAGCGGTAGCGGACGTCGGAGGCCAGGACGCGCTCGTAGGCGTCGTTGATCTTCGCGGCCGGGATGACCTCGATTTCGGCGCCCAGGCCGTGCTCGGCGCAGAAGTTGAGCATTTCCTGGGTTTCCCGGATGCCGCCGATCATCGAGCCGGCGAAGGAACGGCGGCCCATGATCAGGGCGAACGCGTTCACCGGGAGCGGTTCCGCGGGGGCGCCGACGTTGACCAGTGCGCCGTCGAGGGTCAGCAGCTGCAGGTAGGAGCTGATGTCGATCGCGGCACTGACCGTGTTGATGATCAGGTCAAAAGTGCCGGCAAGGTCCGTGAAAGTGTTCTCGTCGCTCGTGGCGTAGTAATGGTCCGCGCCCAGCTTCAGCCCGTCTTCCTGCTTCTTCAGCGACTGCGACAGGACCGTGACCTCGGCGCCCATGGCGTGGGCGATCTTGACCGCCATGTGGCCGAGTCCGCCGAGTCCGACGATCGCGACCTTCTTGCCGGGACCCGCGCCCCAGTGGTTCAGCGGCGAGTAGGTGGTGATGCCGGCGCACAGCAGCGGCGCGGCGACGTCGAGCTCGATGCCCTCGGGAATGGTGACCACGAAATCTTCGGTCACAACGACGTGGGTGGAGTAGCCGCCCTGGGTGATGGTGCCGTCACGGTCGACGGCGCCATAGGTGCCGGTGTTCCCGGCGAGGCAGTATTGCTCCTCGCCGGCCTGGCAGTTGACGCACTCGCCGCAGGAGTTGACCATGCAGCCGACGCCGACCCGGTCACCGACGGCGTGCTTGGTCACGGCCGTGCCCACCTCGGTGACAATGCCGGCAATTTCATGGCCGGGAACCAGCGGATAGGTCTGCGGGCCCCAGTCGCCGCGGACAGTGTGGATATCGGAATGGCAGATCCCGGCGTACTTGATCTCGATCAGGACATCGTGCGGTCCAACGTCGCGGCGCTCGATGGTGGTGAGGGCGAGCGGCTCGGTCGCGGACGGTGATGCGTAAGCGTTGACGGTAGGCAATGAATCTCCTGCTTGTTGATCGTTGGGGGTTGTTCAACGGAACACCATCCATCAAACCCGGTAACGCAGCCGTGAGGGAGTCCCTGCTGATAGGGGTACTGGCAGGGCCTCCCTCAGAGAGCCCAAAGGCCTAACGTTGATGGCATGGATAATCGAGAGGCGACCCGCGAGTTCCTTGCCTCGCGCCGGGCCAAGATCACCCCCGAAGAGTCGGGATTGCCGATCTACGGCGCGAAACGCCGGGTCCCCGGACTCCGCCGCGGGGAAGTCGCCATGCTGGCCGGCGTCAGCGTCGAGTACTACACGAGGCTGGAGCGGGGAAACCTGTCCGGCGTTTCGGAGGGGGTGCTGGACGCTGTGGCCAGGGCCCTGCAACTCGACGACGCCGAACGGGCCCACCTCTTCGATCTGGCCCGGGCAGCGGCCCCGGGCAGCCGGACCCGCCGTCGTCCCCGTCCCGCGGAGTCCGTCCGGCGCAGCGTTCAGCTGACGCTGAACGCCATCGCCAACGCGCCCGCCTTTGTGCGGAACGGACGCATGGACATCCTTGCGGCCAACCCGCTGGGCCATGCCCTGTATTCGGACATGTACGCGGGTCCGGCCCGCCCGGCCAACCATGCCCGGTTCATCTTCCTGGACGCACGATCGCGCAGCTTCTACCCGGACTGGGGCCGTGCGGCGAGCGACACCGTCGCGATCCTGCGCACCGAGGCCGGCCGGGACCCCTACGACCGCGGGCTGACCGACCTGGTCGGGGAACTATCGACGCGGAGCGAGGAATTCCGCACCTTGTGGGCGGCGCATAACGTGCGCCAGCACTACACCGGGCTCAAGCACTTGCACCACCCGGTGGTCGGGGATCTCCACCTGATGTACGAGGCAATGGACGTCTCCGCCGACGCCGGGCTGTCCCTGCTGGTCTACAACGCCGAGCCCGGCTCCGCGTCGGAAGATGCGCTGCGGCTGCTGGCCAGCTGGGCCGCGACCAACCAGCAAGTCAAGGAGGCCGGGGCGGCTTTTACGGTGGACAAGGCCTAACCGGGGCAGGCCGGCACTGTCACGCCAGGGCGGATATGCCGTCCGTGTATCCACCGGACTGGCCGCTGGAGGTGAAGTTGTTCAGCCAGGCCATGGCCTCGTCCCGGGACGTGAAGAATTCGTGGGGGTAGCGGGTGTGCCGGCTCATGGCCGCCGCGATCACACGATCCACTGTGCTCGATCCAAGCACGGCAATCGCCAGAACCCCTGTTGTCTGCGCGAACTCGTACCTGGCGGCCGCGCTGATCTCCACGTCCGTCATTTCGGAGAGCATCGGCATCGGTATTCCGCCGCTGATCTGCGCTACGGCCAGCATCGCGTCCCTGGCATCGTCGACATCAACAAACGTGCCCGGCTGCCAGACGGATGTGATGATGCCCGCACTGATGCTCAGCACGTTCTTTCCGTCAGCAGCTGCTATATGTCCTGGCATCATCGAGACCATTGTAGGGCCGGTCCTGACAAGCCACGGGTTTGGGGCCCGGTGCGCGTGGCGGACCGCAAACCATGGCTGCACTCCGCGTCGCTGACCGGCAAGGCGTACCCCGGGTGCCACGTGGCCCGCAGCCCGTGCCGGTATTCAGCAAAGGCATTGCCTTCGCCATGCCCCGCAGGCATACTCGTGCCTGCGGGAGGACGTCCCCGCGTCCCCCACCGACGACCCGCGATGCACACGCGAACGGATGAGCGCCATGGCTGATATGACGAACCTCGAGCAACAGCAGGTGGACCGGGCGAACGCTTCCGGCCTCAAACCCGTCGTCTTCGTCCACGGACTGTGGCTCCTGTCCAGCAGTTGGGACCGGTGGCGGGCCCTGTATGAGGAGAACGGCTACACCACGCTCGCCCCCACGTGGCCCGATGATCCCGAAAGCGTCGATGAGGCCAGACGCGACCCGGAGGTCTTTGCCAAGAAGATGGTCAGGCAAGTCACGGACCACTACCTCGACGCCATTGGCCAGCTCACCATCAAGCCCGCTGTCGTGGGGCATTCCTTCGGCGGACTCATCGCCCAGAGGATCGCCGGAACCGGAGCCGCCGCAGTCACGGTGGCGATCGATCCCGCACCGTTCCGGGGAGTCCTGCCGCTGCCGGCCTCCGCCTTAAAGTCAGCAGCGCCTGTGATCGCGAATCCCGCCAACGCAAAGCGTGCAGTGTCTTTGACTTTTGACGAATTCCGTTTCGGCTGGGCCAATGCCCTGGACGAGGACGAAGCCCGTCAATTGTTTGACACCTTTCATGTCGCGGCCTCTGGCGTGCCTCTGTTCCAGGCTGCAACCGCAAACCTCAACCCGTTCACCGAGGCCAAGGTCGACACGAAGAATCCGGATCGGGGGCCGTTGCTGATCATCTCCGGGGAGAAAGACCACACCGTGCCGTGGGCCATCGCCAATGCGTCCTACAAGCGTCAAAAAAGAAATTCGGCGCACACGGCAATCAAGGAGCTGCCGGACCGCGGCCACTCTCTCACGATCGATCACGGCTGGCCTGAGGTCGCCCAAACCGCCCTGGACTTCATCAAAGAGTTCGGCTGAGTACTGCCGGCCAGAGTCAACGTGTCCGGCCGAGGGCATGCCCCCTGCCGGCGCTCAGCAGTGGACATGTCCCTCTCTCAGGAATGGACTTGTCCCCCGGCGCGGCCCAGGGATGGACATAGTGGGCATATGTCCATCCCTGGGCGCCCGAGGAGGGCATGTCCCGCGGAGGGGTGCCGGAACCGGCCCGGCCGTCACAGCATCCGGCGGTCAGGACTCCAGGACCAGCAGCTGGGCCTTGTCCGCGTCCCAGCCCACCCACAGCTCCTCATCCGGCCGGATCCGGGCGACACTGTCGGAGCTCAGCTCACGGAGCTGGAGGTCGTGGCCGCCGGCAGTGAGGCGGTGGCGGACCGTGGCGCCAAGATTCGTGGAGGACAGCAGGGTCGCGGCGCATCCGTTGCCCGCCGCGGCCCGTGTCCTGAATTTGAGGTGCTCCGGGCGGATGGAGACGGCGTAGTTCTCACCGCTTGCCCCGCGGTCCCGGACCTTTGCCATACCCAGTCCGCCGAGGTCCACCACGGCTTCCTCGCCGTTGCGCTCCACGATGGTGCACGGGATGAGGTTGGTGTCGCCCAGGAAGCTGGCCACCCAGTCGGTCATGGGGTGGTTGTACACCTCCTCCGGCGGGCCGGACTGCACGATCTGCCCGTCCCGCATCACCACGATCCGGTCCGACATGGCCATGGCCTCGTCCTGGTCGTGTGTCACGAACAGCACGGAGATGCCCAGGCCCTTCTGCAGGGTCTTGATCTCCTCCTGCATCTGCTCGCGAAGGCGCTTGTCCAGGGCTGCCATCGGCTCATCCAGCAGCAGGGCCGCCGGGTTGAAGACCAGTGCCCGGGCCAGCGCCACCCGCTGCTGCTGTCCGCCCGAGAGCTGGCGCGGCTTGCGCCCGCCCATCTTGCCCAGTCCCACACGGTCGAGAGCTTCCTCGGCGCGCTGGCGGCGTTCCGCGCGCGGCACCTTCCTCATGCGCAGCGCAAACTCCACGTTTTCCAGCGCGCTCATGTGCGGGAACAGGGCGTAGTTCTGAAACACGACACCGAGATTGCGGTCCCGGGGCGGCAGCATGTCCACGGGTTTGCCGTCAATGAGGATGGCTCCGGCGGTGTGTTCTTCAAACCCCGCCACCATCATCATGGTGGTCGTCTTGCCGGAGCCGCTGGGGCCCAGGAGGGTCACGAACTCCCCCGGCTGGACCGTCAGGTCCAGTTCGTCCACGGCAACGACGTCGCCGTAGTGCTTGCTGACCTGGCGGAGCTCAATGGCGCCCTGGGCGGCCCTGCCCGTGCCGGGAATGGGCCCCGCGGAAATCACTGATGCGGTCATCGACTTTCCTTACGTTTGTGCGGACACGGCCAGCGGCAGCATCCGGGTTGAAGAGCGGCGCTTGAGGACAAACAAGACCTGGAGCAGCAGCCCGATGGTGGCGACGCTGACCAGCAGGGCGGAGGACACCGCGATCTTCGGGGTCAGGTTGAACTGGATATCCGTGAACATCTTCACCGGCAACGTGGTGGCCCCCGGGGACTGCATGAACAGGGACATCACCGTCTCATCGATGGAGACCGAGAACGCGAAGAGCGCCCCGGAGATCAGGCCGGGCAGGATGATGGGCAGATACACGTGCCGCAGGACGGAGAGCGGTCCGGCCCCGAGGCTCTGCGCCGACCGGACCAGGGCCGGGTTGAGCCCGGCGAGGCTGGCGCGGGTGGTCAGGTACACATAGGGGGTCGCGATCACGGCGTGCGCAAGGCCGATGGGGACGATGCTGCCCACCATGCCGATCGAGATGAAGAACTGGTAGAACGCCAGCGCCAGCACCACGGTCGGCACGATCATCGGCGCGAGGATCAGACCCACCACGGCGGGCTGGCCGGGAAACTTGCGCCCGTGCAGGCCGATCGCCGCGGTGGCGCCCAGCAGCACGCCGATCACGACGGCGATCGCCGCCGACTGCAGGCTGGCCGTCAGGGCGGAGGTCCAGGCCCGGTCGGCGAAGAATCCGGCCACGGCGGCGAAGGAGATTCCCTCCGGCGGGAAGGTGATGTAGCGGCTGTCGTTCAGCGCGACCGGCACCACAATCGCCGTCGGAATGACGAGGAACAGGAAGGCCGGGATGGAAAGAAGCGCCAGCAGCCGGTGCTGTGGATTAGTTGTCTTCATGTTGGCCTCCTGCCTTGAGGACGCGCTGGTAGACGGCCACGAGGATGCTGACCATGACCGTCAGGATGACGGCCAGCGCAGCGGCCCCGGAGAAGTCCGTGAGCTGTCGGGCGTAGTAGTCGATCTGGTTGGCGATCATCATGTCGCCGGGCCCGCCCATCACCACCGGGGTGATGAAGAAGCCTGTGCTGATGATGAAGACCAGCAGCCCGGCCGCGGAAATGCCGGGCATGCTCAGCGGCAGCGTGATCCTGCGGAAGACGGATCCTTCCCGCGCGCCAAGGGAGCGGGCCGCGAGCCCCAGCCGGTCATCGATCGATGTCAGCGAGGAGAAGATCGGGAACACCGCGTACGGCAGGAGACAGTGCACCATGCCGACGATCACGGCGAACCGGTTGTGCAGCAACGGGATCGGCGCACCGGTCAGCCCGATTCCCTGCAGGAATGCGTTCACAATGCCGTTGTCCTGGAGCAGGACCGCCCAGGCGAAGTTCTTCACCAGGATGCCGGTCCAGAACGGCAGGAGTACGACGGCGAACAGGATCACCCGGGTGACGTTGCCGGCCCGCCACAGGACCATGGCGATGATGTAGCCCAGCACCACGGTGACAATGGTGCTGGCCAGGCTGATGGTCAGGGTGTTGACCAGGGCGCGCATCACCAGCGGGTCCTCGAGGACCCGCTGGTAGGCGTTGTCGGCGAAGCTTGCGCCGACCAGTTTGCCCAGCGGCGTCAGGAACAGCACGACGTCGAAGGCAAGGATCGGAGCCAGCAGCAGCCACCAGCCGCTGCGCCGCCGTCGGGGTGCTGCCTCGGCGGAGGCAGGCGCGCCGCGGCCCCGCGGCCGGGGCCGTTCGAGGGTTGCGTTGCTCATGTCAGCTGGCCTGCCAGAGCTTGAACTGCTGCTCGGTCTTCTTCAGGTTCTGCGACCACCACTTGTCGTCGCGGACCAGGATCTTGTCCGCGAGCCGGGGGCTGGTGGGAAGCGTGTCGGCGATTTCCTTCGGCAGCTTGGACAGCGCCGGGGTGTTGGCCAGGGTCAGGTTGGTGACCTTGTCGAACGCCGCGCCGGCCTCGGCGTCGTTGGACATGAAGTTCATCAGTTTGAAGGCCGCTTCCTTGTTCTTGGCGCCCTTCGGAACCACGAAGTAGTCGCCGGCGAGGACGGCGTTTTCGGCGGAGAAGTTCAGTTTCGCGCCGTCGTTGCGGGCTGCGTTAATGCGGTTGTTGAAGCTGGTGGAGAGCGAGACCTCGCCGGAGGTGAGCTGCTGGATGGGCTCCTGGTTGGCGGCGTGGTACAGAAGCCGGTCCTTGCCCGGGTGCTGGCCCAGGACCCTAAGGGCCCGGTCGACGTCGAGCGGGTAGATCTTGTCGAAGGGGACACCGTCGGCCAGCAGCGCGGCTTCCAGGACGGAGCTGTCGGAGAGCTGGTTGTACACCGAGCGCTTGGTGTTGTACTTGCCCTGGTCGAAGAATTGGGCCCAGTCTTTCGGGGCCTGCGCGTCGGAAATGACCTTCTGGTCCCAGGCCATGACAAACAGGAAGCTCAGGTACTTGATGCCGTATTCAGCCTTCGCGTATCCGGGCAGGCCCTTGTCGCTGATGATGTCGTAGTCGAACTTCTCCAGCAGGCCCTCGGCCACGGCCACCTCATACTCCGGCGCCGTGATTTCCACGAGGTCCCACTGCACGTCGCCGGACTGGACCTGGGCCTTGAGCGCGGCCAGGGAGGTGTTGGCCAGCAGCGTCGTCTGGATCCCCGACTGCTTGGAGAACGGGTCCAGGATTGTCTGGGTCAGCTGGTCGTTGTACGAGCCACCATAGGACGTGACGGTCACCGTCTTGTTGGCAGCGGCGCTTTCGGCGGGCTTCGCCGCGCAGCCGGAGAGCGCCAGACCCGCAAATGGCGTCAGCGCTGCCGCCTTGAGGAGCTGCCTGCGGTCAAAGGGAGTGGAACGGAATGCTGTCATGGGGGAAGTGCCTCTCATAGACGCGGGCACGCCAAAAGAGGGCGTGCAGGATTGCGGGCGTGGCGGGGTGCGTGTGACGCAGTGAAGCGAGAAGAAGTGAAGAGAGAAGGAGAAGTGACAGCTGCGGTTCGCGCGCGCCATCCATTCCAGCTGGAGATCTCGAGTCCGCCTTCCGGCGGCTTTTCGGTTTCGCAACTGTAACTGTGAAGTTGCTCACTAGTCAACAGTTGTATTGCTTTAAGAAACAACGAGATTTCTGCCCCGCGAGCTCCCCTAACGCCGGCCATCCTGAGCCCGCCCGGGCATCTCCAGGGTCACCGAATGATGCGCCCGTCGTGGATAACAGTCCTCGACCTGTTGTGGTCCCAGAGAACTGCCGGGTCCATAAAGGGGTCGCCGTCCAGAATCACGGCATCGCCCGCCATTCCAGCGCCGATGCTCCCGATGCCTGGGTCCTGAAGGAGCTCTGCGTTTACTGAGGTAAGGGATCTCAGCGTCTCCAAGACGCCTGCCGCCTCGATCTGCAGCCGAATGCCGACAAGCTGATCATCCTCAAGGTCCCCCATCAGGTCGGATCCGAAGCCCACCTTGACTCCGGCCTGCAGGGCCAGTTCCACAGCAATTTTGCCGGCCTCAAGCACCTCGGCGTTCTTGGCCTGGGAAACGGGGTTCAGGCCCATTGCAGCTCCCCTTCGGCTCATGGCGTCGTAGGCGGCAAGCGTCGGCACGAGGAAGCTCCCGTGCTCGGCCATCATCTGCGCCGTGTCCCGGTCCAAGAGGTTCCCGTGTTCTATGGAACGTACCCCGTTTTCCACGGAATGCCTGATTGCCTCGGGTGAATACGCATGGGCCGCCACGTAACTCTTGCGCCGGGTGGCCTCGTCCACCACCGCCCGGACTTCTTCCGCTGAATACTGCGGCAGCCGGATGGGATCAGTCAGGGAGACCACGCCTCCGGAAGTCATGATCTTGATGGCGTGGCTTCCCGTGCGGAACCGATCACGAACTGCCCGGCGCAGGTTGTCCACCCCGTCCACCACGGCGCACATGTGACCGTGATCGAAGCAGACATCCAGATCCGCGGACCGGGGATCGCCATGGCCACCGGTTTGGCTGAGGGCCGGACCCGTGTAGTAGTATCTCGGAGCCGTGACCAGGCCGCTGCGGATGGCGCGGGCCAGCCCGCTGTCCCCGCCGGCCACATCGCGGACGGTCGTGAATCCCCGCCGCACGGCGGCGCCCAAGCGGCGCGCCCCCACCAGTGCGGTGTAGCTCAGGAGCGAGCGCTCAACCTCAAGGCCGCCCAAGCCCACGGCGTACGCGTGAAAGTGGGCATCGATGAGCCCTGGCACCACGACGCGGCCGCCGGCGTCGATCACCTCACCTTCGGGGATGACGTCGCCGGTCTCCTGGATGATCCCGTCCCGGAACAGGATGGATCCGCTCGCCAGCTCGGGCGAATGTCCGTCAAAGATCCGGGCATTGTGGATGGTCAGGGCGTCTGCGTTGGTCATGCTGACAACTCCTCGGGTGAGATGTTCGTGGGTGGGCTCGGTCCGGTTTTCTAGGTGCTGGCCGGTTCCGTGGAACCGCGGACCATCAGTGAACCCTGGAGGATCAGCTGGTGCTGTTCCAAGCCCTTGCCCTCCATGACCCTGCGGAGCTGTTCGCCGGCCCTGGCCCCGAGGGCGTCGCCCGGAAGGTGGACGCTGGTCAGGCCCGGGTTGGACGTGGCCGAATAGGGCAGGTCATCGAAGCCTGCCACGGCCAGTTCCTGCGGAATGCGGACGCCGGCCACCCTGGCTTCCTGCAGCACGCCGTAGGCATGGGTATCGGTGGCGCAGACGACGGCGGTGACACCGTCCCGCTGCCAATCCGGCCACGCCGCGGCGAACGCGCCGGCGGCGGCGCCGACGTCAATGGTGGTGCCGATGACATGGTCCGTGGCCACGGTGATGCCCAGCGCCGCGGACTCCTCTAGGAATGCCGCCCGCCGGATATCGAAGGTCGCCGTGCCGGTCACACTGTCCATGTACGCCGCTTGTTTGTGTCCGGCGTCCGCCAGGTGCCGGGCCAGCAGGCGGGCGCCGTGTCCGACGTCGAGATTCACCGAGGGGGCGAAGGACTCCAAGCCGGGGGCGTCCAGCAGAACGAGAGGCCCAGCGACGGAAAGATCCTCCAGGAACTCCGCGCTGGGCGCATCTACGAGCAGCCCGGCCGGCCGCAAAGCCAGGAGCCTGCGGACGTCGTCGACGCGCGGGAACTCCCCGGCGTCCGTGACGGAGAGCAGCAGCTGGTATTCGGCGCCGAGCGCGCCGCGGACACCTGCAATGACGTTGGCGAAGAAAGGGTTGGAGATGTCCGGCGCCACGAGAATGACGATCGAACTGATGCCCTTGGCTAGCGAACTGCCAATACTGTCCACCACATAGCCGAGTTCCGCAATGGCTTCCCGGACCCGCGAAATGTTGTCCTCCGAGACCCGCCCCTGGGTCTTCCCGTTGGCCACAAGGGAGACCGTTGCGGTGGAGACCCCGGCCCGCGCAGCCACCATCGCCGCAGTGACGCGCGGGGTGCGCCCCCGAAGCTCGTGTACTTGTTCGCCGGATTCCATACCTCGATCGTAGCCGGGAGTGACGCATCGCACCTGCCGCAAGACATCAAGCGCTTGACGTCACTTACGTTAAGCGCTTGACGCTTGACGCTTGACAGTGCCAAACTCACTCTGAACGCTTTATCGCACCGCCCCGGCGGACCCCCAACGACGTGGAGATATTTACGTGGATCCCATCACCCTGAAACCGGAACGCAGGAAGATCATCCTGGACTGCGACCCAGGCCATGACGACGCCGTGGCCATGCTGCTGGCTCACGGCAATCCGTACATTGAGCTGCTCGCGGTCACAACGGTCGTCGGCAACCAGACCCTCGAAAGGGTCACCCGCAACGCCCTGTCGGTGGGCACGATTGCCGGCATCACCGGCGTCCCCTTCGCCGCCGGCTGCGATCGGCCCTTGGTCCGCAGCATCGAAACCGCCCCCGACATCCACGGTGAGAGCGGCATGGACGGCCCCGCCCAGCCCGAATCCAGCATCGAACTGGACCCGCGCCACGCCGTCGACCTCATCATCGACACTGTTATGGCGCACGAGCCTGGCACTGTGACGCTGGTGCCCACGGCAGGACTGACCAACATTGCCATGGCGGCCCGCAAGGAGCCGCGCATCGTGGAGCGCGTGAAAGAAGTTGTGCTCATGGGCGGCGGGTACCACGTAGGCAACTGGAGCGCCGTTTCCGAATTCAACATCATCATCGACCCCGAGGCCGCACATATTGTGTTCAACGAGCCGTGGCCGGTGGTCATGGTGGGCTTGGACCTCACGCACCAGGCCCTCGCGACCCCCGAAGTCGTGGAAAAAATCGCCGCCGTGGGTACCAAGCCCGCCCAGTTCGTGCTGGAGCTGATGGAGTTCTTCACCAAGACGTACAAGGACGCCCAGGGCTTCGATTACCCGCCCGTCCACGACCCCTGCGCGGTGGCCTACGTCATCGATCCCACGGTGATGACCACCCGCAAAGTCCCCGTGAACATCGAACTGCAGGGCCAACTGACGCTCGGCATGACCGTCGCCGATTTCCGCGCCCCGGCACCGGAGGACTGCCACACGTCTGTTGCTGTGGACCTCGATCACGCGAAGTTCTGGAACCTCGTCACAGACGCCCTGGTGCGCATCGGCGACGTGGACCCGTCCGCCACCGTCAGCATCGGCGCAGGAAACGGAGCCAACTCATGAGCACTCTGACTTACGAATCCAAGACAACGGGACGAAGCGTCGCTGCACTCACGGCGGCCCTGTTGACGGCCTGCATTGCCTTCCAGCTCAACGCATCGATGCTCAGCCCCGCCCTGGTCACGATGGGCAACGAACTCCACACCGATCAGGCCGTGATCGGCCTGTCCCAGACCTGGTTCTTCACCGCGGCAGCACTGTTTTCCCTCTTCCTGCCGCGCCTGAGCGACATTGTGGGGCGCAAGAAGATCCTGCTGGGCATGATGTTGATGATGGCTGTCGGCTCGGTGATCGCGGCCATGGCTCCCGATATCACCTGGCTCTTCGTCGGACGCATCATCCAGGGCGTCAGCGGCCCCACGGTCCCGCTGTGCCTGATCATGCTGCGCTCCGCCGTCAGTGACCCGCGGAAGTACGGTGCCCTCATGGGCCTCATCACCGCCGTCAACGGCGGGGTTGCCGGCGTCGACTCCTTTGTCGGCGGTTACTTCGCCGAGCATTACGGATTCCGCAGCATCTTCTGGCTCATGGTGGTGCTGGCCGTCGTGGCGGCGGGCCTGGTCGCCGTTCTGGCCGGTGAGAGCAAGCCGGCGGTGGGCACCAAGATGGACTGGCCCGGCGTCTTCTTCATCGTGATCGCGGTCGGCGCCCTGCTCACAGCCCTCAACGAGGCCTCCAAACTGGTCAGCGGATTCTCCCCCGGCACCCTCGCACTGGCGACTGCCCTCATCGCCGTTGCAGTGATCGCCTTCTTCGGGTTCTGGACGGTGGAAAAGCGCTCCCGGCAGCCCATGGTGGAGACCGCCCACCTGCGCCAGCGCTCCACTTGGGCGCCGTTGCTGACCACAATCCTGACCATGACCGGCGTCTTCGCGGTCATCAACGGGATCGTTCCCGCCTACGTGCAGGCCACGGCTCCCGGCTTCGGCGTGGGACCGACCGAAATGTCACTCATCATCCTGACTCCCTACGCCCTCCTGGGCTGGGTTGTCGGACCCATCAGCGGCCGTTTGGCCCCGGTTTTCGGCTACACCAAAGTTTTGCGGATCGGCATGGCCGGCAGCGTCGTGGCCCTGGCGATCATCGCCTTCTTCGGACTCAGCAGCCTGCCCATGATGATTGCCGGAACAGCGTTGCTGGGCATCATGTACGCGGGTACGGTCAACATCATGCTGAACGGCCTTGGCGTTGTCCTCTCCCCAGCTGGCAACCCCGGCTTTCTCCCCGGCATGAACGCCGGCGCGTTCAACCTGGGCGCCGGCCTGAGCTTCCTGGTCCTGCCGGCAGCGCTGGTGGCCTCTTCTGCACTGGGCGATGCCCAGGCATCCTACTTGACCGCGATCACGGTGGGCCTGATCATCACCGTGGCGGCTTTCGCCGCCTCACTCCTGATTCCCAAGCCCTTGGAAGCTGAGGCGAAATGACCCGCCCGGACTCTGGCCGGATCGTCGTCGTCGGTTCACTGAATGCGGACCTGACCATCTACTGCGACAGGCTCCCCCTCCCCGGCGAAACGGTGCACGGGAATGGCTTTGCGGTCAATCCCGGCGGCAAGAGCGCCAACCAGGCGGTCGCGGCGGCCAAACTCGGAAGCCGGGTCGCGCTGATCGGTGCGGTGGGCGACGACACCAACGGGACCATGCTTCTGGCCTCCACCGCCGGGGCCGGGGTGGACATTTCCCGCGTCCGCCGCACGCCTGATGCTGCGACCGGCGTCGCCGTCATTTCCGTCGACGCCCACGGTGAGAACAACATCATCATCTCGGCCGGAGCCAACGGCACACTGGCGCCCGGGGATGTTGCCGCTTCCGCCGAATTGTTCGAGGGCGCGTCCGTGATGTGCCTGTGCCTCGAGGTCGGTCTGGACACCGTTGAGGCCGCGGCCCGCTTGGGCCACGACGCCGGGGCGACAGTTCTGCTCAACCTGTCGCCCTACGCCGAGATCCCGTCGAGCTTGGCCGCACTCTGCGACATCCTGCTGGTGAACGCGCATGAGGCGTCGCTGTTCCTGGGCGGCGCCGCCGTGCCCGACGCCGGGGCTGACACCGCGGCGTGGGCGCCGGTCCGGGACAAGTTCGCCGATCGCGGACTGCACCGCGTTGTGGTCACTTTGGGGGCGAACGGCTCCGTCGTCCTGGACTCCGGAGCCGGCGCCGAGGGCCGCATCACCCGCATTGAACCCACCAGGGTCGACGCCAAGGACACCACCGGTGCAGGCGATGCATTCACCGGGGCCGTGGCTGCGCGCCTTGCCGCCGGCGATTCACTTCCGGCCGCTGCCGCCTTCGCGTCCGTTGCCGCGGCCTTGGCAGCGACCAGGAAGGGGACGCAAACGGCGTACCCGAAAGCGGCGGATGTGGAGGGACTGCTCGCTTAACGGCCACCCCCGCCAGTTAGGGCCGCCACGGGAGGGGGCGCCGCAGAGCCTGTCTGCGGCGCCCCCTCCCGGTTAAGCGCCGGACCGGTCTGGTGGTCCTTGGTTGATGCAACCCAATTGCACAGCAGATTCACAGCGAGGCGCTATTGAAGTTACAGCCGCGGGGCCGACAATGGTTCGACCTGATAGGAGTATTTGCCGGGCGATGGTGGCCGCGACTTACTGGAGCGTCAGTGGCGAGCGTCCTGACCAATCGAGCCGGAGCAAGCGAACTTGTACCGACTAGTGATGGGCTCCCGGCATGATCACTCTCCGCAAGCACGTACTTCCCTCGCTCCTCGCCCTGGTCCTGCTCTCGACGTCGGCCTGTACCTCCGGTGTCGCGGCTGGCATCCCGTCGGCCGGCGTTCCGTCCGGTGGCACACCATCTGGCACACCCTCAGGTGGCACACCGAGCAAATCCGGCGGCGGGACGAGCCAATCCGCCGCACCCGCCGAGTCCGCCAGCCCGAGTGCTGCGGTCCCGCAGCTAACCCCGGCGAGCACGGTGGATGCGCGCACGGTGCTGGCGGCGTTCAAGTCCCGGGACATGGTGGGGCACCTGCAGGCGCTGCAGCGGGTGGCCGATGCCAACGGCGGGAACCGGGCCTCGGGCACCTCGGGGTATGAGGAGTCGGCCCGCTACGTCGAGGAACAGCTGCGCGCCGCCGGGTATGAACCGGTGCGGCAGAGCTTCACGTTCAAAGAGGACGGCCGCCGCGGCAAGACGGTGGAGTCCTTCAACATCCTCGCCGACACCGGGGGCAGTGCCGGGCACACCGTGGTGGTGGGTGCGCACCTGGACTCCGTGCAGGAGGGCCCGGGCATCAACGACAACGCCAGCGGGGTCGCGGCCGTCCTGGAGACCGCGCGGTGGATGAAGGAGGCCGGGATCGCCCCGGCCAACCGGGTCCGGTTCGCGTTCTGGGGCGGCGAGGAGGACGGCCTGTACGGGTCCCAGCACTACGTCGACGAACTCAGCCAGACCGAGATCGGCCAGACCGCCGCGAACCTGAACGTGGACATGGCGGCCTCGCCCAACGGTGTGCGGTCCGTGCATGACGGGGACGGATCGGATTTCGGCGACGCCGGCCCGGCCGGGTCCAAGGCGATCGAGGACATCCTGTTCCGGTACTTCCAGGAGAACGCGCTGCCGGCCGAGACCACGCCCTTTGACGGGGGCTCGGACTACGACGCCTTCCTCTCGGCCGGCATTCCCGGCGGCGGGCTGTTCACCGGGGATGAGAAGAGGAAGACCCAGGCCCAGGCGCAGGCCTATGGCGGGGTGGCGGGCAAGGACCTGGATCCCTGTTACCACGAGGCCTGCGACACGATCGCCAACACAAACCCGGAACTGCTCACCGAAATGTCCGGCGCCCTGGCCTACGGCACCGTGGCCTACGCGATGGCCAAGACCGGCTAAACACCAGCTTCGCCGCCGGCTCCGGGCCGCCCCGCAGGAAGGTCCCCGGCCCAGCCACCTTCTGACGAGGGGCCGTGCCGGGGACCTGTGCTTGCCAGGGCCGAATTTGTGCCCTAGATTCCGGCCCCGCGCCGCGCCGTGGCTCCTTGGGGCTGCCGCACGCCGGCCGGTGTGAACTGTGCGCCGGTGTCCGGGAATCCGGGCACGGCAATGCGCGCGTGGGTGTGGATCTCCTCGACGGAGTCGCGCGTGTGCTGCGCGATCTTCTCCATGGTGGTGACCCACATGCCGTCCATCGACTTGACCCGGTCCATCAGCTGTTCCAGGGCCACGGCCTTGGACGGCCGGCCGGAAATGAAGGGGTGGTTGGTCAGGACGAAGCAGCTCCCGGCAGCGTGGTGGGCCTCGGCCTCCAGCGTCCACATTTCGAGGACCTTGGCCGGGCTTTCGATGACGCCGCTTCCGGTGACGCCCGGGTAGAAGGCATACTGCTCCCAGTCGTCCAAAGCCCAGTCGACAGGGATTTCCACGAGATCGCGGGGGTCTGCCTCGGCAACGCTGAAGCGGTACGGCGCGTCGCCGTCGAGCAGGCTTGAGTCATACAGGAACCCGCGGTCGGCAAGGAGGGCCGGGGAATGCCAGTTGAGCTCCCACCACGGTGCCCTGTAGCCGGTCGGCCGGACGCCGGCGGCCTTGGCCAGGGCATCCAGGCCCCGGTCCAGGTACCGCGCCTCCGTGGCGGCGTCGATGCCTTGCATGGGTTCGTGCAGGTACCCGTGGTGTGCAATCTCGTGGCCGCCGTCGGCTATCCGGCGGACCACGTCCGGGTAGCATTCGGCGGTGAAACCCGGGACGAAGAACGTCGCCTGGATCTGCTGGCGCTCGAGGATCTGCAGAATCCGCGGGACGGCGACCTTGGGCCCGTAGGACTGGTGCGTCATGAGGGACATGCGCCTGGTGCTCTGCGGGTCATGGGCGATGGTGCAGGATTCGGCGTCGACGTCGAAGGTGAAGGACGCCGCGGCACGATGACCTTCGGGCCAGGTAATGGGATGGGCGGTGTCGGCGAAAGCGGGGAAGTTCACGGGGTTGATCTCCTGCTAGAGGGCGGCGGGCGTGGTTGATGTGACCGCAAGGCCGGTAGCGTCAGGTGAATCTGCGGTCTGTTCGCTGGGGGTGGGGACATCCAGGAACTTCCTGTGGAACCGCGGACCGAGGACGGCGTAAGCCGCGGCACTGGCCAGTCCCCCGGCGAGCCAGGACAGGTCCCATCCGCCCAGGGCGACGGCGATGGGCCCCTGCATGGCCGGCACCAGTCCGTACATGAACAGCCAGGTGGCGAAGATGCCGATGAGCAGGGAAGCGACACCGGCCGGATTCACGCCCGGCAGGCGTTTGGTGCCGACGGCGTCAAAGAGCCGGGACGGGTCGCCGGGCCAGCGCTTCTCGATCCAGAAGTAATGGACCAGCATGACTCCGCCCCAGGCAGCCACCCAGGCGACCAGCCCAATCAGCCAGGCATCCAGCACGGAGGCGAAATCCTCCTGGAAGATGAAGAAGATCACGGCCGCGAGGGAGAAGACGCCGACGAACAGGTTCAACTTGCGCCGGCTGATGGAGATGTCCAGGGCCTGCGTGGCGACGGAAAAGGTGTAAATGTTCAAGATGTTGGTCGCGATCGGGCCGTGCAGGACCATGAGCAGCACCGGGAGGGCCAGCGCGCCGAAGTTCTGGACGATGAGTTTGCCGGGATCAATTTCACCCGTGTTGGTCGCCAGGCTGGCCCCCAGGATGCCCAGCCAGACGACCGGGATGAACTGGCCCAGCACCGAGGCGAGGTAGACCTTGCGCTTGGGCACCGAGGTGCTGACAAAGCGGGAGTAATCCGCGGCGTAGGTGAACCAGGTGATGCCCCAGCCGATGCCGATGGCCGTCATGACTGCGCTCATCGCGGCGATGCGTTCCGAGCCTTCCAGGATGTGCCCCGCCGGGCCGGCGTAGGTCCAGTTGATCTTCATGCCGAACCAGGCCACTGCCGACATCACGGTCAAGATGATGATGGTGGGCGGCACGGTCCACTTCTCGAAGGCGGCGATGGCTTTATAGCCGAACCAGGCGATGGCTACCTGTACAGCCATGATGAAGGTGGCGATGCCAATCTTCCAGGCGTAGTTCTTGGCCTCCGGGTCAACCCAGCCGAGCGTTCCGAACAAGGCCATGACCAGATCCAGGATGATCCAGGTGTTGACCGCACACCAGCCGATCACCAGGAGAGCCTGGATGCCGGCGGGCAGGTAGTTGCCGCGCCGGCCGAAGGCGGCGCGGGCCAGCACCATGCCGGTCGCTCCGGTCTTTTGGCCCAGCAGGACGAAGCAGCCGAAGAGCAGCATCCCGATCAGGTTTCCGAGGACAAGAACCGTGACGGTGTCCGCGAATCCCAGGCCAAGCTGGATGCCGAGCGCTCCGAGCACCCAGTTGATCGGGGCGAGATTGGCGCCGGCCCAGATCCAGAACTGGCCGGAGACCTTGCGGGTCCGTTGTGATTCGGGGATGGGCTGGAGCCACGCTTCGTGGTCTACGCTCGCTTCCGGCGCGGTGCCGGCAGGGGCCGCTGGGGATTTTTGACGCATGTGGAGCCTCCGAGGATGTGTGGGATTCCTCAAGATTATGTGTCGTGGGCCACATACCACTATATACAATGTGTCTAAATATACCCAGAGCAACGCGACGGAGTGTAATGTCCATCCTTCTTCAAGACGTCCTGAACCATCCGACCATGGCGGCCGCCGACCCCATTGTCCGCGCCGCGGCCAGGGCCGCCGCCCGGGCGCAGCTGCGGTGGATCCACTCCAGTGAAATCATTGATATCGCGCCCCTGCTGGCTGGCGGGGAACTTCTGCTGACGGGCGGAGAAGCCCTGGCCCTCGCCTCGGAGGAGCGGCAGGTCAACTACATCCGCCAACTGGCGGAGCGGGGCGTTGCCGCCGTAGCTATCGAAACCGGGTCCGCCCTGCCGTCCCTGCCGTCCTCAATGGTGGCGGCCGCCGAAGCAGCCGGCCTTCCGCTGATCGAACTTCGCGGGGTGGTGCCGTTCGTCGGAATCACGCAGGCCATCAATTCGATGCTGGTCAGCGACTCGGTATCGCAGTTGCGGCGGGCCGATGAGGCCAGTCACGCGATGGCCGTCGAACTGGCGCACGGCGGTGGCCTGGACCGGATCCTCGCCGTGCTGGCCGGCATCATCAATGCCGAGGTGACGCTGACGTCCATAGCCGGCGCGACCCTGGCTAGTGCAACCCATGGTCGGGCCGAGGCCGCCGACGCCGATGCCTCCACCGTCGGGCCGCAGGAGCAGGCACGCCTGATCCACATCGACGTGCCCATCCGCGGCATCCTTGCGGCTCAGCTGTTGCTGCGGGTCCCAGCGGACGAGGACCAGAACCTGGCCCGGACGGCCGGAAATCGTTCTGTGGACATCCTTGCCCTGGCGTTGCTGCAGCGAATGTCCCCCGGGCTCAAGGAAGTCGCCGGGGCGGCCCTGCTTCGCGCGATTGATTCCGGCAGTCAAACGTGGCGGCTCCAGCAATTGGCTGCCGCGGCCGGGATTCGGCCGGGTGCCACAATCGTGGCCATCGTGGTCCGCTCCGGCATGCTCCAACACCTCCGCGCTTCTGTGGAGCAGCTCTTGGCCCGCGGGGCGCAGCCCAGCGCAACCTATGTCGATAATGCCGAGCTGCTGGCGGTCGCGGTCCTCCCGGGCGACAGGCCGCTGGACAGCAGGGACGCACTTCTGGCTGGTCTGCGGGCGCTACCGGCACCGTCAGACACGCTGGTTGCCGTCGGCCCGCTGGCCGCCGGGATTTCCGAGGCCCCCTGGTCCTTGTCGGAGGCCAGGCTGACCCTGGAATTGGCGGGCGCGCTGGGGCAACCACATACGGGAACCCAAGGTCCGCACAGTCCCGTGATCGATTGCGAGGCATTCGCCGTCGAACGCCTTGCCGTGGGAAGCCTGGACCCTGGCCAACGGCGGAACTTCGTGCGCCAGCAGCTGGGGGCTCTCCTGGATTATGATGCGCAACGCAATTCCCGGCTGCTTGGCACCCTGGCCATGTGGCTGGATTCCGGCTGCAACACGGCCCAGGCGGCGAGGGAACTGCACGTGGAGCGGCAATCGATGCATCAACGGCTGCAGCGGATCTTCGAGCTGTGCGGCGGCGACCCCCGGCGGACGGGCCGGCTCGCAGCGTTGCATTTGGCCGCGCGGCTGGCCCGGCTCAGCTGACGTGCGCTCGGCGCCTTAGTCCGGGCGTGCGCCGCGTCAGCCGTTGCTGGACGCCCGGCCGCCCAGCCGGCTGGTGATCTTGTCGGCCGCAGCGGCGCACGCTTCGCCCAGGCCCTGCAGCCCTTCGCGTGAGACGCGGAACCGCGGCGCCGAGATCAGGACGGCCGCCACGATATCGCCGCGGTGGTCGTGGACGGGAGCGGCCACGCCCACTTCATCGATGGAGGATTCGCCGTAGTTGATGGCCCAGCCCCGGGCCGTCACGTCCTTGAGCTTGATCTGGTAGCCATCCAGGCCCGCATCATCGAGCCCCGGGTAGCTGATCGCCCCGCTGCGCAGGAGCACACGGACGCGTTCGACGGGCGCTGCGGCCAGGAAGACCTGCACGGAGGCGCTCATGGCGTCGGTGTACCGGGCTCCCAGCGGGGTGGTGTGCTTGATCTGGTGGTGGCTGGCGATCTGCTCCACGCACATTGACTCTGCGCCGTTCCACACCATGAGGGCGCTGGTTTCGCCGGTCTGTTCGGTAAGTTCACGCAGGACGGGATACGCCACCCGCCGTTCTTCCAGTTCGGCCAGCAACGGCCCGGCGACGGCGATCAGTCCCAGCCCCAGCCGGAAGCGGCGGGTTTCCGGATCGCGTTCCACCAGGTGTTCCTGTTCGAACGTGGCCAGGATCCGGGAAACCGTGCTCTTGTGCAGGCCCACCCGGTTCGCGATCTCGGTGACCCCGAGCAACGGTTCGTCCGCCGTGAAGGTTCGCAGCACGGCGATGGCGTTGACGATGACGGAGGTGCCCTTGGTGTCGCCGTTTCCGGTGGTCCCGGGAGATTCTGCTGGGGTCATGGTGTCTACCATCATTCCGCATGAGGGCCCAAAAGCGGCGCCACGGTGGACGTGGCGCCGCTTCTGGGTCCTGCCTTCAGGGGGTCTGGGCGCCTCAGGCTCCGATGATGTTGTATTCGGGGCCGAACGGGAACTTGGTGATGTTCTCGGCTCCGTCCTCGCCGACCACCAGGATGTCGTGCTCACGGTAGCCGCCTGCGCCGGGCTGGCCGTCCAGGACGGTGATCATGGGTTCCATGGAGACCACCATGCCGGGCTCGAGCACGGTGTCGATGTCCTCGCGGAGTTCCAGTCCGGCTTCGCGGCCGTAGTAGTGGCTCAGGACGCCGAAGGAGTGTCCGTAGCCGAACGTCCGGTTGGCGAGAAGTCCGTGGCTGACGTAGATCTCGTTCAGCTCGGCGGCGATGTCCTTGCAGACAGCCCCCGGCTTGATGAGCTCGAGGCCGCGCTTGTGGACCTCGACGTTGATGTTCCACAGTTCGAGGGAGCGGGCGTCGGGTTCGCCGTAGAACAGGGTGCGCTCCAGTGCCGTGTAGTAGCCGGAGGTCATGGGGAAGCAGTTCAGGGACAGGATGTCGTGTTCCTGGATCTTGCGCGTGGTGGCCCAGTTGTGGGCGCCGTCGGTGTTGATGCCGGACTGGAACCAGACCCAGGTGTCACGGATTTCCGAGTCCGGGAACGTCCGCGCGATTTCGTGGACCATGGCTTCGGTGCCGATCAGGGCGACCTCATATTCGGTGATGCCGGCGGTGATGGCGTTGCGGATGGCTTCGCCGCCCAGGTCACCGATGCGGGCCCCGTGCTTGATCACCTCGATCTCTTCGGCCGATTTGATCATCCGCTGGCGCATCGCGGCCTGGGCCACGTCCACCAGGGTGGCCCCCGCAAAGGCCGCCTGGATCTTGTTGCGGTTGTCCAGCGGGAGCGAATCGTCTTCGACGCCGAGCCGGCGGGGGTTGATGCCGCGGGTGCGCAGCGCCTCCTGGATGGCGAAGATGTAGTTGTCCCGGCGCCAGTCCGTGTACACCACGTTGTCGCCATAGCTGCGCCGCCACGGCATGCCGGCGTCGATGTTGGCCGTGACGGTCACGGTGTCGTCCTTGGTGACCACCATGGCGTAGGACCGGCCGAAGTAGGTAAAGAGGAAGTCCGAGTAGTACTTGATGGAGTGGTAGCTGGTCAGGACGACGGCGTCCAGGTCCTTTTCGGCCATGATGCGGCGCAGTCCGCCGAGCCGGCGCTCAAATTCGGCGTTGGAAAAGGTCAGCTTTTCCTTCTGCCCGTTGTGCAGGACTTTCAGTCGCTCCAGTTCGGCGATGGACGAAGCATTGTTGGACGTTGCGATGGTCATGATGGTGGTGCCTTTCTGCGGTTTGATTTCTTAGGAGGGAAAATGTGGGCGTCGGCCGGGACTACTCGTGGCGCAGCGGTTCTTTACTGGTTTCCCGGGAGAGCGCTACGGCGATCAGGGAGATGACCGCGGCGCCGGCCAGGTACCAGGCCGGCGCCAGGCTATTGGCCGTCGTGGCGATCAGGAGGGTCGCCACGAACGGCGCCGTGCCGCCGAAGAGCGCGTTGGAGAGATTGAAGCTGACGGCGAAGCCGCTGTAGCGGACGCGGGTGGGGAACATCTCCGCCAGGAAGCTCGGGAGCGTACCGTCGTTGAGCGTCAGCATGCCGCCCAGCAGGATCTGGACCAGGACGATCACCAGGAAGTTCCCGGTGCCCAGCAGGGCGAAGGCCGGTACGGTCAGCAGGATGAAGCTCAAGGATGCGGCGATCAGCACCTTTTTGCGGCCGTAGCGGTCCGAGAGCATTCCGGTCAGGAAGATGAACCCGATGTACGTCACCAGGGCGATGGTGGTGGCCAGGAAGGATTCGGCCGCGCCGAGACCGAGCTCCGAGGACAGATATGTGGGCATGTAGCTGAGGATCACGTAGAACCCGACGGCGTTGAGCAGCACGGCTCCGACGGCCTTCAGCAGCAACCGCCAGTGCTTCCGGAAGAGGCTGGATACCGGGGCCTTGATGGCCTGGTCCTCCTCTGCCAGTTCGCGGAACACCGGCGTGTCTTCGAGCTTCGTGCGGATGTAGCGTCCGATCAGGCCCATCGGGGCGGCGAGCAGGAACGGCAGGCGCCATCCCCAACTCTGCATCGCCTCGGCGCTGAGCAGGACGGTCAGCAGGCCCGCGAGCAGGGAGCCGAGCAGCAGGCCCGCGGCCGTGCTGGCCGGAACCACCGCCGCGTACAGGCCGCGTTTGTTGGCCGGGGCGTACTCGACCAGGAAGGCGGACGCGCCGGCGTATTCGCCGGAGGCGGAGAAGCCCTGGACGACGCGCACCACCAGGAGCAGGATCGGGGCCCAGATGCCGATGGAGTTGTACCCCGGGATCAGTGCGATGCAGAAGGTCGCTCCGGACATGATCAGGATAGACAGGGAAAGGGCAGTCCGGCGCCCCACCCGGTCACCGATGTGGCCCCAGACGAAGCCGCCAAGCGGCCGCACCAGGAACGAGATGGCGAAGAGGGCGAAAGTCAGTAGAAGCGCCGTCTGGGGATTGGACTCGGGGAAGAAGACCGCGGCGATTGTTGCGGCCAGGTAGCCGTAGACGGCGTAGTCGAACCATTCGACGAAGTTTCCGATGAAGCTGGCGGCGACGACCCGCCGTCGGGTTTCCCTACTGACTGCGGGATCGTGGCCGCCAGGGGCCGCATGGCCGCTCAACGTGGTCTGTCCCGAGGACGTACTGCCATGCCCGCTATTCGACTCCGGGCTGGTCTGCCCCGCAAGAGTGGCGGGGGAGGAAGTTTCGTTACTCATGTGTCCACCAAAGTGTTTTGGAGTTGCATTCAGTGCAACGCTGTTGCACCAGAATAGGCGTGACGCATGACACAGTCAATGCTTTTTTGTTTCAGGCTTGTGGATTAAGTCAATGTAGATGCCCGGGCGCGCCAGCCTCGGGAGCGGCCCACCTTGGAACCCAAGGTTGCATTCAACGAGACGTGGTTGCGTAGAATGCGCCCCCGAACTGCTGCCTTGTGAAAAGCTTGGGCTGGGCAGCGGCGCGGTTCCCTCCGGGGCGCCGCAGTGCGAGACTTGGTGAACTATCGAGCGACTGGGGGGCCAGGTCAGGAGATCGTCTTGGGCATTCTGGTACGCACGTGCACTTCCGGCCGCCGGACGGCGGACGAGCCATGATGGCCGGGTGGGCCTATCTCATGGCCGGAATCATGACCGTCGACTCGCTCCTGCTGGGGCTGCTTCTGATGAACGTGAAGTGGCCGAAGCGCTGGAAGAAAAACGGCTGAAGTTCCGGAACTCCAATCCACTGCGGCGGTGACTCGGGCGCCCGTCGTGGTCGAAGTCGCCGGTCACGTGCGGGCTCGCCGGAAGCTTAGGGCGAGCCCGCACGCTTCCCGCGATCTCGGCGGGAGGGTCCCCCGTCCGCGGCTAGAGGACCTTGCGGATGGTCTCCTCGAAGCTGGTGACGTGGTGCAGGGCGAGTTCGCCGGCCCTGTCCGCGTCGCCCTCGGCCACCGCCTTGAGCAGCTCCACGTGCTCGCTAATGTGGCCGCTGACCGAGGGGACCTTGTCCAGGACCAGGCACCAGATGCGCGTGGCCAGGTTGTCGTAGCGGATCAGCGTGTCTTCCAGATGCGGGTTGGCCGCGGCCCGGTAGATCAGGCGGTGCACCGTCAGGTCGTAGCGCATCAGCTCCCGGGACTCTGCTGGGCTCGGGGCCAGTTCCGCAATGGTCTTGGCGACATCCAGCAGCTCGCGGCGCATGGCGGCGTTGGCCCGCGTTGCCGCCCGCCGCGCCGCCAGGGGTTCCAGCAGTTCCCGGATTTCCGAGACGTCGGCCAGCTCCGTGAAGTCCACGGTGGTGGCAAAGGTTCCCCTTCGCGGGTAGGAAACCACCAGGTGGTCCACTTCCAGCCGCTTGATCGCCTCGCGCACGGGAGTACGGCCGAACCCGAGCTCGGCGGCGAGCTGCCCGTCATTGATGGGTTCGCCCGGCCGGATTTCGAGCATGATCAGCTTGTCGCGCAACTGCCTGTACGCGGCCT
Organism: Arthrobacter sp. 05T45; assembly: GCF_056395875.1. Lineage (NCBI taxonomy): Bacteria > Bacillati > Actinomycetota > Actinomycetes > Micrococcales > Micrococcaceae > Arthrobacter > Arthrobacter sp. 05T45. The sequence goes on along the minus strand of NZ_JBFTKI010000003.1, from coordinate 37,983 downwards.
CCGCCTGGGAGATGGCTTCGTCCTCTGCGGGCGGCAGGACGGTGAGTGCATTCACAGCTCGGCTCCGTATCTGGATTTCAACGTTCCTGGATTTCAACCGGAAGCCTGGTTCCACTTGGCTTCCGGCTATTGACTCTGGTGTGATCTCAATCATACCATTGTTCTCACACTGATATATCAGTCATAGCAATAGTGGTATTTCAAAGGAGCAACCGTGGTTGAGCAGTTGAACGAGCGACTTTCCGTAGTCGATCCCGAGGTCGAAGAGGCCGTGGCGCGCGAACTGAAGCGCCAGCAGTCCACCCTGGAAATGATTGCGTCCGAGAACTTCGCCCCCGCCGGGGTCATGGAGGCACAGGGTTCGGTGCTGACCAACAAGTACGCCGAGGGCTACCCGGGCAAGCGCTACTACGGCGGCTGCGAGCACGTTGACGTGATCGAACAGCTCGCGATCGACCGGGTCAAGGCCCTGTTCGGCGCCGAGTACGCCAACGTCCAGCCGCACTCCGGCGCGCAGGCCAACGCCGCCGCCATGTTCGCCCTCCTGGAACCGGGCGACACCATCATGGGACTGGCCCTGGCCCACGGCGGCCACCTCACCCACGGGATGAAAATCAATTTCTCCGGCAAGCTCTACAACGTGGTCCCGTACCACGTGAGCGAGCACAACCACCTGGTGGACATGGCCGAAGTGGAGGCCCTGGCCCTTGAACACCGGCCCAAGATGATCGTGGCCGGCTGGTCCGCCTACTCTCGGCAGCTGGACTTCGCCGAGTTCCGGCGCATCGCCGACCTCGTGGGCGCCTACCTCATGGTGGACATGGCACACTTCGCCGGCCTCGTGGCCGCCGGGCTTCACCCGAACCCGGTCCCCTACGCCGACGTCGTCACCACCACCACGCACAAGACCCTCGGCGGACCGCGCGGAGGCGTGATCCTGGCCAAGGAGGAGTACGCACGCAAGATCAACAGCGCCGTGTTCCCCGGCCAGCAGGGCGGCCCGCTGGAACACGTGATCGCGGCCAAGGCCGTGGCCTTCAAGATCGCGGCGTCACCGGAGTTCAAGGAACGCCAGGAGCGCACGCTCGAAGGCGCCGGGATCCTCGCGTCCCGGCTCCTTAAGGACGACGTCGCGGCGGCCGGGATCTCCGTGGTCAACGGCGGCACCGATGTGCACCTGGTCCTGGTGGACCTGCGGGACTCGGAACTGGACGGGCAGCAGGCCGAAGACCGGCTCCACCGGATCGGCATCACCGTCAACCGCAACGCCGTCCCGTTCGATCCCCGCCCGCCCATGGTGTCCTCCGGGCTGCGGATCGGCACCCCCGCCCTGGCCACCCGCGGCTTCGGTGCCGCGGAGTTCACCGAGGTGGCGGACATCATCGCCTCCGCCCTCATCTCGCAGGCGCCCGGGGACGAACTCAGCGACCAAACCGCCGCTGAACTGCGTGGACGCGTCAGCGCCCTCGCGGACCGGTTCCCCCTTTACCCGCATCTCGGCACCGGCACGACGGCGACCGGGCTTGAGGCAGAACTGATTGGAGCAGCACAATGACCACCGAACACCTGCCGGAGCACCCGGACTTCCTCTGGCGCAACCCGGACCCCAAATCCTCCTACGACGCCGTGATTGTGGGCGGCGGCGGACATGGACTGGCGACGGCGTATTACCTGGCCAAGAACCACGGGATGACCAACATCGCCATCTTGGAAAAAGGCTGGCTGGCCGGCGGGAACATGGCCCGGAACACTACCATCATCCGCTCCAACTACCTCTGGGACGAGAGTGCGGCGATCTACGAGCACGCCCTGAAACTCTGGGAGATCCTGCCGGAGGAACTCGAATACGACTTCCTGTTCAGCCAGCGCGGGGTCATGAACCTGGCCCACACCCTGGGTGACGTCCGCGAAAGCGTCCGCCGCGTCGGGGCCAACAAACTCAACGGCGTCGACGCCGAGTGGCTGGACCCGCAGCAGGTCAAGGAACTCTGCCCCATCCTGAACATCAACGACAACATCCGCTACCCGGTCATGGGCGCCACCTACCAGCCGCGCGCCGGCATCGCCAAGCACGACCACGTCGCCTGGGCGTTCGCCCGCAAATGCGACGAGCTCGGCGTGGACATCATCCAGAACTGCGAGGTCACCGGCTTCATCAAGGACGGCAACCGCGTCACCGGGGTCAAGACCACCCGCGGCACCATCAACACCGAAAAGGTCGGACTCTGCGCCGCCGGGCACAGCTCGGTGCTTGCCGAAATGGCCGGATTCCGGCTCCCCATCCAGTCCCACCCGCTCCAGGCACTCGTGTCCGAACTGCACGAACCCGTCCACCCCACCGTCGTCATGTCCAACCACGTCCACGTCTACGTCTCCCAGGCGCACAAGGGCGAACTGGTCATGGGCGCCGGCGTGGACTCGTACAACGGCTACGGCCAGCGCGGATCCTTCCACGTGATCGAGCACCAAATGGCAGCCGCCGTCGAACTCTTCCCGATCTTCGCCAGGGCCCACGTGCTCCGGACGTGGGGCGGCATCGTGGACACCACCCTGGACGCCTCCCCGATCGTAGGCACCACCCCGGTGGAAAACATGTTCGTCAACTGCGGCTGGGGCACCGGCGGATTCAAGGGCACACCGGCGGCCGGGCTGACGTTCGCCCACACGATCGCCACCGGAGAACCGCACAAACTCAATAAGCCCTTTGCACTCGAGCGCTTCGAAACCGGCGCCCTGATCGACGAACACGGCGCCGCCGCCGTGGCCCATTAGAAAGAGGTAAGGACATGCTCCTGATTCCCTGCCCCAACTGCGGTCCCCGCGACGAGACCGAATTCCACTACGGCGGACAGGCCCACGTGGCCTACCCCGAAAACCCGGCAGAGCTCACGGACCGCGAATGGGCCGAGTACCTGTTCTACCGCGACAACACCAAGGGCGCCTTCGCCGAACGCTGGCTGCACAGCACCGGCTGCCGGCAATGGTTCAACATGCTCCGCGACACCGTCACCTACGACATCCAGGCCGTATATCCGATGGGCCAGCCGCGCCCTGACAAGGAAAACGCAGCCACGGGCCCCACAGCCCCCACCGTCACCAGCCCCGTCTCCCCGGAAGGAGCAGTCAAATGACCGCTCAGCCGCAGCCCGCGCGTCTTAGCACCGGCGGACGCATCGACCGCAGCGTCACGTGGCGCTTCACCCTGGACGGCCGTGAATACACTGGCCACCCCGGCGACACCCTCGCCTCCGCCCTGCTGGCCAACGGCCGGCTCCGCGCGGGTGACTCGCTGTATGAGGGCCGGCCCCGCGGCATCATGTCCGCCGGCGTCGAGGAATCCAACGCCCTGGTCAAGGTCGCGGCCCGGTTCCCGGGCCACGTGGCCGAATCCATGCTCCCGGCCACCACGGTGTCCCTGGTGGACGGCCTCAGCGCCGAACTGCTCAGCGGACTGGGCAAGCTGGACCCGGCCGAGGACCACGCCGAATACGACAAGAAGTATGTCCACACCGACGTCCTGGTGGTCGGTGGCGGCCCGGCAGGCCTGGCCGCGGCCCGCGAGGCCGTCCGCTCCGGCGCCCGGGTCATCCTTATCGACGACCAGCCCGAACTGGGCGGCTCGCTGTTGTCCGGCTCCACGGATCCGGCCCTCGTCGAGAGCATCGAAGGGCAGCCCGCCCTGGAATGGGTGGCCAATGTTGAAGCCGAACTGATCTCCGCGGCCGAGTGCACGGTACTGAACCGCACCACGGCCTTCGGCTCCTACGACTCCAACTACATCATCGCGGCCCAGAACCGGACGGACCACCTCCTCACCCCGGCCGCGCCCGGCGTGTCCCGCCAGCGGATCTGGCACATCCGCGCCGCCCAGGTCATCCTGGCCCCGGGCGCCCACGAACGCCCGCTCGTTTTCGAAAACAACGACCGCCCCGGCATCATGCTGGCCTCCGCGGTGCGCAGCTACCTCAACCGATACGCCGTCGCCGCCGGTTCCCGGGTGGTCATCAGCACCACCAACGACAGCGCCTACGCCCTGGCCGCCGACCTCCGCGCCGCCGGCATCAAGGTCGAGGCCGTCGTGGACGCCCGCCCACAGCTGAGCGAAACCGCCGCGGTAGCTGCGGCCGCGGGAACGCGGGTGCTGATCGGCAGCGCCGTCGCCAACACCACCGCCGCTGTGACCGGCGACGGTCGGCTCCTCGGCGTCACCGTCCGGAGCATCAACGACGCCGGCGAACTCACCTCGGGCATCGAACACCTCGCCTGCGACCTGCTGGCCGTCTCCGGCGGCTGGTCACCGGTGGTGCACCTGCACTCCCAGCGCCAGGGCAGGCTCCGCTGGGACGAAGACCTCGCCGCCTTCGTCCCCAACAGCGTGGTCCCCAACCAGCAGGTGGCCGGCTCCGGACGCGGCAGCTTCGACCTCGACGACTGCGTGGCCGAAGGCATCTCCGCCGGGGCCGCGGCGGTCATCGCCGCGGGCTTTGAGTCCGATGCTGAACCGTCTGCGCCGACGCCGCCGCGCGCCGCCGCCCCCACCCGCCAGCTCTGGCTGGTACCCGGGCAGGACGGCGGCCCGGATGACTGGCACCACCACTTCGTGGATTTCCAGCGCGACCAGTCCGTGGCCGATGTCCTCCGCTCCACCGGTGCCGGCATGCGGTCCGTGGAGCACATCAAGCGCTACACCTCGATCAGCACCGCCAACGACCAGGGCAAGACCTCCGGGGTGAATGCGATCGGCGTCATCGCCGCCGCGCTCCGGACAGCCGGCGAAGCGTCCCGCGGGATCGGCGACATTGGCACCACCACCTACCGCGCCCCCTTCACGCCCGTGGCGTTTGCCGCCCTGGCCGGACGCCAGCGCGGCGAACTCTTCGACCCCGCACGCCTCACTTCCATCCACCCCTGGCATGTCGCCCAGGGAGCCCTCTTCGAAGACGTCGGCCAGTGGAAGCGCCCCTGGTACTACCCGCAGGACGGCGAGGACATGGACACTGCGGTGCTCCGTGAATGCGCCGCCGTCCGGGAATCCGTGGGCTTCATGGACGCCACCACCCTGGGTAAGATCGAGATCCGCGGCAAGGACGCCGGCGAGTTCCTGAACCGCATCTACACCAACGCGTTCAAGAAACTCGCTCCGGGTTCGGCCCGCTACGGCGTCATGTGCACCCCGGACGGAATGATCTTCGACGACGGCGTCACCCTGCGCCTGGACGAGGACCGGTTCTTCATGACCACCACCACCGGCGGCGCGGCCAAGGTGCTGGACTGGCTGGAGGAATGGCTGCAGACCGAATGGCCGGAACTGGATGTGCACTGCACCTCCGTCACGGAGCAGTGGTCCACCATCGCCGTCGTCGGTCCGAAATCCCGCGCCGTTCTCGCCAAAGTGGCTCCGGAACTGGCAGCCGACGGCGGCCTGGACGCCGAGGCCTTCCCGTTCATGACGTTCAAGGAAACCACCCTGGCATCCGGTGTCCAGGCCCGGGTCTGCCGGATCTCGTTCTCCGGCGAACTGGCCTACGAAATCAACATCCCGTCCTGGTACGGGCTGAGCACCTGGGAAGCCGTGGCGGCGGCCGGCGCGGAGTTCAACATCACCCCGTACGGTACCGAGACCATGCACGTGCTGCGTGCGGAGAAGGGGTATCCGATCGTCGGCCAGGACACTGACGGGACCGTGACACCGCAGGACGCCGGCATGGAATGGGTCGTGTCCAAGGTCAAGGACTTCATCGGCAAACGCTCCTACACCCGCAAGGACGCCGGCCGCACCGACCGGAAACACCTGGTCAGCGTCCTCCCCGTGGACGGCACCATCCGGCTCCCCGAAGGCACCCAACTGGTGGAACAGGGCATCACCGTCAACCCCGCCTACGGCCCCGTGCCCATGCAGGGATTCGTGACCTCGAGCTACCACAGTGCGGCGCTGGGCAGGTCGTTTGCCCTGGCCCTGATCAAGAACGGCCGCAACCGCATTGGCGAGACCCTGGTGGCCGCCGCCGGCGACCAACTCGTGGACGTAATCGTCGCAGAAACCGTACTATTTGACTCTGAAGGGGCCCGCAAAGATGGCTGACACCGCAGCACTCGAAAATTCCAAGAAGATCCAGACCCTCAGGAAGAGTCCGGCATCACTCCTGAGAACGGCTTTTGAAGCGGGATCCGTTGCGGGCACCGTGGAGCTGCGCGAGGTGCCGTTTCTGACCATGGCAGGGCTCCGGGTCGATCCTGCCGGCGACGCAGGGCAGCGGCTGGGCGCCCTCACGGGTGGCCTGCCCTCCGCTTCCGGGGAAGTCCGCGGCAGCGGCGACACCGCAGTGCTGTGGCTGGGCCCGGCAGAATTCCTGCTCGTGGCCCCCGCCGAATCCCACGAAAGCCTGGGCGGTGAGCTCCCCCGGGCGCTCATCGCAGCACTGGGCGACGGCCAGGGCCAGGTGGTGGATCTGTCCGCCAACCGCACCACGCTCGAGCTCTCCGGACCCCGGGCCAGTGCCGTGCTGGAGAAGGGCTGCGCCCTGGACCTGCACCCCCGCGTCTTCCAGCCCGGAACGGCCCTGTCCACGGAAATCGGCGGCATCCCCGTCGTTCTGTGGAAGACCGGGGACGAGACCTACTGGATCTTCCCGCGGGCATCCTTCGCGGAGTTCCTCGGCCGCTGGCTCCTCGACGCCATGCGCGAATATGCCTCCACCGAGGTCCCCTGATGGCGCTCAGCGTCCTCGACCTGTTTTCTGTTGGCATCGGGCCGTCCTCCTCCCACACGGTCGGCCCGATGCGGGCGGCCAAGCGGTTCGCAGACGGGCTCAAGAGCGACGGGCAGCTGAGTTCCACGGCGAGGGTGCAGGCCGAGCTGTTCGGTTCCCTCGGCGCTACCGGCCGGGGCCACGGTTCGGACAAGGCCGTCGTCCTGGGCCTCCAGGGCCAGGACCCCGAGACAGTGGACACGGGCACTGCCGATGACCAGGTGGCTGCCGCTGCGCTGGATGCGGAGCTGCAGCTCGCCGGCCATCACCGGGTGGATTTCAACTGGGATGAGGACGTGGTCCTGCACCGCCGCAAGTCGCTGCCCGCCCATCCGAACGGCATGACCTTCCGGGCCCTCGACCACGCCGGCGACGTCCTCAGCGAACGGAGCTTCTATTCGGTTGGGGGCGGCTTCGTCGTCGATGGCAATGCACAAGGCGCCGACCACGTGGTGGCCGACGACACGGTGCTGCCCTACCCGTTCACAACAGCTGACGAACTCCTTGAAATATGCCACCGAGAGAATATGTCCGTCTCCGACGTGATGCTGGCCAACGAACTCGTCTGGCGTACCGAAGCCGACCTCCGGGAGAAGCTCTTGGCCCTGTGGGCGGTCATGCGCCAGTGCGTGGACAACGGCTGCGCTGCCGAGGGCATCCTGCCCGGCGGGTTGAACGTCAAACGGCGCGCCCCGTCGTTGTTTCGGACGCTGGCAGCATCCGCCGTCAGCGCCGAGGCGGACGCCCGGAACCCATCGCCGGTCCAGGTCCCGGCCGACCCGCTGCTCGCCATGGAATGGGTGAACCTCTTCGCGCTGGCCGTCAACGAGGAAAACGCCGCGGGGGGCCGGATCGTCACCGCGCCCACCAACGGTGCCGCCGGCATTGTGCCGGCCGTGCTGCACTATTACGTCAAGTTCGTCCCCGGCGCCAACGACGACGGCGTCATCCGCTTCCTGCTGGCGGCGGCCGCCGTCGGGATCCTGTTCAAGATCAACGCTTCCATCTCCGGGGCAGAGGTCGGCTGCCAGGGCGAAGTCGGATCCGCCTGCTCCATGGCGGCGGCGGGACTCTGCGAAGTGCTGGGCGGGACCCCGGAGCAGGTGGAAAACGCCGCCGAAGTCGGGATCGAGCACAACCTCGGGCTGACCTGTGACCCCGTCGGCGGGCTCGTGCAGATCCCCTGCATCGAACGCAACGCGATCGCCAGCGTCAAAGCCATCAACGCCGCCCGCCTGTGCCTCCACGGCGACGGCAGCCACAAAGTCTCGCTGGACAAAGCAATCAAGACCATGCGCGAAACAGGAGCAGACATGAAAACCAAGTACAAGGAAACCTCCCGCGGGGGCCTCGCCGTGAACGTCGTGGAGTGCTGACCATGGTCCCGGACCAGACACCCGACACCGTTGAGCACGTCCTGACACTGGACTGCCCGGAAACGCGCGGGATAGTCCACGCCGTGTCCGGTTTCCTGCTGGACCAGGGCTGCGACATCCTGGAAAGCAAGCAGTTCGACTCACAGCTCGACGGCCACTTCTTCATGCGGGTCCATTGCGCGTCGGCCGGAGACCAAACCACCCTGGCTTTGCTGCGGGACGCATTTGTGCCGGTCGCCGAAAAATTCGGCATGCGCTGGGAGCTTCGGCGGCACGGGACCAAACGGCGCGTGCTGATCATGGTCTCGAAATTCGAGCACTGCCTCAACGATCTGCTGTACCGGGCACGCACCGGAGAACTGCCCATCGAGATCGTCGGCGTCGTCTCCAACCACCCCGACCACCGGCGGACCGTCGAGTGGCACGGAATCCCGTTCTTCCATGTGCCGATCACGCCGGACACCAAGCCCGCGGCCGAACAGCGGCTTCTGGAACTGATCGACCGGATGGACGTCGAACTGGTGGTCCTGGCCCGTTACATGCAGGTCCTCAGCGACAACCTCACCCGCCAGCTGGATGGCCGCGCCATCAACATCCACCACTCCTTCCTGCCCAGCTTCAAGGGCGCGAAGCCCTACCACCAGGCGCACGCCCGGGGCGTGAAGACGGTCGGCGCCACCGCCCACTATGTCAACGCGGAACTGGACGAAGGGCCCATCATCTCCCAGCAAGTGGTGGAGGTGGACCACACTTTCAGTCCGGACGATCTCGTGGCCGCCGGGCGCGATACCGAATGCAGGGCACTCTCCAATGCCGTCCGCTGGCACTGCGAGGGACGCGTCATCCTCCAGGGCAACAGGACCGTCGTGCTGCGCTAGGTTTGGCACCATGATCCTGCCCCTCGAGGACCGCGAAGCCGCCGCCCCTGCCTACATCCTGCGGGGTGCCCTCATCACGGACGGCGCCTGCACACCGGGCTGCGTGGTGGCGGTGAACGGCGGCCGGATCGCCTACGCGGGACCCGGCGACGGCTTTGACGCCGCACATTTCCCGGATGCGGAGGAGCTCCCGCTGCCGCCCGGCAGCTCCCTGCTTCCCGGGCTTGTCGACCTCCATTGCCACGGCGCCGCGGGCGGCGGATTCCCGGCCGGCAATGACCGGGGCTGCCGGGCGGCCGTGGACTTCCTGCACCGCAACGGGACCACCACCCTCCTGACGAGCCTCGTCACCGCCCCGGAAGATGAGCTGGTGGGGTCGCTCGGCGTACTCAACGTCCTGGCGGCCGAGGGACTGATCGCCGGCGTGCACTCCGAGGGGCCCTTCCTCTCCGCCGCCCGGTGCGGCGCGCAGGACCCGCGCTGGCTCCGCGCCCCCGACCCTGCGCTGCTCCGGCGGCTGGTGGCGGCGGCCGGCGGAGCCCTGCGGACCATGACGTACGCCCCCGAACTGCCCGGCGCGAGTGAGCTCCTACGGATCCTCACGGACCACGGGGTGATCCCCTCACTGGGCCATACCGATGCCGCTGCCCCCGTTGCCGCGGCCTCACTGGCGGAAGCCGCGGACCTCATCCGCGGGGGCGCGGCTTCCGGTGTCTTCGGGCCGCGGGCCCGGCCCACGGTGACCCATCTGTTCAACGGCATGCCTCCCCTGCATCACCGGAGTCCCGGACCGGCGGCCGCGTGCCTGCGGCTGGCGGCCGCCGGCACGGTCGTGGTCGAGCTCGTCGGCGACGGCGTCCACCTCGACCCGGAGACGGTCCGGATGGTCTTTGACCTGGTCGGAGCCGGGGGCATCGCGCTGGTGACGGACTCCATGGCGGCAACCGGGCTGCCCGACGGCGACTACGAACTCGGCCCCGTGGAAGTGGTGGTGCACGACGGCGTGGCCACCCTGCGGAGCAACGGCGCCCTTGCCGGGGGCACGGCGACCCTGTTGGAGGTTGTCCGCATGGCCATCGCGGCGGGGGTGAGTCCGGCCGACGCTGTCGCGGCGGCCACCCTGGTCCCGGCCCGGGTCCTGGGCCTGGAGACGGAGATCGGCGCCCTCCGGGCTGGAATGCGCGCCGATATCATCGCCGTTGACCCGGGCTTCGACATCGTGGCCGTGCTGCGCGGCGGACGGATCCTGGCGGACCATCGACGTGCCGCGCGTTAGCCCCTGAACCCGCGGGGCCCACGGCGGTTGCGGAAGTTTCGAGCCCTTCGTTTTGTTGTTCTGAGTGTGGGCAAACATTACTTCCGGAAAGGAGCCCGCCATGATCCGCATCGCTATCGTGCTCGGGAGCACCCGGCCCGGTCGCCTCGGAAAGGCCGTCGCCGACTGGGTAAGTGCCCGGGCATCAGAACGCGGCGATGCCACCTTTGACGTCCTCGACGTCGCCGATTTTGATCTTCCGCTGCTGGACGAGCCGCTGCCACCCTCCTTCGGCCGGTACAGCCAGCCCTACACCAAGGCCTGGTCCGAAGCTGTCGACGGATTCGACGGCTACATCTTCGTCACGGGCGAGTACAACCACTCGATTCCCGGCGCACTGAAGAACGCTGTGGACTACCTCTACAAGGAGTGGAACAACAAGGCGGCCGGGTTTGTCAGCTACGGAAGCAGCGGCGGCATCCGCGCCGTCGAACACTTCCGCGGAGTGTCCGCGGAGCTGCAGATGGCCGACGTCCGGGCCCAGGTGGCGCTGCCCCTGGCCACGGAGTTCGCGAATTACCGCACATTCATCCCGACGGCGGCCGCGGAAAAGAGCCTGCAGATCCTGTTTGACCAGGTGATCGCGTGGGCCGGCGCGCTGAAGGTCCTCCGGCCGGGCCATGCCCACGGAACAGAAGACGCCAGCGCGGCGTGACCCCTGCCCTGGCTGGGCCCGGTTTGCCGTCCCGCGGGCCGCGTGCCGGTGTCCGCCTACGCCGGAGTCCCCGTCCTGCGCCGCCGCCGCCGGACGGGGGGCGTGTCTCCGCCGTGTGGCGCCGCGGCATAGGGACTGGGCAGGGGCACGTTCTGGTCCGGAACGGAATCGGGGACCAGGACGTGGACCGTGCCGCCGGATGATTCCCGCGCGGCTCCGCCCGCGACGCTGCGCAGGTAGTCAAGCGCCCCTTCTTCGCTGAACCCGTACTCCCGCACCAGCGTCCGCAGCGCCAGCCCTGCCAGTGCCCGGGAGAGCTGCGCCGAGGAGAGATCTGCGCCGCCCCCGGACCTCAGCGCCAACTCCTGGACCAAACGCAGTGCACGGGAGATGTAGCGGGCCAGCCGAGCCGCTGCGATGATGTCTGCGCTGGTGAAGACGTGCGGCCACGCGGCGTACAGGTTCACGGCGGCATGGAAGACCGCTTGTGGTGCCAGTGGAACGGATACGAGGGACCGGACCCCGAAGGCTGCGGCGGCGCTGGCGTACCCGGGCCAGCGCCGCTCCAGGGAAGTGTCGCCCACGAACACATATTCGCCGGTTCGGACCGCCGTGCGGGCGGGCCCGTCATCGAAGGAACGCTGCGCCTCGTCGGCGGCCCGCGCCGGTGCGCTGCCCGCAGTCAGCGTGAGGGCCTCCGCGGACCCGACCAGTGTCACTGCCCAGCTGATCCCACGGCCGGGACCACCGATGTCGTCGACAAACTCGCTCACGGCTTCGCTGAGGAAGGCACCGACATCCGGGTCGTTGAAGTGCAGCTCCCAGAAGGAGGCATAACGATCCTGCCGGCCGTCTCCTGCAATTCCTTGGGTCATGTTCCACGCTCGAGATCAAAGCACGCAGCTCACTGCTGAACCGATGAAAACAGCATACGTCCGGGCGGACACCGCCGCGCCTCCCATTTGTCAGAGCCAGGGCCTCTGTCGTTTTGGTATGGTTCCGGGCTGTCCCGGCGACCTGTTTCGATGAACTGTTCCTCAGCTGTTCCGCTGAGCTGTTCCCGAGACAGCGGGAAATCTGCTTCAGCGCCGCGGCGGCCCAGGGAGGCTTTTAACATCCGCCCTGGACCGCCCGCCCCGGCTTCAACACCAGTCGCGGAGGACCCGTCCCGCCGTGGCACAACCATTAATACCCGCGTTCCGCAGGTCCCAAAAGGGCCTTTGGGCCCGTGCCGGCCGGCAGCGCACTACCGCCCATTTCACCCCCGGCGGATGAGGTCCGCACGCGCGTCCGGGCAGACGATGGATATGCCCTTCGATGCCCCACTGCTCGGGGGCGATCCCAGCTGGGAGAGGAGCCTCCAAATGTCAAGACCGCACGCAATCACCGTGGGATCCATCGCGCTTGCGACCGCCGTCGTACTGCTCACCGGATGCAGCCCCACGAGTCCGCCGGCTGCCACCCCAAGCCCCACCGCGGCCATCTCGAGCCCGCCCGCGAGCGTGTCGGAAATCTGCGCTGCTGCCGATGCCCATGCCGCGGCCCTGGCGAATTTCAAGGCCACGCTCAAGCCGGACGCCACCATCGAGCAGGTGCGCGCGGCCCAAGACCAAGTCTCCAAGACCTATGAAGAGCTGGCCAAGGCAAGCGAGAACCTCGCCCAGCAACGGGCGGAGGCGGTTATGGCCGCCGAAGCCAAGTTCAATGCCGCAGTCGCCGCGGTGCCTGACAATGCCACGTTGACTCAAGCAGCTGATTCCCTCCGGGACGAAGCCTCCAACGTCGAGGCCGCGATCCGCGACCTCCGGACTGAGGTCAAGTGTTAGCGGTCTGACATGTCTTGTCCCAATCGGTGCCCGTTGGGCCCTCAGATACAGGAATGGTCGTAGTCGAATCCTCCCGACACGTACTGGGCAATGGTGACTTTCCCGCCGGCCGTCAGTGGCGCCTCGGAGCATTTGCGTTTTGCCACGGCGAGTGACTTCGCCCCGGCCAGCCAGCTGGGCAGCGTGTAAAGGTTGCTCGAGGACGGCACCGTTCCCACAATTTGGGTCCACTGCGTCTTGGCGGAGTAAAGGCCCGTTCGGGCTCCGACACTCGCGAAGTAGGCCGCCATCCCCTCCAGATCGGCACGGTTCGCCGCCGGGCGGGTTGACCAGCTGTTGCCGGTCTCGACATCGAGCCACCACGTGTAGGCCGCCGCGTTGCTTATCCCCCGGATGTTGGCATCGTCGTAGGCCTTGGCATAGCCGTACATGTAGGAGCAGGCTTCCTCGACTGAACCCTCGGTGCACTGTCCGTAGGGGTTGGCGACGGTGGTTCCTCCGTAGTTGTTGCTGGTAGGCCACCAGGATCCTGAAGTACCGGGGTTGGCGGTGTTCACGTAGAGCGCGACCAGGGGCTGGCCAGTCCCGCCGGTGGACGTCCCGGCCCAGGACAGCTGCGTCGCCAGACACGGGTTGGTGGTGTTGGCCAGCCCATTGTTCACGCCGACGACGGCGAACGTCTGGCCCCGGGGCAGCGTTTTGCCGCATTGGGGCCACGACACATCGTTGCCCGGGCCCGCAGCCCCGGCTGCGTGGGCCGGCGTTCCGGCCAGCATCAGCGCGAAGCTTGCGGCGGCCGCAAGGATCACCCGGCAACGCGAGGAAAAGGGTGCAAGGGACATGGTGGGCCTTCCCGTCGATGCTGCTGAGCAGTTAGCACAGCATGGCCGCCGCAGGTTTGCCCGGTCAAGGCTTTCGGTAGTGAGTTCATGGGCCGGTCCGCCGGCGGCTCCCACAGACGCGGTGGCCCGGCATGGGAGGATCGGTGTATGGAAACCACCCCGGAGGTCCTGCGCTATGCGGCCTTTTCCACGACGCCCAACGGCGGAAATCCTGCAGGCCTGGTGCTGGATGCCCGTGATCTGGATGATGCCGGGATGCTGGCGGTGGCGGCCGCCATCGGGTACGCAGAGACGGCTTTCGTGACGGAGCCGGGTGTCGACGGCGACCCGCGCCGGAGCCGGGTTCGGTACTTCTCGCCGATCGCCGAGGTGCCATTCTGCGGGCATGCGACGATTGCGCTGGCCGTTGCGCTGAGCGCACGCGACGGGGCGGGCGCCTTCACCTTCGAGACCCCCGTCGGCCCCGTCCGCATTGAAACGGCGGGGGACGGTGCCGAGATCACGGCATCGTTCACGGGCGTTGAACCGCAACTGGCCGCCTTCGACGACGGCGTCCTGGCTGAACTTCTTGGATTGCTCGGTTTCGGTCTGGACGATCTCGATCCGGCCTATCCGCCGCGGATCGCGTATTCGGGGAACTGGCATCCGGTGCTGGTCGTCGCGGACCGCTATCTTTTCGACTCCTTTTCCTTCGATCCGGAGGCCGTGCGCCGGCTGATGGACGCACAGGGCTGGGCCGCGACGGTGACCGTCCTGCACCCGATTGCAGATGGCGAATTCGAAGCCCGGAACCTGTTCCCGGTGGGTGCCATCACGGAGGACCCCGCAACCGGGGCGGCCGCGGCGGCCGTTGGCGCCTACCTGCGCATCCTGGGCCTGGTCGATCCCCCGTCGAGAGTCCTCATCCACCAGGGACGGCACGTCGGCCGTCCGGGCCTGCTCACCGTGGACATTCCCGCTGCCGGCGGAATAGTGGTCAGCGGCAGGGCCGTCCGGATCCCCGCCGCTGCGGGCAACAGCTGATCACTGGGTGGAGGCTAAGCGCCGGTAGCTGAAGGACTTCAGCGTCAGCGTGCCCCCTGCCGTGACGGCTTTGACCCCCGGCGTCCCCGCAGCGGGGAAAACGAGTGACGTCATGGTCTTTTCCCCGCCGTTGATGAAAACCTCCACCGAGCAATAGTCGACGAAAATCGTTAGCTCCACCGTCCCGTTCCGCGCTGGGCTGGCTGCGCGCCGCGATGCCCGATAGTCGGGGCTGAGTTCTGCCTTGCCGGTGGCGGCAACATCGGACTCCCGGGAGATGAATGCTGACTCGGTGGCGAAGTCGTATCCGACGGTGGCGAACGTGCCCCCGCCGCTTTCGAGTTCGATCCTGGCAACGGAACCGTCGTCCTGCGCTGTCCGCTCTAGAGTTACATCGAGCCGGTACGCCCCGCCTTCCGGGACCGGCAGTTGTCCTGCGCCATCCGGTGTCAGTCGACGTTCCCCGGTGGTTGCCGCCGGGCCTTCAAGGGACTTCATGGCAGTCGTGGGGCTCGACACCAGCGTTGGCTTTCCGGCGATTGTTTGCAGCCGTATGTCCCTCACTATGGAGTCGGCGCCGCCGTGCCAGTCCTGAGTGGGCAGCTGCCGGGCGTACTGCCAGTTGTTCATCCACCCGATGGCGTGCCGCGAGGACATCCGCTGGCTTTCGGTGAGCCTGGGATCATCCCACGTCACGGCGGCGTAGAAGTCGGAGCCGGCGTCGAGCCACTGGTGCGGCCCGTCAGACGGGGTGAATCGGGTTCCGTCCCATTCGCCAGTCCAGTAGGCAACGCCCGTGGTGAAGCCCTCTTCGCTCCCGTTGGCGCTGGCGGCCAGGACCCAGGTCCGTTTGGATGGATCACCGTCGAGATCCAACTGGAAAAGGTCCGGGCACTCTAGGACGCCCAGACCTTTGCGTTCGATGCCTGAGGCGTAGTGCCAGTCCAACAGGTTCGACGACGTATACATGCCGATCTTGTCGCCTTCGGCCAGGGCCATCACCCATTGGCCGTGGGCCGCATCCCGGATGATTTTGGGATCCCGCCAGTCCGGTTCGCCCGGGTTTTCCATGACCGGGTTCTGCGCATAGGCGGTGAAGGAGTATCCGTGGTCAGTGGAATAGAACAGGGACTGCCGCTGGATTCCCTGGTCCTGCTGCGTCATGACCGCAATGACAGCCCCCTTGCCAAAGCCGGCCGAATTGTCCTGGTCCACCACGGCGCTTCCGGTTTCGATGTCGCCCAGCCCGTTTTTGTACTTGGTGATCGCCACTCCCTCCTCCTTCCAGTGCACAAGATCCGTGCTGGTCAGGTGGTACCACTCGGTGCCGTTCTCCTTCGGGTACCCGGCGTTGTAGAGGTAGTAGTAGTGCCACACGCCGTCGAGCAGGATGGGACGCTGCGGATCATTCATCCAGTTCTTCCCGGGCGTTATGTGATAGCTCGGCCGGAACTCGGATGCCCCCTCGGGCCGGTCGAAAGCTGGCTGCGCCTGCCCGGCGTGGCTCTGGGAACCCGGGCTTGATCCCGGCGAAGGGACCAGCGCCACCGCGATCAGAACGGCCGCGGCGGCGGCCACGGCGGCCACCATCCAGATCGTCCAATGGTTTTTCATGATTTAACATTCCTGGTCTTGGTGGAAGCCATCCCGCCCATCTATGGCCTGCCCATCTATGGCCCGTCGGTCCAGGGCCTGCAGTGGGACGGAAGCACCCGGAAATCCGGGTGCTTCCGTCTCATGACTGCCTACTGCACTACTTGTACAGCCCGGCACCGCCGACGTTGAGGTTCGTGGGCAGGTACCCGAACGGGCCCAGGCCGTTCTGGCCGAAGGTGCGGTCAACGGCCGAAACTCCGTTGCGGAAGTTGATCTTCACGGTGGGCGAGAGGGACCCGCCGCGGACGCCGTCCACGTTGTCGATAAAGGACTGCACCAGCCCGCCCGGCTGCACGTAGTGCGAGTAGGCCTGGAACTGGCGGCCGTTCTGGCGGGGATCCGGCCCTTCGGGCGCATTGGCTGGCATATTCAGGTCCGTGGGGGATGCCAGCGTCAGGCCGCTGTTGTTCATGGGCTGGTAGTCGGAACGGACGCCGTCGCCCACAAAGCCGTAAACTCCGTCGGGGCCGCGCATTCCATCCGCATAGGTGAACTGGTGGCTGATGGTGAACAGGTAGTACTTGTTCTTGCCGCCCTCGCTCTGGATGAAGATCTGCGGACGCTCGGTCTGGTCGTTGACGCAGTTGGCGGACAGGATCGGCGGCAGGAAGTGCCATTTGGTCAGGTCTTTGTTGTCCGCCACGGCCAGGCCCACGTTGGCCGTCTGGAACCATGCACCGGTGGTGGCGTTGACGGTGTTCGCGGATTCGGCGCGGGGGTCCCCGGGCTGGTAGCCCAGGTCCTGCTCCGTGCACTTGTAGTCGCCCCGCTGGCCGCCGGTGTTGCCTTCGAAGACCATGAAGGTCTTGCCCGGGTGCGCCGGGTCTACGAACGTGTAGGGGTCCCGGAAGGCGAACCCTGGGTTCTGGGCCTTGTTCTGGTACATGACGCCGTCCGGCTCAAGGAGTTTGGTGTGCTCGAAGCCGTCGAAGCTCACGCCGTTCTTGTCAGCGTGGATGTTGCCCAGTGCCTTGGCGATCACGGCATCCGGGGCGATTCCGCCGCCGCCGGCGTTGCGCTCGGCAACGTCGTAGAACGTCGTTGCGGTGTAGAAGACGTTGACGTGGTTCCCCTGCATGAGGCGGGTTGAACCGGACCATTCGGTGTTGCCGACGGAGGTGTTATCCAGGAACAGGTGTCCGCCGTAGTTCCACTTGTCCTTGGCCGGATCGGCGTTGGTCTTGCGGAAGAAATAGCCGATCCGGGCGTTCCAGTGCCGCTGGTCGAAGCCGTAGCCGGCGTGGCGGTCGGCAACGAGTGAGAAGATCACGTCCCAGCCCTTGTAGCTGATCTGGTTTGCGTTCTCGTCGGTCAGGGACCACGTGTCCCAAACCCAGACGTCGTCGTTCATGGCCGGGAAATCCTGGGGGATTTCCGGCATGGTGACGTTCGGGCTCATGGAGTTCTGGCCCGGGGTTACGCTTGTGCTGCTTTGGGCCATAATCTGCTTGGCATCGGCACGCGTCCACTTGGAGGTGAAGGCCGCGGCCGGATCGAACGCCTGCTGGGTGTGCTTCGTGGGCAGGGGGAAGCCGGGTGTCGGAGCCGGCATCTGCCCGCCGCTCGGCGGATCCGAGGGCGTGTTTGCCTGGGCTGACGGAACGGCAAGGAAGACGGAGGCCGCCACGGCCGCCGCCAGTGCCGCGGCGACAGAACGCCACCGCAGCTTCCGGTGTGTATTGGGGTGCTCGTGCATTTTTGCTCTTCTCGCGGAGTTGAGACCATTCGTGGAAGACGGGCGTATGCCCTCATTCCCCGAAACTCCGGCAGCCCCGATGACACCGCAGGCGTCATCGAGGACGCCATCGTGTCGAGGGGACGGGACCTCGGTAGGGCCCCGTCGGTGGCCCGGGAGGGTGATGACCTCCTGGACGTTCATCACCGTAGACAGTGCCGGCGAGGATTCAAAACCACATTTCAGACACCAAAACGGCTCATACCCCGGTCGATGTAAGCGCTTACACAAACTCTCCGCGCGCGTGCCACGACTCAAAGATTGAGTCAAATATTTCCTAAAAAATATGCTTTCTTTTTCAAGTCGCCCGCTGTTTACCTGTTCGTTGCGCCGCGGCCGCCCTCACCCAGCCCACACTGCGGCGCACGACGCCGGCGCCTTGAGTAAGGGGCCGGGTGCCAAAGCGTTCGTACTCCGGTCACCGGAGGCCACGAATCCGGCGATAAGTGCCACAGATCCCCAACCATTCCCGGGTGCCTCACGTCGCTTCTCTCGTCCCCGGGGTGGCAGGGAATTCGGTTCGGAACCCGATCAATTTGTGGGTGCCGTCGCAGTAGGGTTTGATCGCGGACGCGCCGCAGCGGCACAGGGCGACTGTTTTGCGCGACCGCGGCACTGCTCCCCCGGACGGGGTGACGATCTCAAACTCGCCGCGGACCAGGATCGGTCCGTCGGGACAAATAACAATGGCGGCGTCGTTGGACGATTCCTGCGGGTTCTGGTTCATAGATGCTCCCTGACTGGGTTCGTGCCCGGGTCAGACCCCGGCGGGGACAGGCGGCTTCAGCGACGACGTGCCGCTCTCCCACGCCCCCATGATGTGCGCGGTGAGTCGGGCGTCGATGGCGAGCACCGCCGTCGCGCCGAACAGGACGTCCTGAAAGAGATCCGGCTCTGCCTCCACGAGCCCTCCGGCGAGATCCCGGCCCGCGATCTGTTCGTGGACGGCGTCCGCTTCGACGTGCTCGTCGAAGTACGCGGTCACATCGGCCCCGAATCCGAGACGCCGGAAACCGTTGCCGTACAGCTGATTCGGCCGGGAGGAGGTCATCTCATAGATCGCCAGATGCCCTGCGATGGCTCCCCGCAGTCTGCGGTTCAGGCCGAAAAGGGACATCATGTTGACGGCGGCGAGAGAGATGGCCGGGACGGCATCCACATAGCCGCCGTAGACATCGTTCAGCCCCAGCCCTCGCATGGTCCGGGCGAAAAGTGCGCTGTGCATGCGGTCCGGGCGGCCTCCGCCGTACTCGTCAGCCTGTATCTCCACCAGCGCAGCCTTGGCCCGCCCGGTCAGCCTCGGGATCGCCCAGGTGTGCGGATCGGCTTCCTTGAGCTGATAGATCGATTTGTGGACCAGGAATTCACGGAGCTGCCCGAGGGTGGCCAGCTTCGCCACATGGCGGGACATGCCCGGTCCACCGTCCTGGCCCGCGAGCCCGAACAGAATGTCCGCCACCGCGTCGCTGTCCAGGCCGGCGGCAGGAGCAGGCTGGACTGATCCGGCGGACGAGCGGGCCACGGACCGCAGCTCCAGCTCGAACGGTCCCTCCAGCAGCTGCCGGAGTGCGATCAGCCCGGGGTTCCATTCCCAGCGGTCGTCCACCCCATCCAAGCCGCCGTAGTGCAGCTCGTAGAGGCAGAACAGGGTCAATTGCACATCGCCGTCGTCGATGATGTCATCGGCGAGTGCCAGCTGCCCGTTGATGAGCTCGGTGAGATCGGTGAGATCGCGCAGCGTGCCCTGGGCTGCGGAATCATCTCCGGTCCCGTCGGCCAGAAGCCGGAAAAGGCCACGGCTTATGGGTCCGCGCGCGTCAGGGATCTTCATGTTTTCTCCTACGTGGGCCTCAGCGGTTTTGGCTGCGGCCGGTGAAAGTGCGTCGAAGTGAGCCCGCCCCGGGGTTACGGCCGGAGGGGCCCCAAGGGTGCAGCCCCTTAGCTGTTGCCGGTGTAGACGAGGCTGTCCGGGTCGACTTCGTTCGCCGGGGCATCCGCGAGTCCCTGCGGGGACAGATCCATGTCCATCAGCGCGGGTCGTTGATTGTGGGCCGCGGAGGCTCCGGTGGTGGCAGTGCTGTGGTTGAAAACGGTGTGCCCCTAATACTTTGTTGGATACAGACCCCGGAGGGTGCTGACTGTCACGGGCGGGGTATTTCCATCTGGAACCCGCACCGGCACCGGAGAACACGCGTCCGGAGGTAGTCGCCCAGAACATCCGGGCTCCCGGCGTGTGTGGAAACCGCCCGGTGGGCACTTCGCCGCTCGGGGTCCACTGCGGACATCGGCTCCTGGCAGTGGCGGTAGGCGTCCTCCCGGTGCATGGCACCGCCGCTGTTCCCGTTCCGCGCCGGGATGATTGCGAGAAACGCCGCAGTCGTAGCTACCACGTGCGAGCTGCCGCAGTTGGTGCAGCTGATGGCGGCCGCGAGGGTTTCCTGCTGCGGATTCAAGGTGGCGACAGAGTCCAGGAGCAGGTGCCGGTCGGTCTCACATGTCGCACACCAAGGCCGCCGCCCTCGGGGCTGGTGGGCATCCCGGGGCAAGTACGTGCTTGACGTGATTGTCATCCGGGTCAGACCAGGCCCGGGTAGCTGGCCAGGATGTAGTCCGCCGCGGCTGGTCCTTTCATGCGGAGGCCGTTGCGCTTGGGATGGATCTGCTTTTCTTTCATGGCCGCCCAGAAGGCATCTTCGGGGCGGGGCGCGGTCTGGCTCAGGAAGCACCAGCTGGTGTAGAGCCCGTAGAGGCAGTCCCGGCCCAGGGCGTGGTCGGATGCAGGGTCCCGGGTGGTGGCTTCCTGCAGGAATTGGTCGTATTGGGAAGTTGCCATGAGTGGCTCGTTTCTTCGCGGTGCATTGTGTGCCGCCGTGTGGCTACAGCAGCTGAGCGTCAAGGCCATGCACGGGGCGATGACGCAAGATCCCGCACTGCTGCGTCACCGCAGATCCGGGAATAAAGCGTTACTGGGCTGGCGGTCCACATCCTGCGGAAACCAGCCAATGCAACTTCTCTACGATGTAGACTTTAGGCGTAGACTACACATTAAGCAACCGGCTTTTCATCCCGGAACTGTAACCACTCTGTATCGACCCGAACGGAAAACCATGTCGCCCGAAGAGCACCCGGCGCCCCCTGCGGCTCCCGGCAAGAAGGCTCGCCTCAGCCGGGAGATTGTCCTGTCGACGGCACTGGCACTGGTGGACGCCGAGGGACTCGACGCCCTCACCATGCGCAGGCTCGGGCAGGAACTCGGGCGGGATCCCATGAGCCTGTACCGCTACGCCGCCAACCGCGCAGCCCTGCTGGACGGCGTCTCAGAACTCGTGCTGAATGAACTGGCCATCATTCCCGATGATCCCGACTGGCAGTCGCAGCTCCGGCGCATTGCCCACGACCTGCGGCTCCTGGCGCTCCGGCACCCCAACGTCGTGCCCCTCCTCGTGACCCGCCCCCTGTCAACACCCCTGGGCCTGCGGCCGCTGGGAACATTGCGTCCGCTGGAGCAGATCCTGTCCCTGCTGATCGACGCCGGATTCGCCCCCGTTGACGCATTGCACGTCTACCGCGCCTACTACGGATACCTCTACGGGCACATCCTCAACGAACTGCAGGAATTCGTCGTCGACCCCGAGGAGAATGAGGCCCTTCTCCGGCTGGGGCTGCACCGCCTGCCACCGAAGGAATTCCCCCGCCTCCGCGCCCTCGCCCCGGTCCTCGCCGACTACGACGGGATGGCCGAACTGGATGAGGGAATCACCATCCTGCTCTCGGGGCTCGCGGCCCGCTGCCGGATGCCGGATTCCCCGACCAAACCATGATCCGGAAATCCCCATGGAAAGGCACCGGTCATCTCAGCCCGGGTTGGACAGCCGGTCCTTCGCCTGCTGGCTTCCGGGCCCAACAGGCAGAAGCTCTGTGGCCTGCGCGAGACCTTCGGTAGGCATAGAAACATACATGCTCTCGGCCCTGCTTACCTGGAAGGTCTCATGCCAGATGCCGACAGCTTTTGGGGCCTTCCTTGCCTGGCGGTTGAAGGCAGCCCACGCGGGCCTGTGCTCGGATTGGGGCGCACTTGCGTAGGCATACAGCTTGTCCACCGAGTCCCAGTACTGCACAATGACCGGCCCGCCGGCTCCGAGGGCAAACCGGCAACCAAGGAGGCCGGACCCCGGCTCCCGGAAGAGTTCGGTCAGCATCCGGGGCATCGCAAGGAACACCGGCAGCCAGAGATCCGGACGCCAGGGACTGTTGATGCGCATGCCGATGAGGAAGACCACCAAATCACCGGAATGGCGGTGAGTGAAACGTCCAGCATTGATGCGTGCCATACTTTTCTCCTAACTGGATACCACTACTCCCCAATATTGGCGAGTGCGACTATCCAAGTCAAGGAGAATCTTTGCGCATCTCACAGCTGGCCGCCGCTACTGAGATTCCGGTGGCCACCATCAAGTACTACCTTCGGGAGAAATTGCTTCACGAGGGCGTGCTGACGTCCGCGACGCAGGCCCGCTACGACGACTCGCATGTTCGGCGGCTGAAGCTCATCCGGGCACTCATTGGGACCGCCGGGCTCAGCATCAGCGCCACCCGCCAGGTGCTGCTTGGCCTGGAGAGCCCGCCGGAGTCAGGCCACGATCTGCTCGGAATTGCGCACCACGCGGTCACCCGGACCGCACCGGACGACGTCGACCTTTCCTCGGCACAGCGGCTCCTGGACCGCTGGGGATGGGGCGCGGAGACATGCGACCGCGATACGCAGGCCGCCCTGGTGGAGGCCCTGCGCGGGCTCTCAGATGCCGGGTTCGATGCGCCGGCTGCGCTCTTGGACCGCTACGCCGCGGCAATGCGGGACATCGCCGCGGCCGACCTCGAAAGTGTCCCCACCGATTCGGCCGAGGCCGCAATGAGGCACGTGGTTCTTGGGACACTGCTGATGGAACCGGTACTCCTGGCCATGCGCCGGCTTGCCCAGCAAAGCGCATCCTTCCAGCGGTTCGGCGGGGCGGGGTCCTAGACGACCGGGGAGCGCCGCTCGATCAGCACCGCGTCCCGCCATTGCCCTTCGCTGGGGCCGTAGCTCATGCGGGCAATGCGGTTCCGCCGGCCGACGACGGCAAATCCGTTCGCGAGGTGGAGCTTCAGGCTTGCTTCGTTTTCGGGGAAGACACTGGCCTGGATCGTCCAGATCCCGCATCGTTCGGTCGATGCGGCCAAGGCCTGAAGCAGCGCGGCCCCGACTCCCTTGCCGCGGGCTTCCGCGGCGACGTAGACGGAGTGTTCGACCACGCCGGCATAAACGGGCCGCGCTGACACCGCGGCGACGGCCGCCCAGCCAAGGATCCCGCCCTCGGGAGCCTCGGCGACGAGGCGGTGCGCGGGAAGCCGGGAACTGGTGAAGCGTTCCCAGTCCGGCACTTCCGCCTCAAAGGTGGCGTGGCCGGTGGCGATTCCTTCGCGGTAGATTCCCCGGACGGCCGCCCAATCGTCCTCGTGCATGGAGCGGATCGTCACCGCGGACTGTTGCGCGGTCACAGCGTCGCCAGGAGCCTGGCCGTCTGCTCGAGCGCGCCGGGCACCAGGGAGTAGTAGGCCCAGGTGCCGCGCTTTTCACGGTGCAGCAGCCCGGCCTCGACCAGGACCTTCAGGTGGTGGGAGACCGTGGGCTGGCCCAGGTCCAGCGGCTCGGTGAGGTCGCAGACGCATGCCTCCCCTGACTCGCCAGCTTTGACGATGGAGAGCAGCCGGAGCCGGTTCGGGTCGGCCAGCGCCTTGAAAACCAGGGCCCTCTGCTGGGCTTCCTCGGCACCCAGGGCAGGGGGCCCTGCCGGGGTGCAGCAGGATTCATCCGTGGCCGGCTCGAGTACAGGCAACAACTTCATGTACCCATTATGCCCTGATATTGACAATCATCAATGTATGGGCGCGGGAGCTCGGGTCGGTCGACCCGGCGCAGATCCGCTTTGGGTGGGGGCGGCATTGTTCGGCCGCCGGCCAAGGCTAGGAGCGGGCGGTTTCGGCACTGTGCGCCAGGACGACGCCGTCCGCGATGCGGGCCGCGGCCGGGAACAGGATGAGGAGAAGGCCAATTCCTATTGCTGCGCCGATCAGCTGCGCCAGAACGTAGCCTGGAACTGAGGCCGGTGCGATGCCGGCGAAGGTGTCGCTGAAGATGCGGCCCACCGTCACTGCCGGATTCGCGAACGAGGTCGAGGACGTGAACCAGTACGCGGCTCCGATGTAGGCGCCCACCGCCGGCGCGGCAAGGACGCCGCGGGAGGTGGCAGCCAAGGCGAAGATCAGCAGGACCAGTCCCGCAGTGGCGACAACTTCACCCAGGAGATGCCCCGGTGTTGCGCGCTCCTTGGACGAGATGGAGGTGCCCACCTCAAACATGGCGTTCGCGACCATACTGCCGCTGACCGCACCCACGGTCTGGGCAACCACATAGGTGCCCAGCTCCGGCAGGGTCAGGCCGGTACCGGCGCGGCGGCCCAGGATCCAGTCGGCGAGGGAGACCACGGGGTTGAAATGCGCGCCGCTCACAGGCCCGAGCACCAGGATCAGCACCGTCAGGCCCAGCACTGTGGCGGTGCTGTTCTGCAGCAGCTGCAGGCCAACGTCACTGGGTGAGAGCTGCTGCGCGGCGATCCCGGAGCCGACGACGATGGCCACGAGCAGGCTGGTACCGAGCAGTTCGGCGATGGCGCGGCGCCACAGCGGCGGCTGGTTGGAAATCATGGCAACAGCTTGACCGAAAGAATTAGCTCAGTCAAAATTGAACCAATGAATATTGAGGCAGCAGAGGGCTTTCGGGCGCGGGCAGCCAGGCACGCAGCCCTCGGCGATCCTGCGCGGCTGCGCATCGTTGATCTGCTGACCCTCGGGGACTTCTCCCCGACGGAGCTGCAGGCGGAGCTGGGGATGCCGTCGAATCTGCTGTCCCACCATTTGCGCACGCTGGAAGATGCCGGACTGGCAACCCGCCACCGCTCCGAAGCCGACAGGCGCCGCAGCTATATCCGGCTTGCTGCCGGCGCCCTGCAGGGCCTGGTGCCGGGGGCCGAACACGGGGCGCGCCGCGTCCTGTTTGTCTGCACACGAAACAGCGCCAGGTCCCAACTGGCCGTTGCTCTCTGGCAGCAGGTCAGTGAAATTCCCTCGACGTCGGCGGGAACGCATCCCGCAGACCGCATCGCCCAAGGCGCTATCGACGTCGCCCGCCGTCATGGCCTGGACCTCCCAGAGCTTCCTCCGCGCAGGCTGGAGCAGGTGGCAGACGAGGGCGACTTCATCGTGACCGTCTGCGACAAGGCCCACGAGGAACTGCCCGGATTGGCTGGAATCCACTGGTCGGTGCCGGACCCGCTGCGCCCGGGCACCAAAGAAGCTTTCGACATGGCGTTCAACGACATCACCCGCCGCATCAATGACCTTGCACCCCGCGTAACCGCCGCCTAGGTCCGTCGCAGAAATCCGCCGAAAACAAATATTGACATTCATCAATCTATAGCCCGATACTCTCTATATCGATCATCATCAATGTTCGGTTGAGAGTTTCAAACCGGGCGCAAGACTCCAGACTGTATCGCCCACTCACCTCATTGATTCCAGGAGAAACCCCGTGAGCACAGAAACCGCCAAGAAGCCCTCCGTCCTCTTCGTCTGCGTCCACAACGCCGGCCGCTCCCAGATGGCCGCCGCCTTCCTCACCACCCTCGGGGAGGGCCGGATCGAGGTCCGCTCCGCCGGATCCCAGCCCGCGGACAAGGTCAACCCGGCAGCCGTGGAGGCCATGGCGGAGCTCGGCATCGACATGTCCGCCGAAATCCCGAAGATCCTCACCACGGAGGCCGTGAAGGAATCCGACGTCGTGATCACGATGGGCTGCGGCGACGAATGCCCCTACTTCCCCGGCAAGCGCTACGAGGACTGGGTCCTGGAGGATCCGGCAGGCCAGGGCGTGGAAGCCGTACGCCCGATCCGCGACGAGATCAAGACCCGCATCGAGGACCTGATCGAGTCCCTGACCCCTGCCGCCAAGTAAGGGCCAGCACCACACGTCTGACAGAGGACGGAGAGGGGGTGAGCTGAATGAACACCGGATGCTGCAGCGACGGATGCTGCGACGACGAGGATCAGGACTGCTGCTAACCCAACACCGGCGCCTGCCGGCCCAACCCCGGCCGGCAGGGCCAACCGAAAACAACCGCAACACCACAACGGATGAAAGAGGACACCCATGGATTTGACGAAGAACCTTCCCGTTGCCGTGATCGGCGCCGGCCCCGTGGGACTGGCCGCCGCGGCCCACCTGATCGAACGCGGACTCGAACCGCTGATCTTCGAAGCCGGCCCCTCCGCCGGCGCCGCGATCGAGCAGTGGCGCCACATCCGGCTGTTCTCACCGTGGCGGTTCAACATCGATGCCGCCGCCGTTCGCCTGCTCGAAGCCGCTGGCTGGGAGGCGCCCCGGCCCACCGCGCTGCCCTACGGCGGGGAACTCATCGATCGGTACCTGGCCCCGCTGGCCGCGCTCCCGGCCATCAGCTCCCGGCTGCAGACCGGCGCCAGAGTCATCGCCGTCACCCGCACAGGCATGGACAAGACCCACACCCGTAACCGCGAGATCACACCGTTCGTCGTCCGCGTCCAGCACCAGGACGGGGGAACCCGCGACCACACCGTGGCCGGGGTCATTGACGCCTCGGGCACCTGGTCCACCCGCAACCCGCTGGGGACCTCCGGGCTTACCGCCATCGGCGAGGACTCCGCCGCGGACCGGATCTCCTCGCCGCTCCCTGACGTGACGGGCCGTGACCGTGGCGCTTTCGCCGGACGCCGTGTCCTGGTCGTCGGCGCCGGCCACTCCGCCGCCAACACCCTGATCAGCCTCGCGGACCTGGCCAAGGACGAACCGGGCACCCGGATCCTCTGGGCGGTCCGCGGCGCGTCCGCCGAGAAAGTCTACGGCGGCGGCGACGCTGACGGGCTGCCCGCCCGCGGCCAGCTCGGTGCCCGCCTGCGCCGCCTCGTCGAGGCCGGGACCATCGAACTGCACAGCGGTTTCGGCATTGCTTCCCTCAAAGCCCTGGATTCCGGCGTGACCGTGGAATCCGTTGACGGACGCACCCTCGAGGCCGACGTCGTCGTCCCCTGCACCGGCTTCCGCCCGGACCTGGACATCCTGCGCGAACTCCGCCTGAACCTCGACCCGGCCGTCGAAGCACCCGTGGAGCTCGGCCCGCTCATCGATCCGGAGTTCCACTCCTGCGGCACTGTTGCACCGCACGGCGCCAGGCTCCTGGCCCACCCGGACAAGGACTTCTACATCGTCGGCATGAAGTCCTACGGCCGTGCGCCAACATTCCTGCTCGCCACCGGCTACGAACAGGTCCGCTCCGTCGCCGCGGCCCTGGCCGGCGACCGCGAGGCCGCGGACACCGTCCAGCTCGAACTCCCCGAAACCGGCGTCTGCTCCTCCGACGCCGGCACCAGCTGCGACGTTCCGGCGGCCGCCGCCACCGCATCAGAGTCCTCGTGCTGCGCCGCTCCCGAGCCGGTGCTCGTCGGCTTCCCCACCGGACTGTCCCACGGACGCTCCGGCGAAGACCGACCGGCCGCATCACTGCTCCACCAACCCAGCTCAGAGAAGGAAGAATCAAACGCATGACCGAGACCACGAAAACGCCCACCGTCCTGTTCGTTTGCAGCAAGAACGGCGGAAAGTCCCAGCTCGCCGCAGGTTTGATGAACCATCTGGCCGATGGGAGCGTCACGGTGCACTCCGCCGGGACCAAGCCCGGTCAGTCGCTGAACCCCCAGGCCGTGGAGTCTCTGAATGAACTCGGCATCGGCATCACCGGCGAATACCCCAAGCCCGTCACCGACGAGGTCCTGGACGCGGCCGACGTCGTCATCGTCTTGGGCAACCAGGCTAAGGTCGAGCCCCGCGAGGGCCAGCGGCTCGAGTTCTGGGATACGGACGAGCCCTCCGAACGCGGCATCGAAGGCATGGAGCGCATGCGCCTGGTCCGGGACGACATCATGGCCCGGGTCCGGAAACTGCATGCGGAGCTGGCTGGAAACTGACCGGGCCCGCGACACCGGAGTGCACATCGTGGACCCGACGAAGGAAGAGATCCTGGCCGGGTACAGCCGCGCCCGCCGCCACCTCGACGCCCTGCTGCAGGACGCGGCGCCCAAGGACCTCGGCCGCAAAAGTACGGGCACCCGCTGGACCAACGAGGAACTGCTCTTCCACATGGTCTTCGGCTACATGGTGGTCCGCGCCTTGCTTCCGCTGGTCCACGTCGTCAGCCGGCTCCCCCGCCCGGCGGGCCGGGCATTCGCTGCTGTCCTCAACGCGGGCACCGGTCCTTTTGATGTGGTGAACTACTGGGGCTCCCGGGCCGCCGCCCTCGTCTACAACAGGCGCAGGATGAGCCGGAAACTGGATAAAACCATCGCCGCGCTCTCCCGCCGGCTCGAACATGAGAACCCGCAGTCCCTCGCCAGGTCGATGCCGTTCCCCGACAGGTGGGACCCCTTCTTCACGCCGCTGATGACGCTCAACGATGTTTACGCCTACCCCACGCTTCATTTCGACTTCCACGCCAAGCAGTTGAGCCTTCGGCATCCGGACGCGCCGGAATCGTCCTGATGGCCACTAACGGTATCCCGTTGATTCGATCGTCTTGAGTGGAGCGGGGTTATATGTAAGTATCTGCGTATGAATGCAGATAATGAGGCTTGCGCGCTCACCGCGGACAGCCAGTACGTCGAGCTGGCCGTGGAGGTGTTTGCCATGCTGGCCGACGCCACCCGGGTCAGGCTCATCCTGGCCCTGCGCCACGGTGAACTGCCCGTCAACGTGCTGGCCGAAAAGGCCGGGAAATCGGCGGCTGCGGTCTCCCAGCATCTGGCCAAGATGCGGCTGGCGCGCATGGTCGCCACCCGCCAGGAAGGCACCAAGGTCTACTACCGCCTGCAGGACGGGCACGCCTGGCAGCTCGTGGCCGACGCCATCCACCAGGCCGAACACACCCTCGGCACGGCCCCGCATCACAGCACAGCCCCGCACAGCCCCACAAGGGAGGCCGGCGCATGAACCGGCCCCCGCACCCCGGCCACGATGTCCACCCGCACGCGCACGGACATGCCCACGACGACGGCCATCACCACGACCACGGCCCGCACGGCCATGTCCACGCGACCGGTTTCAAGGGGTGGCTGCAGGAGCTCTTCGTGCCCCACTCCCATGACTCGGCCGACTCGATCGACTCCGTCCTGGAGACAAGTTCCCAGGGCATTCGCGCCGTCAAGGTCTCCCTGCTCGGACTGGGGGCCACGTCGCTGTTCCAGCTGGTCATCGTCCTCATCAGTGGCTCCGTGGCGTTGCTGGCGGACACGGTCCACAATTTTTCCGATGCCCTGACCGCCGTTCCGCTGTGGATCGCCTTTCTGCTCGGACGCCGCCGCGCGACCCGGACGTACACCTACGGTTTCGGCCGCGCCGAGGACCTCGCAGGGCTGTTCATTGTGGCGATGATCGCGCTCTCCGCCGTGGTGGCCGCCGTCGAATCCATCCGGCGCTTCTTCGAACCCCAACCCGTCCAGAACCTGGGCTGGGTGCTCGCCGCCGGCCTCGTGGGCTTTGCCGGCAACGAACTGGTCGCGATCTACAGGATCCGCGTGGGACGGCGGATCGGGTCCGCCGCGCTCGTCGCCGATGGCATTCATGCCCGCACCGACGGCTTCACCTCGCTGGCCGTCGTCGCCGGAGTCATCGGCATATGGCTCGGATTTCCGCTTGCAGATCCGATCGTGGGCCTGCTCATCTCCGCAGCCATCGCCGTGCTCCTCTGGGGAACCATTCGCGACATCGGGCGCAGGCTCATGGACGGCGTGGACCCGAACCTTACGGAACGCCTGGCGGCGGTTGTCACTGCCCACGCCCCCGCGGGCGCAACATCCCGGCTGCGCTGGTCCGGCCACCGGCTTCACGTCGAGGTCTCCATCCCCCTGACCACGATCACCGACCTGGGCGAACTTGCCACAATCCACGACGAAATCGAGCACGCCACCCGCCACGCACTCCCGAACGTGGGATCCGTGACAACGGTCCCCACGTTCGGCCAGGCCGCGACGGCCGGACCACCGCCTCCCCCGAGCCACGGATAACGGCGGCCTCGGAGGCCCTGATCCGCACCGGCCTCCACCGCCTCGAGCCTCGCGTCCGGTCCTGCACCCCCGCCGCTCCGAATCACCTTCAAAGACCACGAACAGAAGGTGACCATGGGTGTTCAGCAGGAAACCGCAAGTACGGGGGCTGCCACGCTGCGGCGGCGCACCCTTGCCACGGAGCTGGGCCCCTGCACGGTGCATGTCCAGGAAGGCACCGGAGGCCCGCACGCCGTATCCGGGACGGCGGATGTCTACCTCCACGGCGCCGCGGGCTCCTGGACGTCCTTCCGGGAGCTTCTTCACCCGGCAGCGGCACATGACCGGGTGCTGATAGACCTGCCGGGCTGGGGCGAGTCCACGCAGGACGCCCGGATGGCGAATTTGAGCATCGAAGCGATGGCACGCGCCGTCACCGGTACTTTGACCTCGCTCGGCTACCGGAGGTGGAACCTGGTGGGCCACTCCATGGGAGGCTTCCTGGCATTGCACATCGCCGCGGCGTGGCCCGGGCGGACCGCCAGCGTGACCGCGATTTCGGCGACCACGTTCGGCGTGTCCGAAGCGGCCGGCAAGCCACTGCGCAGCCTGTTCCGGTTCCCGATGTTTCTGGGCATGCTGCTGGCCATGCGCGCCGCAGCAGCCCTCGGCCCGGCAGGGCCCGCGCTGGTCCGTGCAATCGGGTCTACCGCCGTGATGCGGCCGCTGTTGTCCCCGTTTTTCGCAGAACCCGCATCCATCTCCGCGGGGGTGCTTAGAGGGCTTGGCGAGGACGCCCGGCCGGCATGTTTCTCCGCGGCAGCCCGGGCCGCGGCGCACTACGATTTTGGCCAGTGGCGGGGCATTTTGTGTCCAGTGCTGGCGATCCGCGGGGACAGCGATGTGTTCACTCCACCCTCCGACCTGCTCCGGCTGGCCGCGATAATCCCACGCGTCCAGATGGTGACACTCCCGCATTGCGGCCACTTCGCGAACATCGAACGGCCCGAGCATGTGCAACGGCTGCTCGATGACCTGCTGTATCCGTGACCTGTACGGCAGCGGCTGGCAGCGTCCGTGAGTCAGCGGACGCCGGGGTGAATCGACTCTTGACCGCCGATACTCACCGATATATCGTTAATTATCGCCGAACAATCGGCGACCATTATTGATTTCAACTGATTGGGAAGGTCGATGCCGCTATGAAAGGCATGCATGACGAAAAATTCACGGACGGCGGACCCGCCCAGGCACGCTTCGGGCGCGGCAGGAGCCGCCGCGGCCCCCACGGACACGGTGGTTTCGGACCGGGCCGCGGGTTCGGACCGGGCTTCGGACCGGGTTTTGGCCCCGGCGGGTCGCGGCGGGCCAGCAGGGGCGATGTTCGTTCGGCGATTCTGTCCCTCTTGGCCGAATCACCGTCCAACGGCTACGGGCTGATCAAGACCATTGCGGAAAAAACCTCGGGCGCCTGGCGTCCGAGCCCGGGGTCCGTCTACCCGACGCTCCAGCAGCTCGTCGATGAAGAGCTCATTGCGCCCGTAGGCGATGGCCGCCGCACCGAGTTCACCCTCACCGATGCGGGCAAGGCCTACGTGGCCGATCACGCCGAGGAGCTGGGGAACGCCTGGAACACCGACCCGGAGGGATCCGGGCCGGCGTTTCACCAAAGCGTCGGAAAACTCATGGGAGTCATCCACCAATTCCGCTTCTCGGCAACCGAGGAACAACGCAGTGCCGCAATGACGGTAATCGATGACGCCCGCCGCGCGCTCTACCGCATTCTTGCCGACTAACACCGCCGCTTCTGCCGGCGCACTGCCACCGCTGCCAATGGTCCGTGCCCGAATAACTCCGGATGGCGGCATTTGTATTCTGGAACCGTGATCGCCTGACCTGGATTGTTGTCCCGACGCCGGGAATGGCCCGGACCAACCCAAATGGCCCCCGCTTTCCACGGTTCCGTCCCTACAATTAAGTGTGGCCTCCATGGCATTCACGTCGCGGGGGCGACATAAATAAGGAGGTTCATCATGGGCCTGAGTGACAAGATCCACAATGCCGCCGAGAAACTCCACGGCAAAGGCAAAGAGGCGGCCGGCAAAGCCACCGGCGACGACAAGATGAAGGCCGAGGGCAAGAGCCATCAGGTCAAAGCAGACCTGAAGCAGGCCGGCGAAAAGGTCAAGGACGCTTTCAAGAAACACTGAAAACAGGCCGCCGGAGGGCGGAGGTGCGGTCCGGATCGCGCCTTCGCCCCGGCATTTGCCCACACACCCCAGGGACTTCCCTAGCGACGCAGGTCGAATGCCTCAAGGAGCCGGCTGACCGAACCGCCGAGGTTCCATTCTGTGGCGAGACGCTCAAGCTCGGCCCGCGAACCGCCGGAGACAGGGCGCAACTGCGCGCCTGCCTCCTCAAGCGTCGGCAGTTCCAGGTCTCGCACGATCTTCACGACGGTGGGCGCGACCGTGAGGTAGTCCGCCGCCGCGGCGAGTTTGGACCGCACTGCGGTGGACAGCCCGCTCCCTGCGTCCGCGGCAGCCGCGAGCAGCCCGTCGAGCGTGCCGTACTCGCCGAGCAGCGACGCGGCGGTCTTCTCCCCGATGCCGGCGACGCCTGGCAGCCCGTCGGAGGTGTCGCCGCGCAGGGTCGCGTAGTCGGCATACTGCACGGGCAGCACACGGTACTTGCCGACGACGTCGGCGTCGGTCAGGACTTCGAGGTTCTTCATGCCGCGCGCGGTGTAGACCACCCGCACCTGACGGGCGTCGTCGACGATCTGGAAGAGGTCGCGGTCGCCCGTCACCACGTCGACCGGAAGCTCGGCGTGGCTGGCGTAGGTGCCGATGACGTCGTCGGCCTCGTGGTCGGCAGCCCCGACGACGGCGATGCCGGCGAGCTCGAGCACGCGGCGGATCATCGGAATCTGCGCCTCGAGCGCGTCCGGCACCACCTCCACATCGGGGGCGCCTGCCACCTCCTCGGCGACCCGATGCGCCTTGTAGCTCGGGATGAGGTCTACCCGCCACTGCGGGCGCCAATCGTCGTCCCAGCACGCGACGAGATGCGTCGCACCGTAGTCGGTGGTGAGCCGTGCGATCATGTCGAGCAGCCCGCGAACAGCGTTTACCGGGGTGCCGTCGGCGCGGCGGATCGTGTCGGGCACGCCG
This sequence comes from Arthrobacter sp. 05T45, assembly GCF_056395875.1. Taxonomy (NCBI): domain Bacteria; kingdom Bacillati; phylum Actinomycetota; class Actinomycetes; order Micrococcales; family Micrococcaceae; genus Arthrobacter; species Arthrobacter sp. 05T45. The sequence goes on along the minus strand of NZ_JBFTKI010000003.1, from coordinate 4,590 downwards.
TAGAACGCGCGAAAGTACAGCGACGCGGTGTCGAGGAGCATCAGGCGGTCGGTCATGACTGATCCTGACACGGATGCGCCCGCTGGCGGTGGAACGTCACGGTCCATCTTCGGAGGGCACAAAGTAATGCTGGCGGCGCTGAGGTCCCCCCAGGCACTGGGCATGGACGAACACGGCCGCGAGGTCCTCAGCTTCATCGACGGCGATGCAGCACTCGACGCTCGACGCGTCCAGGATCAGGGTCGCAGCCGCAAGCGGCGAAGCTTCTTCCCTGCCTTGCGGGCTTTGTTCTCCGTCTTCCGGGCAATGCGTTCTTCCATCTCCAGCAAACCCTCGAAGCCGAGGTCGGTATCGGCGGGCCGGTCCGGGGTGGCCGCGAGTCTGCGCAGGAGGGCGGTCGCCATGACGCTGTCCTGATGGTCGCCGAGCACTGTCTGGAGCCGTCCGGCCGCTTTGGTGAGTTTGGCGGCGCGCTTGCCGTGGATCTCCAAGACCGACTCACCCGCGTGGCGGAGGCGCTTGGCGTCTTTTCGGACCTCGTGCAGCGCTGTGTCGCGCGCGGCCGTGTCGGCCGAGCCTTTGACGGCCTTCCGGGCACGCTCCACCCGCTTTGCGGCCTTGTTGACCAGCTTGGCCGTCACCTTGCGCGCGGGCCGGAAGGCGCGTGGCTTGGCAGGCGGGTGGTCCCGGAAGTCCTCCAGGGAGCCCAGGAGACGGAAGTAGCGGCCGGTCCGGAGGGTCTCCAGGACGTTTCTGTAGCCTGCGTCGTGGGCTGCGACCAGCTCCTGATCGATCATCTGGGCCAAGAGGCCGGACCTCTGTTCTTCCGGGAGCTCCAGGATGTGCTGGCGAAGCCGCTCCAGCATGACTTCGGCATCGCGGGCCGGACCCAGGATCTGGCCCAGCCACTTCAGTTCAGCCTGGAGTTCCCGCACCGCTGAGCGTTTGAAGAGTTTGCGGTAGGTGGCCAGGGCGGAGCGCGCCCGGCGGGTCGCGGACCGCATCTTGTGGACGGAATCCGGTGTGCCAATCCGCACACCCGGATCATTGGCGATGAAGTCGCCAATCCGCGCGTCTAAATAGGCGGTCACGACGTCGACCGCCGGTCCCTTCTTCCGGGGCTTTGGAGTCCGGGGACTGAACTCGGCCGGCCAGGCATCGCCCAGGGCACGGGCGATCTTGGAAGGATAAGCGGAGTGGCCGGCTCCGGTAGACGTCAGAGTCGCGGCGGCAGCCTCAAAGAGCCCCGCTGTACCGTGGACGAGTTCGAGCTCCCATTCACGCCAGTCGACGGCCGGCCCCGGCGGCCGCAGGGCCTCGGCGTGAACGTGGTCGTCGGCGAAGTCGGCCAAATGCTCACCGCCCGGCCCGTAAAGCCGGTAGGTGGTGCGCCGCGTACTCAGCCGGGCGACGGGCACGAGTTCGTCGCCCCGGATGAGGACCTGCAGATGGTCGGACAGTTCTTCCGGAACGGTCTCCGGCTGCCCCAGCGGCGCATGGATCTCCTCCCGCTGGTCCGCCCCGGCGGGAAGCTTGAGGTGCCAGCCCTCGTCCGCCCCGCCCGTGCGGCGCCGCAGGGTAATGCGCCGTGCCGCGAGGACCAGGGCCGGAGTATCGAAGTACACAGCCTCAAGCTGATCCGTCACAGGCTCCGCGACGTGGTCCACACCCTCGATTTCCTGCAGATCCGGCAGCGCCGCAGAGGTCCCGGCGTCGTACTTTTGTTCCGTTTCAAGTTTTCCCATGGTGTCCATGGCGGTCAGGACTCCCCGCGGGACGCGCGTTCCCGCGGCAGCGAACTGATGGTCCTGTTGATGACTGCCATGGCGGGCCTCCCCTATCGGCACCGCTGGAACATGGACGTGATCTCCGGCGGGCGTGTCCGGCCGGTGCCTTGGCCCGGTGCGCCTAGCCCGATTCTAGGCTCTGCGCGAATCTGCGACCAGACCGCCGACGGCGGCCGGCCGTTGGCAACGTCCGTGGCGGCTTCACCTAGGGCCAGAGGCTCGCAACACCAATGAGGCCGGGGACCTCGACGGGCGTGCTCGTGCCGGCAGTGGCGCCGTTGCCGAGCTGCCCATGGGGGCCGGCACCCCAGGCCCGGACGGATTTGTCGCTCATCAAAGCGAATATTGCGCGTCCGTTGACCGTGATGGATGTCACGCCCGTAAGTCCTTTGACCTGGACGGGGGCACCGGTGTAGCTGGTGGTGCCGTCACCGAGCTCGCCGAGCCTATTGTTGCCCCAGGCGCGAACGGTGCCGTCGCGCAGCAGCGCGTAGGCGGCGGACTCTCCTGCCGCGATGGAGGTGGCCCCAATAATGCCCTTGACCGGGATAGGCGTGCTGGCGTCGTCGTTGGTGCCGTTGCCGAGCTGGCCGTACCCGCCGCTGCCCCAGACGCGGACCGTTCCGTCCTTCAGCAGTGCGTAGGCGGTGCCTTTGCCCGTCGCGATGGAGGCCACGCCGGCGAGGCCGGCGACCTGGACCGGCACTGTGCTGTCGGTCATCGTGCCAGTGCCGAGCTCACCGGAAGTGCCGCTCCCCCAGGCGCGGACGGTACCGTCGCCCAGCACCGCATAGACCACCACATACTCTGACAGGCTGACCTTCAACGACGTCACCCCGCTGAGACCCTTGGCCTGGACGGGGATGCTGCGGCGGTCCGTCGTGCCGTCGCCGAGCTGGCCGAATTGATTGCCGCCCCACGCGCGGACGGTTCCGTCCAACAGCCGCGCGTAGGCGGTGCCGTTGCTCGCCGTGATGGAGCTGACGCCGGCCAGGCCCTGAACCGGGACGGGCGTGCTGCTGTCGGTCGTTGTGCCGTTGCCGAGCTGGCCCCTGGAGTTCTCTCCCCACGCCAGGACGGTCCCGTCCGCCAGCAGCGCATAGGCAGTGCCGCCGTCCGCCATGACCGACACGGCTCCCGTGATGCCCCGGACCCGGACCGGAACACTCGAGTCGTAGATGGCCATGCCGCTGCCGAGCTGGCCGTTCGAGTTGCTGCCCCACGCCCAGACTGTGCCGTCAGCCAGGAGTGCATATTTGGTAGCGGCGCCCTGTGCGGCCATGGCCACACCCGACAACCCCGAAATGCCCACAGGCAAGCTGCTAAACGGCGCTGTGCCACTGACGCCGAGCTGCCGGTCGTAGTTGTCGCCCCAGGCACGGACAGTCCCGTCCGCGAGCAGAGTGAAGACCGAGAACGCAGTGGCGGTGATGGAGGTGGCGCCGGAGATCGTCTTGACCGGGCCGGGGATGTTGCGGTCGGCGTGGGTGCCGTTGCCGAGCTGGCCGACTCGGTTACCGCCCCAGGCGCGGATTGTCCCGTCGTTTAGCAGCGCGTATGCGGTGCCGATGGCGGCAGTGACGGCGCTAACGCCGGTGAGCCCGTCGACCTGGACTGGCACGTTGCTGTCGCCGGTGGTGCCGTTGCCGAGCTGGCCGTACCAGTTGCCGCCCCAGGCACGGACCGTCCCGTCCAACAGCCGCGCGTAGGCAGTACCTCCTCCGGCCGTGATGGAAGCGACCGCGTTGAGTCCTTTGACTTGGACGGGAACGTTGCTGTTGCCGGTGGTGCCGTTGCCGAGCTGGCCGCTCGAGCCATAGCCCCAGGCACGGACGGTCCCGTCTTTCAGCAGCGCGTAGGTGACTCCACCGTCAGCCGTGAGCGTCGTGACCCCGGTGAGGCCCTGGACCTGGACCGGAGTGCGGCCGTCGTCTGCGCCGCCGCCGTTGCCGAGCTGGCCCCCGTTGTCGAACCCCCAGGCGCGAACGGTTCCGTCGTTCAGCAGCGCGTAGGCCGTGGACGACCCGACAGCGATGGACCTTACACCGGTGAGCCCTTTGACCTGGACGGGCACGTAGCTGTTGGCGGTGGTGCCGTTGCCGAGCTGGCCGCCCCAGTTGTAGCCCCAGGACCGGACGGTCCCGTCCTTTAGCTGCGCGTAGGCGGCGCCGGAGCCTGCGGTGAGGGCGGTAACGCCGGTGAGGCCCTTGACCTGGACGGGACTGCTGCTCGCGTAGACCGAGCCGTTGCCGAGCTCGCCACTCGTGTTGGAACCCCAGGATCGAACGGTCCCGTCCTTCAGAAGCGCATAGGCCGTGGACCAGTCGGCGGCGATGGACGTTACGCCGGTGAGGCCGCTGACCTGGACAGGCGTTGTGCTGCTGCTGGTGGTGCCGTTGCCGAGCTGGCCGTACTCGTTCGAGCCCCACGCACGCAGGGTCCCGTCGGACAGCAGCGCGTAACTCGTACCCCCGGCCCCTGCAAGGACTTTGACTCCCCTCAGCCCGCTCACGGCAGCCGGGGTGGAACGGTAGGGCGTCGTGCCGTTGCCGAGCTGGCTGAAGCGGTTGTCGCCCCAGGTGAGAGCCGAGTTTCTGGATGCCCCGGGCAGGTAATAGCCGGAGACGTCGGCAATGAGATGCGTGGTGCCGTARGAGCGGTTGAACAAGGTGACCTTGCCGTCGGCGCCGACCGGTACGGTGACGGAGTTCGCGACTGTCTGGCCGGCGAGGAAGTTCACGTTGGACGAACCGGGCCGCTGTGTCCCGGAGGCGTAGGCGGTGATAAACCCGATCAACCGTGG